>NZ_JBSSHR010000009.1:0-240932 GCF_059089345.1 Micromonospora sp. BS32
CTGGTGGTGGCCGGGGCGGCGGGGTCGGGGGCGGCGGGGTCGGGGGCGGCCACCGCGGCGGTGGCCGGGACGAGCAGTGCCGCGGTGAGGGTGGTGGCAGCGAGGATCGTGCGGAGCAGCATGGCTGCACCTCCGGTGGGAGGTACCCGGGAACCCGGGACGGCGGGCGGGGGGATCCGATCGATCGGTGGGACGATGATGCGTGGCGCGTTTCACACTCGTCAATGAAAAGTTACGCGTCGGTAACCTGATCTCGCGCCGGGGGCACAAAGCGGCCAATCGGACCAGCGGCGTCGGACCATCCACAGGGGACGTCCGGCGCTCCGGTTTCGCGGGCCCCGCACGCCCGGCCCGGATGGCATGCTGTGGCCCGTGCGCGAGGAGAAGGGCCGGGGCGGGCAGCTACGGGTGATGCCGTGGTGGTCGGTGCTGATCGGCCTGCTGCTGGCCGTGCTGATCGGTCTGCTGGTGCTGGACTGGCTGCTCGGCGAGGCGGACCGGGCGACGCAGGCGGACACCCGGGCCACGTTGCGCATCGACGCGATCCGCACCGGCCTGACGGTGGTGGCCGGCACCGGCGGCGGGCTCGCGTTGCTGCTCGCCGCCCGTCGACAGTGGATCGGCGAACGCGCCCAGCGGCACCAGGAGACGGTGGCCGCCCAGGACCACGCGCACCGGGACCGGGTGCAGGCGCACGCCGAATCGGTGGCCGGGATCGGCCAGCAGCACCAGGAACGGCAGGCCGCGGCGGCCGAGCACGACGCCGCCGAGCGCCGGCTGACCGACCTCTACACCCGGGCGGTCGAACTCCTCGGCAGCGACAGCGCCGCCGTACGCCTCGGCGGGCTCCACGCGCTGGAGCGGCTCGGGCAGGACAATCCCGCGCAGCGGACCACGATCGTGGCCGTGCTCTGCGCGTACCTCCGGATGCCGGCACCGGACGACGGGCCCCGGGAGACGGAGGTCCGGCGCACCGCGCAGCGGGTGCTCGGCCGGCACCTGCGGGCGGACGACGCGGCGTACTGGCCGGAGGCCCGGCTGGACCTCGCCGGGGCCGAGCTGACCGGGTTCGACGCCGGCGGCTGCACCCTGGTCGACGCCGACCTCTCCGGGGCGGTCCTCACCGGCGGTACGACCTTCGCGGGCGCCACCCTGCGCGGCCGGCTGTCGCTGGCCGGGGCGACGTTCGAGGGGGCGGTCTTCGACGGCGTCCGCGGGGACGCCGAGATCGTGCTGGACGATGCCCGTGTCACCGGTCCGCTCAGCTTCGACGGCGGCGATCTGGGTGGCCCGGTCCACTGTCGACGGGCCGTCTTCACCGACCGGGTGTCGTGGCGCGACGCGACCTTCCACCGGTCCGTCACCTTCGACGCGAGCAGCTTCGGCGACAGCACCAGCTTCCGGGGCGCGGTGTTCCTCGGCGGGCTGTCCATGGAGCACACCGAGTTGGCCGGCTACGCCGGGTTCCGGACGGCCCGGTTCGCGGACATGGCGCTGTTCCGGTGGACCGTGTTCGGCGGGGAGGCGTACTTCGAACGGGCCCGCTTCGAGGGGGCGGCGAACTTCGGCCGGGCCCGGTTCCACGGCTCGGTGAGCTTCGACGGGGCGACCCTGGCCCGCCGTCCGCTGGTCGACCAGGCCCGCGCGGTCGCGAACGCCCCGCACACCTGGCCGGAGGGAACGACCGTGACCCGGCTCGACGACGACTGGCTGCTGCTCACCGACCCGTGAGCCGTCGGCTCCCCAACGCCCGCACGTTGGCGATCGTCCCGTGAATCTGCTGGCTCGCTGGTCCTGGCGCTGATCCGCGCTGCGCTCACGGGCCCTCCGGGGCCGGGCTGCGGCGCGCGGAGCGCAGCGGCGGGGCTCGCGGGACGTGCCGGCTCCGCCGCGTCCACCCGCGCGGCCAGTCGCGGCGGGGCCGGAACCCCGTCCGGCCTCCACCGCGCGACGCTGGCCCGCCGCCCGCGGGTCGACCAGGCCCGGGCAATCCCGGAAGCCCCGCACACCTGGCCGGGGGCGACCGTGGCCCGGCTCGAACGACCGCGCTGCTGGTCTACCTGAGCACGCTGATCACCGAGGCGGGAGCGCAGCTCTCGCAGCTCAACGGGCACGCCGTGCCGGAGGAGCTGACCGAGCGGTTTCTCGGGTGGGCGCGGGCCCGCTGAACGGGTCGGCGCGAGATCAGCTTCCCAGCGCCTGCACCTTCGCGATCGTCTCCTGGACCTGCTGGCTGGCCGGCCCGGCGCCCTGGGCCGCCTGACTGAGCGCCTGCCGGTACGCGTCCAGCATCCCGATCAGCGGGCCGGCGGCGACGCCTTCGAGGGCGCCCGCGACCAGTTCCCGGGCCTCGGCCGCGTCCTGCGCGGCGGCGGCCGTCTTGGCCTTCGCCTCGTCCAGCTTCTGTGCCGCGGCCGCCAGCCTGGCGATGATCTGCGCTGCGCTCACGCGCCCTCCCTGCTCGCCCGCCGACCGTGCCGCTCACGGTCCTCGCCCGAGCCTAGCGACCACCGCGTCGAAGAACCCACCTCGCCTCCGATGTGGACAGCGGGGAGAGGTCAGCGCAGGAAGCGGACCAGCAGCAGGCTGGCGCAGTAGGCGGTCGGCACCAGGGCCACGCAGATGACGAAGCCGAGCGGCACGAACCGGGGCGGCTCCACCGCGGCCAGCGCGGGCCGGCCCCAACGCCCGAGGATGAACCAGCCGGCGGCGAACGACAGCACCGGCAACCCGGCACACACCCAGGCGCCCAGGGTGAAGCCGCTGACCAGCCCGACGCCCGAGGCGACCACCAGGACCAGCATGAGCAGCACGCCGGCCGCCGCGCAGGCGACGTAGACGGCCACCGCCCGGGCCGCCGGGGACCAGGTGGGCAGCAACTCGGGGCGCTGGGCGAGCGCCTCCACCTGCTGGGTCTGCCGGTCGGCCTCCTCGACCAGGCGACGGGCCTCCTCCAGCACCACGCCCGGGTCGGCCCCGGCCTCCACCGGACCGCCGGGGGCGGGCGCCTCCGGCACCCCGATCGCCTGACCGAGCCGGTCGAGGCGCTGACCCTGCACGGCGAGCCGCTGGCCGAGCTGGTCGGCGGCGGCGTACATCCCCCGCCGGCGCTCCGCCTCGGCGGCGGCGCCACGCTCCCCCTCGCGTACCTGGACGGAGAGCTGGCGCACCGCGGCGGCGTACTCGTCGAAGCGGGCCACTCAGTCCTCCTCCTCGTACCGGTGTCCCGGCCGGGTGAACGGCACGATCAGCGCGGTCCGCTGGGCGTGCCGGTCCACCAGCAGCGCGCGGTCGGCGCGCGGGGTGTACGCGAGGTCGGTCACCCCGAGGTGCAGGCCCAGGTCGCCAGCCGGCACGTTCAACGCGAGCAGGCAGGCCACGTCGTCGCGGTTCTGCGAGCCGCCGAGGTCGTCGGCGAGCCGGCGCAGCCCGCGCCACCAGCCGAGCAGGTGGACCCCCCGACCCGGCCCCTCCCGCAGCAGCGCCCGCAGGTCGTCGTGACCGGAGCGAAAGGTGCCGGACTCGGTCCGGGCCAGCGCGGCGCCGGCCGCGTCCACCCCGAAGACCACCAGGTAGGTCCGGCCGGCCGCCCCGGTGTCGGCGGCCAGTTCGCCGAGCCGCTGCCGCAGCCCCGCCGCGTCGACCAGGGTCACCGGGTGGCCGGCGGCCTTGAGCCCGGCGGCGGTGTCGTCGGCGAGCGCGTCGGCGGCCTCGGCCAGCGGGGCGAGCACGAACTCCACGTCGCCCGGGGCGTGCTGACGGGCCAGGCTCAGCGCGGCGGCGCGCAGCACGTGGGCGCCGGTGGTCGAGGTGCCCACCACGCCCAGGTGCCGGCCGGGCGTGGCGTCGAGGACGAAGCGGGCGGGGGTGCCGTCCACGTCGACGGTCCGGCCGACCAGCGCCGAGGGGCGCCGGCCGCCGGGGCGCAGGGCGGTGCCGGCCGGATCGTCCTCCAGGTGCGCCGCCGCGTACCCCCGGAAGACCGCGGGTGGCGGCACGTCGTCCGGCCGGGCGTCCCACAGCTCGTAGCGCAGCCGGGCGATCTGCCTGGCGTCGGCGTGCGCGTCGGGGAAGCGGACCAGGGTGTCCGCGCCGGCCGCGCCGGCGGCGGTGTTGACCACCGCGGAGCCGAGGGCGGTCGCCGCGGCGGCCTCGCCGCGGGGGCCGAGCACGGCCGCGCCGCCGGGCAGAGCCACCCGGAGCGCGAACTGCCCGAACAGCGACTCGGCGCGGCCGTAGAGAGCCTCCACGCCGGTGGTGCTCTGGCTGGCCAGCACCAGGTGTACGCCGTACGAGCGGCCCCTGCGGGCCAGCTCCTCCAGCAGGTCGACGGCCTCCCGGGCCACCCGGTCGTTGCCGGCGAGCAGCACCTGGAACTCGTCGACCACCGCGACGATCCGGGGCGCCGCCTCCCCCGCCGGCAGGTCGGCGAGCTTGGTGACGCCGTGCGCCTTGAACTCGTCGGCCCGGCGGTTCAGCTCCCGGCGCAGCTCGCGGAGCACGGCCAGGCCGTACTCACGGTCGGACTCGACGCCGACCGCCCGGGCGTGCGGCAGGAAGGACGGGTCCCGTTCGGTGGGCACGAACTCGGTGAAGCTCACGCCCTCCTTGAAGTCGAGCAGGTAGAGCCGCAGTTCGGCCGGGGAGTACCGGGCGGCCAGCCCGTAGAGGACGTCGACCAGGAAGACGGTCTTGCCGGCGCCGGTGCGCCCACCGACCAGCCAGTGCGGGGTGGCGTCGTCGAAGGCGAGGGTGACCGGCGCCCGCCCGGCCCGGCCGACCACCGTCCGCAGCCCGGTCCGCGCGGAGTCCGTCCAGCGCCGCTCGGGCAGCAGGTCCGCGACGTGCAGCGCCTCGTCGGCGCGTACGGCCGCGCCGAGTCGCGCGGCGAGCGCGCGAACCGCCGACGCCGGTGGGTCGCCGTCGAGCAGCACCGGTACGGCCAGCCCGGTGCCGTCGGCGCTGAACGGATGCCCGGGCGGGTCACCGACCCAGGCGTACCGCTCGTCGAGGCGGAGCGTCGTGGTGGCGCCCAGCGGCGGCGGCGCCTGCCCGGGCAGCGCGGCCGGGTGCCCGGCGAGCAGCACGCAGACCGCGGCGGCCGGCCCGGCGTGGGTGAGCGCGGCCAGCCGGGCGAGCTGGCGCGGGCCCGGTGCGGACGCGGCCACCACGAGCAGCAGCCCGCCCTCGCCGGGGCCGGCGTGCTGGGCAGCGCGGGCGTGTGTCTCGGCCGCGTCGAGCAGCACGTCGATCTCGGCCTCGGTGACGGCGGGGGCGTCGAGCAGCCCGGCGTCGCGCAGCGGTCGCAGTGGCAGGAAGGTGGCGCCCAGCGCGGCGGGGTCGATGCCGACCACCCGGACCGCGCCCGGCGCGGCGGTGGCCAGCAGCCGCAGCACTAGCACCCGCAGCAGCACCGCCACCCGGGGGTCGCGGGCGTCGGTGTTGACCGCGAGGTGCCCGCCGGCGCCCAGTGGCAGCAGCAGCGGGAAGCGACCGTCGACGGTGGACGCCTCGCCGATCCGTACCGGGGCGGGCCCGCCGAGGGTGCTCGTGGCGTTGGTCGGGGCGGCCAGGTCGCCGGCGAGCCGGGCCAGCCGGGCCACCAGGTCGACGGTGCGCTCGGGCACGGGCTGGCCCGCCAACCGGTCGAGCAGGGCGCGGGCCGCCGTCCACCGTTCCCGGGCCTGCCGGTGCACCGTGACCGCCTGTCCGTACGCCGACGCGAGCCTGCCCACCCTCTGCTCCCCCACCGACGTCCGCCTGGTCGAGGGGAACCCTAACGGAGCCCGGCCGGCGGCGCACGAAGCCATCGGCGGGGACCGTTGGCCCGATGTTCACCTGCTGGTAGTTCGTCCGGCCGGGCGCTGTTCCCCCGGCCCGGATTGCCTGACGGCGGACGACAAGATGACCATCTGGAAGGTGACCACGTGACCTCCTCCCCCATTTCCCGCCGCAACCTGCTGCGCAGCGGCGCGGCCGGCGGCCTCGGCATCGTGGTGGCCGGCAACCTGGAGGCGATCGCCGGTCCGGCGGCGGCTCGGGCCGCCGTCCGTCCGGCCGTCGGCTACGGCGAGCTGGTGCCGGACCCGGCCGGCCTGCTGGCGCTGCCCCCGGGCTTCTCGTACACGATCGTCGCGCAGGCCGGGGTGACCCTGCTGGAGAGCGGCCAGCCCACCCCGAGCGACGCGGACGGCACCGGCTGCTTCCGCTCTCCGACCGGCTCGGTGCTGGTCAACAACCACGAGATCGGCGGCAGCGAGCCGTTCGGCGTGCCCGCGGTGGCCGGACTCACCTACGACCCGGGCGCCCGGGGCGGCACCACCACCATCGAGGTGGACGGCGAGGGCCGGCGGCTGCGCGAGTACGTCAGCGTGGCCGGCACCCACAACAACTGCGCCGGCGGCATCACCCCGTGGGGCACCTGGCTGACCTGCGAGGAGACCGAGCAGCGGGCCGGCGGCAAGTACCTCAGGGACCACGGGTACGTCTTCGAGGTCGACCCGCACGACCGGGAGCAGAACCTCGACCCGGTGCCGCTGAAGTACCTCGGCCGCTACGCGCACGAGGCGGTGGCGGTCGACCCGTACACCCACTCGATCTTCCTGACCGAGGACGCCGGCGGCCCGAACGGCCTGTACTTCCGGTGGACCCCGCCGAGCGGCTTCCGGGGCGGCAAGGGCGCGCTGCGCGCCCTGGCGCTGCGTCCGGACGGCGACACCGTCGGTGAGCTGCAGGCGATGAACTGCTTCCTCGGCAGCCAGCACATTGCGGACCTGTCCGAGGCCACCACGCCGGGCACCCGGTACAAGGTGGAGTGGGTGGACGTGCCGGACCGGGACGCGAAGACCGTCTCGGTGCGCAAGCAGTTCACCGACGAGCAGGTCACCCGCAGCCGCAAGCTGGAGGGCGCCTGGTGGGCCGACGGCGGCGCGTACTTCGTGGCCAGCTTCGCCCGGCACGACGACGGCAGCGTCAACGAGCACGACGGCCAGGTCTGGTTCTACGACCCGCGCTCGGAGACGGTCACCCTGAAGACCATCTTCGGCGTGAACCCGGACCCGTCGGTGGAGGGCAACTACGACGGCCCGGACAACATCACCGTCTCGCCGTACGGCGGGGTGATCCTGGCCGAGGACGGCGATGGCCTGTCCCACCTGGTGGGGGTGACCGCGCAGGGCAAGGCGTACCCGCTGGCCCGCAACGAGCTCAACGACAGCGAGTTCACCGGCCCGACGTTCAGCGCCGACGGGAAGATCCTGTTCGCCAACATCCAGAGCCCCGGTTACGTCTTCGCGATCAGCGGGCCGTGGGGACGGCCGAGCGACGCCGACGTGTCCTGACGTCGGCGTCACTGGGCGGCCGGCGGCTCCTGGGGAGCCGCCGGCCGTTCTCGCATCCGTCAGCCGAGCACCGCGGTCAGCGCCGGCAGGTAGCCGTACCGGTAGCCGTCGGCGTCCGGGTGGTACGCCTCGATGACGCCGCTGACGTCGCGGATCCACGGGTCGGCGGCGCAGACGCCGTGCCCGGCGAAGGTCGGCCGGGCGTCGGCGAAGGTGGCGCCGGCCGCGCCGGCCCGGTTGGCGGTGATCGTGGCGAGCACGTCGGCCGCCTCGTTGAGGATGGTGCGCTTGTAGGTGCTCATCGCCAGCCAGCCGCAGTAGTTGGTCTCGAACAGCCGCGGGTAGCCGAGCACCACCAGCCGGGCGTTCGGGGCCCGGCCGCGGATCGCGGCGTAGGTCGCGTCGAGCCGGCCGGGCAGGGTGGAGGTGGCGAAGGCCTTCGCCTCGTTGACGGCGTTGACGCAGGTGGTGGTGCTGCCGAACCGACAGCTGGTGATGACGTCGGCGAAGCCGGCGTCGTTGCCCCCGATGGTGATGGTGACTAGCGTGGTGCTCGTGCTCAGCGAGTTCACCTGGCTGTTGATCACGTCCGAGGTGACGGCGCCACCGCAGGCCGGGAACCGGAAGCTGGTCACCGCGTGCGCGGCGGCCCAGAGCGGCGCGTACGAGTTCTGGCTGCGCAGGCAGCCGGAGAGGTCGTACGGGCCGGCGCCGACGCCGGAGGAGTAGGAGTCGCCGAGGGCGACGTAGTTGACGGTGGCCGCCTGCGCGGTGCCGGGGGAGAGCACGACGCCGAGGACGGTGGCGAGCAGGGCGGCCAGCGCGGTGACGGCGCGGGCCAGGGCGCGGTGGGGCATGGCGGGACCTCCACGGTGCAGGGGTGGTGGATCCTCGTGCCGCGCGCGTGGCCAAAGGTTGTTACTGGTCGGTAATCCTATCGAAACATTTAGATCAAGTGAACAGGTGATCACGCCGGACGGGCCAGACACGTTCACAACTGTCGATTAAATTGACGGTGCGAACACCCCGACGGAGGGAGTCCACCCCGTGCGACGTGCTTTCACGGCGGCCATCGCCGCCCTGACCGTCACCACCGCCGGCACCCTGCTGCCCGGCACCCCCGGCCAGGCCGCCCTACCGGGCTGGGGCCGGCCGGTCCCGGTCGCGGCCGCGCCGACACCCGGCAGCCCCGGCCTCGGCGACAGCTACTTCCCCGACTACGGCAACGGCGGGTACGACGTCGACCACTACGACGTCCGCCTGCGCTACGAGCCGGCCACCGACCGGCTCACCGGCACCACCACCATCCTGGCGAGGGCCACTCAGGACCTCTCCCGGTTCAACCTGGACTTCCTGCTCGACGTCGAGTCGGTCCGGGTCAACGGCTGGTCGGCCGCGTTCCGCCGCGACGGCGTGCACGAGCTGGTCGTCACCACCCCGCGCCCCGTCGCCCGGGACCAACTGCTCACCATCGTGGTGAAGTACGCGGGCGTCCCCTCGGAGACGCTGGTCAACGGCTACACCGGCTGGACCCGTACGGAGGACGGCGCGCTCGCCGTCAACGAGCCGGAGTCGGCCTGGTGGTGGTTCCCGGCCAACGACCACCCGCTCGACAAGGCCACCTTCGACATCTCCGTGTCGGTGCCCGCCGGGGTCGAGGTGGTCAGCAACGGCGTGCAGCCCCGCCCGCCGCTGGCCGAGGCCGGCAACCGGTTCCGCTGGAGCTGGCGCAGCACCAGGCCCGGCGCCACCTACCAGGCGTTCCTGGCCATCGGTCAGTACGACATCGTCACCGACACCGCGCCCAACGGGCAGCCGGTGGTCAACGCGTACAGCACCACGCTGGGCGAGCGCGAGCCGGCGGCGCGGGCCAGCATCGAGCGGACTGCGGAGGTCGTCGACTGGGAGAGCGGCCTCTTCGGGCCGTACCCGTTCGAGGCGCAGGGCGGCGTGGCCGGGCCGATCGACGGCATCGGCTTCGCGCTGGAGACCCAGACCCGCCCGGTGTACGGCCCGAGCTTCTGGCGCCGCGGCGCGAACCCGTTCGTGATCGTGCACGAGAACGCCCACCAGTGGTTCGGCGACTCGGTCTCGGTCGCCGACTGGCGCGACATCTGGCTCAACGAGGGCTTCACCTCGTACGCCGAGTGGCTCTGGTCGGAGGAGCAGGGCGAGGGCACCGCGCAGGAGCTCTTCGACTTCACCTACGCCGGCTACCCGGCCGACTCCGAGTTCTGGCAGGTGCTGCCGGGTGACCCGGGCGCCGACCGGGTCTTCGACGACGCGGTCTACGACCGGGGTGCGATGACCCTGCACCAGCTCCGGCTCGCCGTCGGCGACGACGCGTTCTTCGAGATCCTGCCCGCGTGGACGGCCGAGCACCGCTACGGCAACGGCACCACCGCGCAGTTCCAGGCGCTCGCCGAGCGGATCTCCGGGCTGGACCTGGACGGCCTCTTCACCACCTGGCTCTTCACCCCCGGCCGCCCGGAACTCGCCACGGCCGCTCGGGTGGCGGCCGCGCCGGCCCAGCCGGCGTCCTGGACGAAGATCCGCGAGGCGCACCAGCTCCTGGAACGCTGACCCCGGCACCGGTCGGGTGCCCGCCCCTCGCCCCGGGGCGGGTGCCCGACCGGCAGGTCGTACCGTCCGCGCTGTGGAGCGGACGCGTCGCCGCGAACCGCGCGGTGCGGGCTCCCGACGCTACGAACCTGATGTCGCCGACGAATCGCGCGATCGGCTCGTCGGTCAGGACGCCACCTTGGGCACCTGCGGCACGGCGGGGGTGCCGGTCGCCGCCTCGATCGCCCGGATGTGCCGGTGGGCGAACCAGAGCGGCGGGAAGGCGCCGACGGCGAACGACAGATCGACCAGCGTCCAGAACCACGGGATGTCCCGGATCGGACCGCAGATCAGCGCCAGCGGCACGATCCCGGCGCAGGCGATCATGCCGAGCTGCACCACCCAGACGTTGCGCACCGGATCCCGCAGCGGTCCCCAGAAGGCCACCGCCAGCACCAGGTGGGCGAAGGCCAGCCAGTCGGTGCCGTAGAGCATGAACGGGTAGCGGTCGCCGGTCTCCACCAGCCCGGTGTGCACCCGGTCGAGCCAGCCGACCAGCGCCGGCAGGTCGTCGGCGAGCGGGTCCAGCGCGCGCAGCAGCCAGCGCACCTCGATCTCGAGTGGAAACGCGGTCGCTCCACTGAGGAAGAGACCCACCAGTACGATCCACAGCCACCGGCGGATCCGCCGCAGCCGCTCCTCGGTATCCATGACCGGAGCGTAACGATGATCTTCGCGCCCCTCGGTCCCGTGCAGGCCGGATCCACCGGCCAACCTCATGACCTCGATCACCCGGAACCGGTCCCGCCTGTCGACTCCACCAGGAACGGCGGTGCGGCCGCCGGAGGGACGGGCTTCGCTGTGTGAATCGTCCACGACATCAGGTCTGTAGCGTCCGGACCCACCCTCGTCGGCGTCGGCCGGGTGTGAGTGCGCAGGGCCGGGCCGGCGACCTCGCCGCATGAAGGGACGACGTGACACGACCGTGCCGCGACACGCCCGCTCGCGCAGTGGTGCGCCCGGCTGAGCGCCGGACGCACCACCGCGACGGTCAGCGTGCGGCGAGCGGCTGCCGCGCGGGGTCCACCGGGGCCGGCAGCGCGCCGACCCCACCGAGGTACGAGTGGATCGCCGCGGCGGCGGCCCGCCCCTCGGCGATGGCCCAGACGATCAGCGACGCACCCCGGTGCATGTCACCGGCGACGAACACCCCGTCGGCGTCGGTCTGCCAGTCCGGCCCCGAGTCGACCGCGCCCCGGGCGTTGCGGGTCACGCCGAACTGGGTCAGCAGCGGCTGCTGCTCGGTGCCCTCGAAGCCGATGGCGAGCAGCACCAGGTCGGCCGGCAGCTCCCGCTCGGAGCCGGGCAGCGCGGTGACGATCCGCCGGCCGTCCCGCTTCTCCACGGTCACCTCGGCGATCCGGACGCCCTTGACCTGGCCGGTGCCGTCGTCGACGAACTCCTGCACGGCGACCGCGAAGACCCGGTCGCCGCCCTCCTCGTGCGCCGGGTAGTTGCGCAGCACCCACGGCCAGGTCGGCCACGGGTCCCGGTCGGCGTCCCGGGCGTGCGGCGGCTCCGGGTAGAGGTCGAGCTGGTGCACCCCGGCCGCGCCCTGGCGGTGGGCGACGCCCAGGCAGTCCGCGGCGGTGTCCCCACCGCCGATGATCACCACGTGCTTGCCGGCGGCGTCGATCGGCGTGCCGTCCGGCAGAACGGCCGGTGCCGGCCTGCCGTCACCCTCGGCGGCGACGCCGGGCTGGCCCGCAGCCGCCTCGGCGACCACCCGGTTGGCGGCGACCAGGTGGGTCATCGCCTGGTGCACCCCGCGCAGCTCCCGGCCCGGCGTCTCCGGGGTGTCCCGACCCTGCAGCGCCCCGCAGGCGAGCAGCACCGCGTCGTGCTCGGCGCGCAACTGCTCGGCGGTGACGTCGACCCCGACGTTCACCCCGGTGCGGAACCGCACGCCCTCCGCGGCGAGCTGGGCCAGCCGCAGGTCGATGTGCTGCTTCTCCAGCTTGAAGTCCGGGATGCCGTACCGGAGCAGGCCGCCGATCGCGTCGTCGCGCTCATAGACCGTGACGGTGTGACCGGCGCGGGCGAGCTGCTGGGCGGCGGCGAGCCCGGCCGGCCCGGAGCCGACCACGGCGACCGACCGGCCGGTGGGCGGCGGCACCGGGCGGGGCTTCAGCCCACCCCGGGCCACCGCCGCGTTGGCGATCTCCACCTCGACCTGCTTGATGGTGACCGGCTGCCCGCCGCCGATGCCGAGCACGCAGGCGGCCTCGCAGGGCGCCGGGCAGAGCCGGCCGGTGAACTCGGGGAAGTTGTTGGTGGCGTGCAGCGACTCCACCGCGGCGTCCCAGTTGCCGGTCCGGACCAGGTCGTTCCAGTCCGGGATGCGGTTGCCCAGCGGGCAGCCGTCGTGGCAGAACGGGATGCCGCAGTCCATGCAGCGGGTGGCCTGCTCGCGGATCAGCTCCTCCCCCGCGGGCGGGTAGACCTCACGCCAGTCGGTGATCCGCACCGGCACCGGGCGGCGGGCCGGCAGCCGTCGGTCGTAGCGCAGGAAACCGTTCGGGTCAGGCACGAGCCACCTCCTGGGCCACCGTCCGCGGCGCGGGCGGCACCGGCGCGGTCAGCGCAGACATGACCGCGTCGTCGACGTCGCGGCCGGCGGCTTCGGCGGCCCGCATGATCTCCACCACCCGGCGATAGTCCCGGGGTACCACCGCGGTGAACTCCTGCACCGCCTCCGCCCAGTGCTTGAGCAGCTCGGCGCCGACCGCCGAGTCGGTCTCCGCGACGTGCCGCTGCACCAGCTCGTGCAGCAGCTCGCGCTCGTCGTCGCTCAGCGGCGTGAGGTCGACCAGCTCGGCGTTGACCCGGTCGCGGTCCAACCGGTGCACGTACGCCGTGCCGCCGGACATGCCGGCGGCGAAGTTACGCCCGGTCTCGCCGAGCACCACCACGGTGCCGCCGGTCATGTACTCGCAGCCGTGATCGCCGACGCCCTCGACGACGGCCACCGCGCCGGAGTTACGCACCGCGAACCGCTCCCCCACCCGGCCACGCAGGAACAGCTCGCCGCCGGTGGCCCCGTACAGGATGGTGTTGCCGGCGATGATCTGGTCCTCGGCCCGCTGGCCGGCGGCGGCCTCGGTCGCGACGAACGGCGCGGCGGCGTCCGGGCGGACGATGATCCGTCCGCCGGAGAGTCCCTTGCCGACGTAGTCGTTGGCGTCGCCGTGCAGCCGCAGGGTCACCCCGCGCGGCAGGAACGCGCCGAAGGACTGCCCGGCGGTGCCGCGCAGCAGGAACTCGATCGTGTCCGCCGGCAGGCCGGCGCCGCCGAAGCGGCGGGTCACCTCGCCGCCGAGCATCGCGCCGACACTGCGGTGCTCATTGCGCACCGCCACCTCCACCCGGACCGGGCTGCCGTCGCGCAGCGCCGGCTGGGCCAGGGTGATCAGCTCGTTGTCCAGGGCCAGCTCCAGGCCGTGGTCCTGGGCCCGCACGCCGCGGCGCGCCGCGCCCGCGGGCAGCTCCGGCAGCTGGAGTACGCGGGCCAGGTCGAGCCCGTGCGCCTTCCAGTGCCGCACCGCCGGGACGACGTCGAGCAGCTCGGTCTGGCCGATCGCCTCCTCGATGGACCGCAGGCCCAGCTCGGCGAGGTAGCCGCGGACCTCCTCGGCGAGGAAGAGGAAGAAGTTCTCCACGAACTCCGGCTTGCCGGTGAACCGCTCGCGCAGCACCGGGTTCTGGGTGGCGATGCCGACCGGACAGGTGTCCAGGTGGCAGACCCGCATCATCACGCAGCCCTCGACGATCAGCGGGGCGGTGGCGAAGCCGAACTCCTCGGCGCCGAGCAGCGCCGCGACCAGCACGTCCCGGCCGGTCTTGAGCTGGCCGTCGACCTGCACGGTGACCCGGTCGCGCAGCTTGTTGAGCAGCAGGGTCTGCTGCGCCTCGGCCAGGCCCAGCTCCCAGGGGGTGCCGGCGTGCTTGAGGGAGTTGAGCGGGGACGCGCCGGTGCCACCGTCGTGGCCGGAGATCAGGATGACGTCGGCCTTGAGCTTGGCGACGCCGGCCGCGACGGTGCCCACACCGACCTCGCTGACCAGCTTGACGTGCACCCGGGCGGCCGGGTTGACGCACTTCAGGTCGTGCACCAGTTGGGCGAGGTCCTCGATGGAGTAGATGTCGTGGTGCGGCGGGGGCGAGATCAGACCGACGCCCGGGGTGGCGTGCCGGGTCCGGGCGATCCACGGCCAGACCTTGTTCCCGGGCAGCTGGCCGCCCTCGCCGGGCTTCGCGCCCTGGGCCATCTTGATCTGGAGGTCGTCGGCGTTGACCAGGTATTCGCTGGTCACCCCGAACCGGCCGCTGGCGATCTGCTTGACCGCGGAGCGGCGGGCCGGGTCGTGCAGCCGATCGACGTCCTCGCCGCCCTCGCCGGTGTTGGACTTGCCGCCGAGGCGGTTCATCGCGATGGCCAGGGTCTCGTGCGCCTCGGCCGAGATCGACCCGTACGACATGGCGCCGGTGGCGAACCGCTTGACGATCTCGGTGGCCGGCTCGACCTCGTCCAGCGGCACCGGCGGGCGCACCCCGGTCCGCAGGCTGAACAGCCCGCGCAGCGAGCCGGCCTGCGCGGCCAACTCGTCGACCTTGGCGGTGTACTGCCGGAACACGTCGTACTGCCGGCTGCGGGTGGCGTGCTGGAGCAGGAAGACCGTCTCCGGGTTGAACAGGTGCAGCTCGCCCTCGCGGCGCCACTGGTACTCGCCGCCGACCTCCAGCCGGTCGGAGTTCTCCGCGCCCGGGGCGGGCCAGGCCAGCGAGTGCCGGGCGGCCACCTCGGCGTGGATCTCGTTCAGCCCGATGCCGCTGATCTTGCTCGGGGTGCCCCGGAAGTAGCGCTCGACCAGCCGGGTGTCCAGGCCGACCGCCTCGAAGACCTGCGCCCCGCAGTACGACGACACGGTCGAGATGCCCATCTTGGACATGATCTTCAGGACGCCCTTGCCGAGCGCCTTGACGTAGTTGCGCACCGCCTTGGCCGGATCCGTCCCGACCAGCGCGCCGGTGGAGATCATGTCCTCCACCGACTCGAAGGCCAGGTACGGGTTGACCGCCGCCGCGCCGTACCCGATCAGCACCGCCGCGTGGTGCACCTCCCGGCAGTCGCCCGACTCCACGATCAGCGCCGCCTGGGTGCGGGTCTGCTCCCGGACCAAATGCTGGTGCACCGCCGCGGTGAGCAGCAGCGACGGGATGGGTGCCAGGTCGGCGTTCGAGTCCCGGTCCGACAGGACCAGGATCCGCACGCCGTCCTCGATCGCCTCGGAGACGTGCCGGCAGATCTCGGTCAGCCGGGCCTTGATGCCGGCCCCGCCGTCGCGGACCCGGTAGAGCCCGGAGACCCGGACCGCCTTGAAACCGGGCAGGTCGCCGTCCTCGTCGATGGAGAGGATCTTGGCCAGCTCGTCGTTGTCGATCACCGGGTACGGCAGCACGATCTGCCGACAGCTCGCCGGGCCCGGGTCGAGCAGGTTGCCCTCCGGCCCGATGGTGGACGACAGGCTGGTCACCAGCTCCTCGCGGATGGCGTCCAGCGGCGGGTTGGTGACCTGGGCGAAGAGCTGGTGGAAGTAGTCGTAGAGCAGCCGCGGCCGGGTCGACAGCGCGGCGATCGGGGTGTCGGTGCCCATCGAGCCGATCGGTTCCGCACCGACCCGGGCCATCGGCGCGAGCAGGATCTTCAGCTCCTCCTCGGTGTAGCCGAAGGTCTGCTGACGGCGCCGGACCGAGTCGTGGGTGTAGACGATGTGCTCACGCGGAGGCAGGTCGCCCAGTTCGATCAGACCGGCGTGCAGCCAGTCGCCGTACGGCCGGGCGGCGGCCAGCTCGGTCTTGATCTCGTCGTCCGAGACGATCCGGTGGTTGACCGTGTCGACCAGGAACATCTTGCCGGGCTGGAGCCGGCCCTTGGCGACCACCGTGGCCGGGTCCAGGTCGAGCACACCGGCCTCGCTGCCGAGCACGACCAGACCGTCGGAGGTGCGCCACCAGCGGCCCGGACGCAGGCCGTTGCGGTCCAGCACCGCCCCGACGATCTCGCCGTCGGTGAAGGCCACCGACGCCGGGCCGTCCCACGGCTCCATCAGGCTCGCGTGGAACCGGTAGAACGCCCGCTTGTCCGCGCGCATCCCCGGGTCGTTCTCCCAGGCCTCCGGGATCATCATCAGCACCGCGTGCGGCAGGCTCCGGCCGGCCAGGTGCAGCAGCTCAAGGACCTCGTCGAAGTTGGCCGAGTCGGACGCCCCCGGGGTGCAGACCGGGAAGATCCGCCGGATGTTGCCGGGCACCTCCGGGCTGCGCAGCAGGGCCTCCCGGGCCTGCATCCAGTTCCGGTTGCCGCGGATCGTGTTGATCTCACCGTTGTGCGCGATGAACCGGTACGGGTGGGCCAACGGCCAGGACGGGAAGGTGTTGGTGGAGAACCGGGAGTGCACCAGGGCGATCGCGCTGGACACCCGCTCGTCGGTCAGCTCGGGGAAGTACGCCGGCAGCTGGTCCGGGGTGAGCATTCCCTTCCAGGTCATCGTCCGCGACGACAGCGACGGGAAGTACGCCGGCACGCCGCGCTCGGCGCTCTCCCGCTCGGCCTGCTTGCGGACGCAGAACGCCACCCGGTCCAGGTCGAGGCCGGTCAGCGGGGAGCCCGAGGGGCCGGCCGGGCCGCCGGTGAGCCGGTGCGCGGCCAGGAAGACCTGCCGGATCCGGGGCATCGCGGCGAGCGCGGTCTCACCCAGCCCGCTCGGGTCGGTCGGCACGTCCCGCCAGCCGAGCAGGTCGGCACCCTCGACCAGGGCGTACTTCTCCACCACCCGGCGGGCTCGGGCCTCGTCGGCGTCGTCGTCGGGGAGGAAGACCAGGCCGGTGGCGTACTGGCCGGCGGGGGGCAGCGGGAAGTCCACCACGGCGCGCAGGAACTCGTCCGGCACCTGGATCATGATGCCGGCGCCGTCACCGGTGTTGTGTTCCGCGCCCCGGGCGCCCCGGTGGTCCAGGCGGCACAGGGCACCGAGGCCGCGGGCGACGACCTGGTGCGATCGCCGACCGTACAGATCCGCCACGAAGGCCACGCCGCAGGCGTCGTGCTCGTACGCCGGGTCGTACAGACCGGTCGCGGGCGGGGCCGACTGCGGGCTCAGAGGGTACGGAAAGGCCACCGGGCCTCCTGTCGTCACTCAGGTTGGATCATGGTCGGGACGACGTCGGCCCTTGGCGGTTTATTGAGTCTACGTTAGGGCGACCCCCGCAAGGCCAGTGCGGATTGATCACACCTTCCAGACTCTGGGACGTGTAGTCTCGCGCGGTGGATCACCTGCACAGTGAGCTGTTCGCCCGGTTGGAACACTTCTACGACGCCGTGCCCCGCGATGCGGCGCACGGCGAGGAGTACGGCTCGCTGGTGCTGTTCGTCCGGAACGGGCCCGGGTGGCCCTTCTACGCCCGTCCCCGGCCGGACGCCCGCACGCCGCCCTCGCCGGCCGACGTGACCGCCGTCCGGGAACGGCAGCGGGAGCTGGGCCTGCCCGAGGCGTTGGAGTGGGTCCACGAGGTCACCCCGGACCTGCTGGCCACGGCCCGCGCCGCGGGGCTGCGCGTGCTGGAGGCGCCGCTGATGGTGCTCGACCCGGCCGCGCTGCCCGAGCCGGCGACCCTCACCGACGTACCCGTGCGGGTGCTGGACCCCGGCGCGGACGGCTTCCCGGCCGACGTGGCCGCCCGGCGCGCGGTCGCTTCGGTGGGCTTCGCCGCGGCCGGCACCGCGCGGGGCGAGGCCGGGCCGGCCGAGCGGGACGCCGCGATCACCGAGCTGGACGTCGCGGCGCTGGACGAGGAGCGGGCCCGGATCGCCGACGGCCGGCGGCTGTCGGTGCTGGCCGCCACGCCCGAGGACGGCGCGCTGGCCAGCGGCATGGCGATGCGGGTCGGCGACGTGGCCGAGATCGCCGGGGTGGCGACGCTGCCGGCCGCCCGCCGGCGCGGCCTGGGCGCGGCGGTCACTGCCACCATCGCCCGCGAGCTGCGCGCCGCCGGCACCGACCTGATCTTCCTCTCCGCCGGCAGCGAGGAGATCGCCCGGGTCTACCTGCGGGTCGGCTTCCGCCGCGTCGGCACCGCCTGCATCGCCGAGCCGGCCGCCCTCATCTGACCGGTCAGGGGGTCGGGGGACGCCACTGGGCCGCGGCGGAGGCGGCGCTGGAGAGCAGCCGGGGGCTGATGGTGCCGAGGGCGGCGTCGCGGGCACGCAGCGCCAGCCGGCCGCGGGCCTGCAGGACCGCCGACATCCGCCTCGTCTGCCGGACCACGGTGGCCGCGCGGGGGCGGCGCAGCCGGTCGTACGCCTGCACGGCGTCGGGCAGCCGGGACTCGCGCAGCAGCGAGGCCAGGGTGGCGGCGTCCTCGAAGGCGAGGCAGGCGCCCTGCCCCAGGTGCGGCGGCATGGCGTGCGCGGCGTCGCCGAGCAGCACCACGCCGCCCGGTCCGGCCGGGAAGCCGTACGCCTTCGGCAGTGGCCGCAGCTCCCGCACCTCCTGTTGGACCAGGTCGGCCGGGTCGGTGGCGTCGAGCAGCTCGCCGATCGGGGCGGGCCAGCCGGCGTACCAGCGCTTGAGCAGGGCGAGCTGGGTCTCCGGCGGTTCGGGACGGGGCGCACCGGCGGTGGTGGCCACCCAGTAGATGCCGCCCCGGCGGGAGCCGCCGGAGGAGCCGCGCTCGCCCAGCGAGGCCGCGACGAATCGGTAGCCGGCCCCGAGCGTCTCCCCGCCGACCGGCTGGTCGGCCGGGAGCCGGGGCGCCGCGTACCAGGGGATCACCGCGCGGAAGGCCGCGCAGCCGGAGCTGACCACCGTCGCCTCGGGGGCGAGCTGCCGGCGTACCGCGCTCTGGATCCCGTCGGCGGCGACCACCAGGTCGGCCTCGACGAGCCGTCGGCCGACGCCCACGGCGGGCCGCTCCCCGGCGACGGCCCGGACGGTGTCCACGGCCGTCCCGGTCCGCAGCTCGACCCGGTCGCCGAGCCCGGCGATCAGGGCGTCGTGCAGGTCCTCCCGGTGCACCACCACCGGCATCCGGTCGGCGGGCGTCGGCCGGGGCTGCACCAGCCAGTGGCCGTCCGGGCGGCGTACCCCGGTGTCCGGCAGCGGGGTGGCGATCGCGTCCAGCCCGGCGCCGAGGCCGAGGGCGTGCAGCGCGCGCACCCCGTTCGGCCAGAGCACCACCGCGGTGGGTTCCGGGCGGACCCGGTCGCCCCGCTCCAGCAGGGTGACCTGCCAGCCGGAGCGGGCCAGCGCGCCGGCCGCCGCCAGGCCGCCGAGTCCGGCACCCACCACCACCGCGGTACGCACGACGCGGGCCGCTCAGCTGTCCCGGTCGGCGGGGCGGCCGCCGGCGGCGCCGGCCCGGTCGTCCCGCTCCGGCACGTCCGCGTCGCGGACGTCGTCCCCGTCGGCGCCGGCCGCCGGGTCGGCGCCGGTCGCCCGGTCGGCGCCGGTCGCCCGGTCGGCGCCGGTCGCCCGGTCGGCGCCGGTCGCCCGGTCGGCGTCGGTTCCGGTCGGCTCGGTCGGCTCGTCGCCGGTCGTCGTGGGCTCGTCGCCGGTCGGTACGGCGGCGGGTTCGTCGGGCACCGCTCCGGTCTCCCGGTACGCCCGGAACTGCTCCTCGTCGACCACCCGGTAGCCCTCGGGGGCCACCGCCCGCGGCCCGTCCCCGGTGTGGGAGAGGTCGACCTGGGACACGTCGCCGCCGGTGGCCGGGGTCGGGGTGGCCGGCAGCCCGATCGGGACGAGGTACTCGCGCGGGCCCCGGACCCGCAGGAAGTAGATCAACGCGCCGAGGAAGACCAGGCCGGCCGTCCAGACGTTGAGCCGGACGCCGAGGATCCGGTTGGCCTCGTCGCTGCGCATCAGCTCGATCCAGAACCGGCCGGCGGTGTAGCCCATTACGTACAGCGCGAAGGCCCGGCCCCGGCCGAGCCGGAAGCGCCGGTCGGCGAGGAAGACCAGGGCGGCGACGCCGACGTTCCACAGCGCCTCGTAGGCGAAGGTCGGGTGGTAGAGGCCGGGCTCCAGGATGGGCTGGCCGGCGTCGTCGCGCAGCGCGTGCCCGGGGTTGTCCGGGTCCATCCGGTGGATCTCCAGGCCCCAGGGCAGCGTGGTCCGGCCGCCGTAGAGCTCGTTGTTGAACCAGTTGCCGAACCGGCCGATCGCCTGGGCCAGCGGCAGGCCCGGCGCGAGGGCGTCGGCGACCACGGTCAGCGGGATGCCGAGCTGCCGGGCGGCGATCCAGGCGCCGATCGCCCCACCGGCGACCGCGCCCCAGATGCCGAGGCCGCCCTCCCAGATGGCGAAGGCCTTCCAGGGGTCGCCGCCGGTGCCGAAATACTTCTCCGGCGAGGTGATCACGTGGTAGATCCGGGCGCCGATGATGCCGGTCGGCACCGCCCAGACGGCGATGTCGAGCACCGCGCCGGGGGCGACGCCGCGCTGGCGCAGTCGCCGCTCGGTGACCAGGCAGGCCACCACGATGCCGGCGATGATGCAGAGCGCGTACGCCCGGATCGGCACCGGCCCGAGCTGCCAGACCGCGGTGGTGGGACTCGGCAGCGCGGCCTGGGGGGTCATGGAGGCGAGGGTCACGGCTGCACAGGCTACCGTTGCGGACCGCTCTCGCGGCACCCCGGTCCGGCGCGGTTCGCGCGACCCATGACTTCCGGTGTCCCCCTCCGTACGCTCGTCGTCATGAGCACGCTCACCTGGGCGGTCGCTGCGGTCGTCACCGACGGGGCGGGCCGGGTGCTGCTCTGCCGGCGCGAGCCGGGCGGCCGATGGGCGCTCCCCGGTGGCCGGCTGCGTCGCCCGGAGTGCCCGGTGGGCGCGATTGCCGAGGCAATCCACGCCGAGACCGGGTGCCGGGTCGAGGTCGCCGACCTGGTCGGGATCTACCACCTCACCGGGTCGGGCTGCGCGCGTCCCGGCGCCGGCGACCCGGGGTCGCCCCCCGACGTGCTGGTGCACGTCTTCCGGGCCCGTCCCGGCGCGACGCCGGCCGGGGAGCCCCCGGAGGGCTGCCGGCTCGGCTGGCACGACCCGGCACAGCTGCCCGGTGCGGTGACGCCGGTGACCCGGGCGGCGGTCGCCGACGCGGCGGCCGGGCGCGCGGGAGTGCTGCGCGACCTCCGTCCCGACGGCGCCGGCGGGGCCGCTCCGGCCGCCGTCCGGGCGAGGCCGGTCACCGGTTCGGCGGAGACCACCGCCGGCGGGGCGAGCGCTCGAACCAGCGGCGGCGCGACCACCGCACCCACTCCGCGCGGCGCGCCCGCCGCTGGACGCGGCTCCTGACCCGTCGCGGCTCATGTCGCGTCGCGGCTCATGTCGCGTCGCGGCTCCTGAGTCGGCGCGGCTCCTGAGTCAGCACAGCGGGGGCGTCACGCACCGTGATACCTACCCCCCGCTTGTCTCTAGGAGCGATATGACTCTGCGGCATATTTATGACGCTGAGTCATACCGCTCGCGGCGAGAAGTGGCGGCCGGGGGCGACACGCCCGACAGCTGGGCACAGCCCGACCGACCACGTCACCGGGCGCGCGACGCGACGTCCCAGCTCGGCGCGGAGCCTTACGTGGTCGTTTGGAGCGGGTAGCGTGACGGCCCGTGCGGCGTGACGCGCCGAGCGGGCGGCGTGACGGTCCGCGCCGAAAACGGCCCGTGCGGCGTGACGCGCCGCGCCGACGGCGGCACGGCCCGAGCGGGGCGAACTGCAGAGCGGAGGGGGTCAGCGGGCGGGGTTGCGGACGCCCTCGGCGAGTTCGGCGCTCAGCGTGCGCAGGGCGGACAGGCCGGCGGCGGAGTCCGAGGCGTCCAGCACGCAGCGGACCAGCGCGCTGCCGACGATCACGCCGTCGGCGTAGCCGGCCACGGTGGCGGCCTGGGCGCCGGTGCCGACGCCGAGCCCGACCCCGACGGGCAGCTCGGTGACCGCCCGCACCCGATTGACCAGGACCGGGGCGGCGTTGGAGGTCTGCGCCCGGGCGCCGGTGACCCCCATGATCGCGGTGGCGTAGACGAAGCCCCGGCAGTGCTCGACCGTCATCTTCAACCGGGCGTCGGTCGAGGAGGGCGAGACGAGGAACGTGCGGTCCAGTCCGTGGGCATCCGAGGCGGCCAACCACTCGTCGGCCTCGTCCGGGATGAGGTCCGGGGTGATCAGACCGGTGCCGCCGGCGGCGGCCAGGTCGCGGGCGAAGGCGTCCACGCCGTACTGCTCGATCGGGTTCCAGTAGGTCATGGTGACCACCGGCGCGCCGGTGGCCGCGACGGCCTCCACGATGCGCAGCGTGTCGGCGGTGCGGACGCCGCCGGCCAGCGCGATGTCGCTGGCCTTCTGGATCACCGGGCCGTCCATCACCGGGTCGGAGTACGGGATCTCCACCTCGATGACGTCCACGCCCGCCTCGACCATGGCGGTCATCGCGGCGATGCTGCCCTCGACGGTCGGGAAGCCGGCCGGCATGCAGCCGACCAGCACGGCCCGACCGTCGGCGCGGGCCTTGTCGAAGGCCACCCCGATCCGGCTCATCAGTTACTCCTTGTCGAGGATGCCGAAGTACTCGCCGGCGGTGTGCACGTCCTTGTCGCCCCGGCCGGAGAGGTTGACCACGATGACCGGCTCCCGGCCCAGCTCGGCGGCGAGCGCCGGGGCGATCTTGATGGTGCCGGCGAGCGCGTGCGCGCTCTCGATCGCCGGGATGATTCCCTCGGTGCGGCAGAGCAGCTCGAACGCGGCCATCGCCTCGGCGTCGGTGACCGGCGAGTAGACGGCCCGGCCCGTGTCGTGCAGCCAGGCGTGCTCGGGGCCGACACCCGGGTAGTCCAGGCCGGCCGAGATCGAGTGCGACTCGATTGTCTGCCCGTCGGAGTTCTGCAGCACGTACGTGCGGGCGCCGTGCAGCACCCCGGAGGAGCCGCCGGTGATGCTCGCCGCGTGCCGATCGGTCTCCACCCCGTCGCCGCCGGCCTCGAAGCCGTACAGCCGGACGCCGGTGTCGGGCACGAACGCGTGGAAGATGCCCAGCGCGTTGGAGCCGCCGCCCACGCAGGCCGAGACCGCGTCCGGCAGCCCGCCGGTGAGGTCCAGGCACTGCTGGCGGGCCTCCTCGCCGATGCCCCGGACGAAGTCCCGGACCATCTCCGGGAACGGGTGCGGGCCGGCGGCGGTGCCGATCAGGTAGTGCGTGTCGTCGACGTTGGCCACCCAGTCGCGCATCGCCTCGTTCATTGCGTCCTTGAGGGTGCGCGAGCCGGCGGTGACCGGCACGACGGTGGCGCCGAGCATTCGCATCCGGGCCACGTTGAGCGCCTGCCGCTCGGTGTCGACCTCACCCATGTAGACCACGCACTCGAGGTCGAACAGGGCCGCGGCGGTGGCGGTGGCCACCCCGTGCTGGCCGGCGCCGGTCTCGGCGATCACCCGCTTCTTGCCCATCCGCCTGGTGAGCAGGGCCTGGCCGAGCACGTTGCGCACTTTGTGGGCGCCGGTGTGGTTGAGGTCCTCCCGCTTGAGCAGCACCCGGGCGCCCACCTTCGCGGAGAAGCGCTCGGCGGTGTAGAGCAACGAGGGGGTGCCGGCGTAGTCGCGCAGCAGGGCGTCGAACTCGGCGAGGAAGCCCTCGTCGGTCATCGCCTTGCGGTACGCCGCGTCCAGCTCGTCGAGAGCGGCGACCAGCGCCTCCGGGACGAACCGGCCGCCGAAGGGGCCGAAGTGACCGGCGGCGTCGGGAACCTGGCCGGCCGGGGCCGACGGGGTGGCGCTCATCGCGGTGTCCTCTCGCTGCGAACGGCTGTCGGCGCGGGTCAGCGCACCGGACGGGGCGTCGCCGGGTGGTTCCCGGCGTTGACCAGCTCGGCGACCGCCTCACGCGGGCTCTTCTGGGTCACCAGACCCTCGCCCACCAGGACGGCGTCGGCGCCGGCCGAGGCGTAGCGGATCAGGTCGTGCGGACCGCGCACGCCGGACTCGGCGATCTTGACGACGCTGCTGGGCAGGCCGGGCGCGATCCGTTCGAACACCGAGCGGTCGACCTCCAGGGTACGCAGGTCACGGGCGTTGACCCCGATCACCTGCGCGCCGGCCTCCAGGGCCCGATCGGCCTCCTCCTCGTCGTGCACCTCGACCAGCGCGGTCATGCCCAGCGACTCGATCCGCTCCAAGAGGCCGACCAGCGCGTTCTGCTCGAGCGCGGCGACGATCAGCAGCACCAGGTCGGCGCCGTGGGCGCGGGCCTCGTGCACCTGGTAGCTGGAGACCACGAAGTCCTTGCGCAGCACCGGCACCTTGACCGCCGCCCGGACCGCGGCGAGGTCGTCGAGCGACCCGCCGAACCAGCGGCCCTCGGTCAGCACGCTGATCGCCCGCGCCCCACCGGAGGCGTACTGGCCGGCCAGGTCGGCCGGGTCGGCGATCTCGGCCAGCCGGCCCTTGGACGGCGACGATCGCTTGACCTCGGCGATCACGGCCACCCCGGGCTTGCGCAGCGCGGCGTACGCGTCCAGCGGGGGCGGCGCGGCCGCGGCCAGCTCGCGGATCCGCTCCAGCGGAAGCTGCTCCTGCCGCCGCGCCACGTCCTCGCGCACGCCGGCCAGAATCTCGTCCAGCACGCTTCCGGACGCTGCCGGACCGGCCTCGTTCGCCTCCGCGTGCCCATGCTCAGCAGTCACCAACGGACTCCCCTCTCCGGGTGTCATGGGCCGATGCTAGGTGGCGCCACCTGGCGACGGGTGCCGGGGGTATGGCGCTCCTCACGGAACGGGCTGTGGCATGATGCCCGACTTCCGGTGAACGCCACGTCACGCAGCGCCACCGCGCCCATCGACCGGCGTCACCCCCACCCGCTTCCACACCCGCCCCGGGGCATCGACCGTCGGCCATAGACCATGAGATCACGTCCGGCCGCCGCCCGCAGTGCGCGCCACGACCCCTCGAGGCCGCTGTGACGAAGCTCAAGGAGGAACGGCCCTATGCAGGTCGTTCGCCCCTGAGGGACAGTTGACCGGGCCGTCACCGGGGCGAAACGTGAGCCCGGCAGCATCGGTTCCGGGCAGACTCGATGATGCGCCTGTCCACCGTCGGAATCTCTTCGTGCGGGGTGACCCAATGACCACTGCGGGACCGAACCAGACCATCGGACTCACCACCATCTCCCGGACCGTCGCCTCGCTGGCGGTCGGGATGGTGCACACGTTGGAACGCGCCGTGGTCGGCGAGGGTCGGGTCCGCACCGCCCGCGGCAACGCCTGGGAGGCGGTCTGCGCCGATCGGGCCCGGGCCGACCAGCGGGCGGAGCTGGACCGGCTCGTCGCCGAGCTGGCCGCCGCCCGCGCCGCCGCCCGGGACCGCCGCGAGCGGCGCGAGCGCCAGCCGGTCAGCTGACCGTCGGATCCTCACCCCGGTCCAGGGCGTCCCACGCCTCGCGGCTGCTTCGCCCGGCGACCGGGCCGTCCGTCGCGGGCCCCGGCGCGGAGCGGCCGGGCCGCTCGTAGCGGGCGCCCATCGCCGGCCAACCGCCGCCGCGCAGCGCGGTGAGCAGCCCGCCCGCGGCGGCCGACACCCCGCCCACCAGGCACAGTGCCGGCCACTGCCGGCTCACCGAGCCGGCGAACCCGGCCAGCACGCCGTACCCGCCCCCGACGGCCACCGCCGCGCCCAGCAGGGCCAGCAGCACGCCCAGCGCCCGCCGGGTCCGGCCCCGGGTGGCCAGCACCGCGCCACCGCCGGCCAGCCCGACCAGGGCCAGCGCGGAGAGCCAGGGCAGCAGGTCCGCCCCAGTGCGCGCCTGCCGCGCCGCCGGCAGACCGCCCCGGGCGACGACCTCCACCGACCAGGTCCGGGTGGCCGCCCAGAAGGCCAGGCCCGCGCCGGCCAGGCAGAGCAGCACCGCGTACGTCAGCTCCCGCCGGCCCCGCGCGGACGGCGCGGCGGCGTCGGGCGCCGCCGCGTCCCCCGCGCTCACCGGGCCGGCCGCAGGGTCTCGGCGGCGGCGATCGCGGCGAGTACCGCGGCGGCCTTGTTCCGCGTCTCCTGGTCCTCGGCGGCAGGATCGGAATCGGCCACCACACCCGCCCCCGCCTGCACGTACGCCCGCCCGTCGCGGATCAGCGCGGTCCGGATCGCGATCGCCATGTCCAGGTCGCCGCCGAAGCCGAAGTAGCCCACCGTGCCGCCGTAGAGCCCGCGCCGGACCGGCTCCAGCTCCTCGATGATCTCCATGGCCCGTACCTTCGGCGCGCCGGAGAGCGTACCGGCCGGGAAGGTGGCGGCGAGCGCGTCGAAGGCGGTCCGGTCCGCACGCAGCGTGCCCACCACGGTCGAGACGATGTGCATCACGTGGCTGTACCGCTCGATGGTGGCGAACTCCGGGACCTCCACCGTGCCCGGCCGGCAGACCCGGCCCAGGTCGTTGCGGCCCAGGTCGACCAGCATCACGTGCTCGGCCCGCTCCTTCGGGTCGGAGAGCAGTTCGGTGGCGAGCCGGGCGTCCGCCGCCCCGGTGGCGCCGCGCGGCCGGGTGCCCGCGATCGGGTGCAGCAGCGCCCGCCGCTCGCCGTCGGGGCCGGTGCTGACCTTCAGGTGCGCCTCCGGGGACGAGCCGACGATGTCGAACCCGTCGAAGCGCAGCAGGTACATGTACGGGCTCGGGTTGGTGGTGCGCAGCACCCGGTAGACGTCCAGCGGGTCGGCGTGGGTGTCCCGCTCGAAGCGCTGGGCGAGCACGATCTGGAAGCACTCGCCGGCCCGGATGGCCTCCTTGGCCGCCTCGACCGCCTTCGGGTAGCCGCCGTCCGGGGTGCGGCTGCGCACCTCCTCGACCGGGGGTCGGGCGACCGTGGAGATCATGGGCGGAATCGGTCGGGACAGCGCGGTGGTCATCGCGTCCAGCCGGCCCACCGCGTGGTGGTACGCGGCCGCCACCAGCGGCTCCCGGTCCGGTGCGTCCAGCGGCGGCAGCACCGCGTTGGCGACCAGGATCGCCGAGCCGTCGTAGTGGTCGAGGACCACCAGGTCGGTGGCGAGCATCATGCCCAGCTCCGGCACGCCGAGGTCGTCATCGGTCAGCGTGGGCAGCTTCTCGAAGCGCCGGACCAGGTCGTACCCGAGGTAGCCGACCATGCCGCCGGTCAGCGGCGGCATGTCGCTGGCCGGGTCCCAGACCGGGCCGGCGAGCGCGTCGACCGTCTCGCGGAGCACCCGCACCGGGTCGCCGGAGGCGGGCACGCCGACCGGCGGGGTGCCCGTCCAGACGGCGACGCCGTCCCGCTCCACCAGGGTGGCGCCGCTGCGTACGCCGATGAAGGAGTACCGCGACCAGGACATCCCGGCCGAGCCGACGCCCTGCTCGGCGGACTCGAGCAGGAAGGTGCCGGGGCCACCGGCGAGCTTGCGGTAGACCCCGACCGGGGTCTCCGCGTCGGCGAGCAGCCGGCGGGTCACCGGCACCACCCGCCAGCGGGTGGCCAGTTCGGTGAAGGTGCCCAGGTCGGGGCTGAGCGCGCCATCGGTCATGAGTGCGCCCCCTCGGAGCTGACGGGCAGTTCGGTGAAGAAGCAGGTGCGGTGGCCGGTGTGACAGGCGGCGCCGACCTGGTCGACGCCGACCAGCAGCGCGTCGCCGTCGCAGTCCAGCGCCACCGAGCGGACGTACTGATGGTGGCCGGAGGTGGCGCCCTTGACCCAGTACTCCTGCCGGCTGCGCGACCAGTAGGTCGCCCGGCCGGTGGTCAGGGTGCGGTGCAGGGCCTCGTCGTCCATCCAGGCGACCATCAGCACCTCGCCGGTGTCGTGCTGGCGCACCACGGCGGCGACCAGGCCGTCCGGGGTGCGGCGCAGCCGCTCGGCGATGGCCGGGTCGAGGCGGGACGGGCGGACCGCGCCGGCGGTGCCGCCGTCGCTCGGGGAAGGGTCAGCTACGGGCACAGTCACCCATTGTCCCGCACGCGGCGGGGGTACCTGCGGGCCGTCCCCGCCGCGGGATCCACCGCGCCATCGTGCCGTACGCCCTATCGGGCCGCAATGCCCGATGACGGACGCCGTGTCCGGTGCGGGGCTAGTGCCCGATGGTTCGCATTCCTGCCTCGGTATACCTTTCCCCGGCCACCGCCCCGGTCGGCACCGCGTCGCGGAGCCGGGCCTGCTGCTCGGGGCTGAGCCGGACGTCCGCCGCGGCGGCGTTCTCCTCCAGGTAGCGCACCCGCTTGGTGCCCGGGATCGGCAGGATGTCCTCGCCCTGGGCGAGCAGCCAGGCCAGCGCGGCCTGGGCCGGGGTGCAGCCGATCTCCCCGGCCACCGCCCGGACCTCCTCGACCAGCCGGAGGTTGGCGTCGAGGTTCTCCTCGGCGAACCGCGGCACGTTCCGGCGCCAGTCGTTCTCGGCGAGCTGCTCGCGCCCGGTGATCGCCCCGGTGAGCAGCCCCCGGCCCACCGGCGAGTACGCCACCAGCGCCACCCCGAGCTCCCGGCAGGTGGCCAGCATCTCGGCCTCGACGTCCCGGGTGAACAGCGAGTACTCCATCTGGACGGCGGAGACCGGGTGCACGGCGTGCGCCGCGCGCAGGGTCGCCGGGCTGACCTCCGACAGGCCGATCAGCCGGATCTTGCCGGCCTCGACCAGCTCGGCCAGCGCGCCGACGGTCTCCTCGATCGGCGTCTCCGGGTTGCGTCGGTGCAGGTAGTACAGGTCGATGGTGTTTACCCCGAGTCGGCCCAGCGAGGCGTCGCAGGCCTCCCGGGCCCAGGCGGCGCTGCTGTCCACGAACGTGCCGGGGGTGCCGGCGCCGCCGAAACCCTCGCCGCGGGCCCGGTTGCCGAACTTGGTGGCCAGGAAGACCTCGTCGCGGCGGGCCCGCAGGACGGGGGCGAGCAGTCGCTCGTTGGCGCCGGAGCCGTACATGTCGGCGGTGTCCAGGTGGTTGACTCCCAGGTCAAGCGCGCGGTGCAGGGTCCGCGTCGACTCGGCGTCGTCGCCGGTGCCATACGCGAAGCTCATGCCCATGCAGCCCAGCCCGATGGCCGAGACCTCGGGGCCCTTGGCGCCCATCCGTCGGCGGATCATCGCCCCTCCTCGGCCCTGCGGTAGACGTCGATCTTGTAGTTGAGCACCTTGAGGTCCTCCTCGAGTTCGGCCATCCGGGCCAGCACCCGGGCTCGGTGCGCCTCGAACAGCCCCCGCCGCGCGCCGAGGGTCCGGTCGCCCTGGCGGGCCAGTTCGGCGTACCGGCGCATGTCGCGCACCGGCATCCCGGTCCGGCGCAGCCGGGTGAGCAGGCGCAGCCACTCGACGTCGCCCTCGGTGTAGCGCCGCCGGCCGGCCGAGTCCCGCCCGACCGGGGCGACCAACCCCTCCTGCTCGTACCAGCGCAGCGTGTAGGTGGTCAGGCCGACCCGGGCCGCCGCCTCGCCCACGGAGAGGCTCATCTCCTGCGTGCTGATGTCCACGCCCGCCAGGCTTTCAGTTCGAGTGCACTCGAAGTCAACCGTTGCGCCGACGTGGATAACTCATCTACCGTTGAGTTCAACACTTGATGAGTTCTTTGGGAGGTGGGCGATGGACGACGCGGCGGTGGTGCGCGACCTGGTCGTCGATCGGGGCCGACGGCGGGTGCTGGACGGCATCAGCTGCACGGTGCCGCGCGGCAGGGTCACCGGGCTGCTCGGGCCCAGCGGCAGTGGCAAGACCACGCTGATGCGCGCGCTGGTCGGGGTACAGACGATCAGCTCGGGCACGGTCACCGTGCTGGGCCAGCCGGCCGGCACGGCCGCCCTGCGGCACCGGGTCGGCTACCTGACCCAGGCGCCCAGCGTCTACGCCGACCTGACGGTCCGGGAGAACGCCCGCTACTTCGCCGCCCTCCAGGGTCACGACGCGGCGGAGGCCGACCGGGCGGTGACCGACGTCGGCCTGGCCGACGCCGCCACCCAGCTGGTCGGCACCCTCTCCGGCGGCCAGCGCAGCCGCGCCTCGCTGGCCTGCGTCCTGGTCGGCGAGCCCGACCTGGTCATCCTCGACGAGCCCACCGTCGGGCAGGACCCGGTGCTCCGGGCCGACCTCTGGGCCCGGTTCCACGCCATGGCGGCCACCGGGACCACCCTGCTGGTGTCCAGCCACGTGATGGACGAGGCGGCCCGCTGCGACCGGCTGATGCTGATCCGGGAGGGCCGGCTCGTCGCCGACGACACCCCGGACGCGGTCCGGGCCGCCACCGGCGTGGACGATCTCGAGGAGGCGTTCCTGCGGTTGATCCGGGCGAGTGAGGCGGGCCGCGACGGCGCCGCCGGCGAGGAGAGGTCATGAACCCGCGCATCCTGGCCGCCACCACCGGGCGCATCCTGCGCCAGCTACGGCACGACAGGCGGACCGTGGCGCTGCTGGTGGTGGTGCCGACGGTGCTGCTCACCATCGTCTACTACATGTACGCCGACCAGCCCACCCCGCCCGGGCAGCCGTCCACCTTCGACCGGGTCGCGCTGATCATGCTCGGGTTCTTCCCGTTCATCATCATGTTCCTGGTGACCAGCATCGCGATGCTGCGCGAGCGCACCACCGGCACGCTCGAACGGCTGCTCACCACCCCGCTGGCCAAGCTGGACCTGCTCTTCGGCTACGGCCTCGCGTTCGGGCTGGCCGGGGTGGTCCAGGCGACGGTCGCCGCCGCGGTGGCGTACTGGCTCTTCGGGCTGGAGACGGCGGGCAGCAGCGCGCTGGTCATCCTGATCGCGGCGGTGAACGCCGTGCTGGCCGTGGCGCTCGGGCTGTTCTGCAGCGCCTTCGCCCGCACCGAGTTCCAGGCGGTGCAGTTCATGCCGGTGGTGGTCGTCCCCCAGCTGCTGCTCTGCGGGCTCTTCGTGCCGCGCGGGCAGATGGCGGGCTGGCTCCAGGCGATCAGCGACGTGTTCCCCCTGTCGTACGCGGTCGAGGCGCTCCAGGAGGTCGGCGCGCACGCCGACCCGACCGGCCTGATGTGGCGGGACGTGGCGATCGTGGCCGGCGCTGCGGTGACGGCCCTGGTGCTGGCGGCGGCGACCCTGCGCCGGCGCAGCGGGTGATGGCGCGGCGCACCGGACGGCGGCCGGGCAACCCGGACACCCGCGAGGCGATCCTCACCGCGGCGCGGGCGGCGTTCGCCGAGCGCGGCTTCGACGCCGCCTCGATCCGGACGATCGCCACCGCCGCCGGGGTGGACCCGGCGCTGGTGCACCACTACTTCGGCACCAAGGAGGAACTCTTCCGGGCCACCGTGTCGATCCCGATCGACCCGGCCGAGCTGCTGCCTCGGGTGCTGGCCGGTGGCCGGGAGGAGGTCGGCGAGCGGCTGGTCCGCACCTTCCTGACCGTCTGGGACTCGCCGGTCGGCACCGCCGCGGTGGCCCTGCTCCGCTCGGCGGTCAGCAACCAGTGGACCGCCCGCCTGCTGCGCGAGTTCCTGGTCACCCAGATCCTGCGCCGGGTCCTCGACCAGCTCGACCTCGATCCGGCCGAGGTGCCGCTGCGCGGCGCGCTGGTGGCCACCCAGATCGCCGGCCTGGCCATGATGCGGTACGTGATCCACCTCGAGCCGGTCGCCTCCGCCGACTCGGAGACCCTGGTCGCCACGATCGGCCCAACCGTGCAGCGCTACCTCACCGGCGACCTGCCTGGCGGCCCACCCGGCTGAAAGCGGGCGGCGGCAGGTCGTCCCTGCCGCCGCCCTCTCGCGGTCGCCCCCCGGGTTCTACCGGGTCTGCTCCAGCCAGGAGGCGTAGAGCAGGCCGTACACCGACCCCGGATCGCGGACCAGCTCGTCGTGCGGGCCGCGCTGCACCACCCGGCCCCGGTCCACCACGATCACCTCGTCGGCGGCCTGCGCGGTGGAGAGCCGGTGGGCGATGGCGAGGGTGGTCCGGCCCCGGGTGACCGCGTCCAGGGTGCGTTGCAGCCGCACCTCGGTAGCCGGGTCGACCGCGCTGGTCGCCTCGTCGAGGACCAGCAGGTCCGGGTCGGCGACGTACGCCCGGGCGAGCGCGACCAACTGCCGCTCCCCCACGCTCAGCGCCTCGCCCCGCTCGCCGACCGGGGTGTCCAGCGCCGACGGCAGGCCGGCCAGCCAGTCCGCCAGCCCCAGCTCGGTGAAGGCGACGGTGAGCTGCTCGTCGGTCAGCTCCGGGCGGGCGAAGCGGACGTTCTCCCCGACCGTGGCGTCGAAGAGGAACCCGTCCTGCGGCACCATCACCACCCGGGAGCGCAGCGAGGAGAACCGCACCCGGTCCAGCGGCACCCCGGAGAGCAGCACCGCCCCGGCGGTCGGATCCATCAGCCGGGTGAGCAACTTGGCGAAGGTGGTCTTGCCGCTGCCGGTCTCCCCGACCACCGCCACCCGGCTCTTCGCCGGGATGTCCAGGGTGACGTCGTGCAGCACCGGCGGGCCGCCCGGGTACGCGAAGCCCACGTTCTCGAAGCGGATGTCCAGCGGGCCGGCCGGCAGCTCCCGGCCCTGCTCCCCCGGGTCCGCCACGTCGGGGGCCACGTCCAGCACGTCGAGCACCCGCCGCCACCCGGCGATCGCGTTCTGCGCCTCGTTGAGCACCTCGGTGGCGATCTGCACCGGCTGGATGAAGAGCGTGACCAGGAACAGGAACGCGGTGAGCTGGCCGATGGACAGGGTCCGGTCCACCCCGAGGGTGACCCCGACGACCACCACGCCGGCCAGCGCGACGCCGGCCGCCAGCTCCCCCACCGAGCTGCCCAGGATGCTGATCCGGATGGCCCGCTGCTGCGCCTCGCGCTGCCCCTCGATCGCCGCGTCGAGCCGCCGCGAGGTCCGCCCGGCGACGCCGTACGCCCGGATCACCGGCGCCCCGACGACGCTCTCGGCGATGGTGCCGAGCAGGGTGCCCATCCGCTGCCGGACCACGCCGTAGGCCCCGGCGAGCCGGCGCTGGAGCTGCCGGATCACCAGCACCGCCGGGGCGAAGGCGGCGAGCACCACCAGCGTCAACTGCCAGGAGTACGCCAGCATCACGGCCGTGGTGACCACCAGCTGGCCGAGGTTGACGATCAGGATCACCCCGCCCCACTGGAGGAACTGGGTGATCTGGTCGACGTCGCTGGTCACCCGGGAGACCAGCGAACCGCGCCGCTCGGACTGCTGGTGCAGCATCGACAGGTCGTGCACGTGCCGGAACGCCCGGGTACGCACCCCGGCCAGCGCGGTCTCGCTGACCGTGAACAGCCGGCGCATCATCAGGTAGCCGCAGGTGGTGGTGACCACCAGCACGGCGCCGGTCACGATGACCACCCGCCACACCACGCCCAGGTCCAGGCCGCCGATGATGCCGTGGTCGATGCCACGCTGCACGGCGACCGGCACGGCCACCCGGCCGATCATGTAGATCAGCGCCAGCGCGAGGGTGCCGGCCAGCCCCGTCCGCAGCTCCGGCGAGAGCGCCAGGCCGCGGCGCAGCGTCCGCCAGGTCGACTCGGCCCGCTGCTCGGGTTCGGCCTCCGCCGTGGCGTTCGCGCTCACCGGGCCCGCCTTTCGTTCGCGACTGCGGTGCTCCGCTGCGCTGCACTCCTCGCGCTCACCGGTCCACCTCGACTTCCAGGCCGGAGGTCAGCGGGGTGACCTCCTCGTACGTCCGGTTCTGCTCGCGCTCGTGCTCGGCCTGCTCGTACGCGGTGACCAGGTCGACGTAGCCGGGCACGGTGGCCAGCAGCTCGGCGTGCGTGCCGCGGGCGAGCACCCGCCCCTGCTCCAGGAAGACCACCTCGTCGGCCAGCGCGATGGTGGCCCGCCGGTACGCGACCACCAGGATCGACGCGGCGGCGCCCTGGCCGGACGCCGGGGCGCGCAGGCCGGCCAGGATGGCCGCCTCGACCCGCGGGTCCACCGCACTGGTCGCGTCGTCGAGCACCAGCAGTCGGGGCCGCCCCGCCAGCGCCCGGGCCAGGGTCAACCGTTGCCGCTGCCCGCCCGAGAGCGAGGTGCCCCGCTCGCCGACCATGGTGTCCAGCCCGTCGGGGAGGGCGGCGACGAAGCCGTCCGCCTCGGCCAGCCGCAGCGCGGCCCAGACGTCGTCGTCGCCGATTCCCGGCCGGTCCAGGGCGATGTTGGCCCGCACGGTGTCGTCGAAGACGAACGGCACCTGGGCAACCAGGGCGACCGTGCCGGCGAGCGCGGCGGCGGTCAGGTCCCGCAGGTCGACGCCGTCCAGGGTGACCACGCCGGCGTGCGGATCGACCAGCCGGACCGCGAGGGAGGTGACGGTGGACTTGCCAGCGCCGGTCGGCCCGACCAGCGCCACGGTCTTCCCGGCCGGCACGGTGAAGCTCACCTCGCCGAGCACCTCCGCGCCGGGCAGGTGCGCCTCGGCCGGCTCGTAGCCGAAGTGCACGTCGTGGAAGGCGAGGGTGGCCGGCGTGGGGTCGGCCGGGTCGAGCACGCGGTCGCCGTACGGCATCTCGCCGGTGGCGTCGAGGACCCGGCTGACCCGGTCCCAGCCGGCGACGCTGCGCGGCAGCTCGGCCAGCACCCAGCCGATGGCCCGGACCGGGAAGGCCAGCACGGTGAAGAGGAACGCGACGCTGACCAGGTCGGCGACGCCGATGGCGCCCGCCCGCAGCCGGAACGCGCCGACCACCAGCACGGCCAGGGTGCCGAGGCTGGGCAAGGTCTCCAGCAGCGGGTCGAACACGCCGCGCAGCCGGCCCACGGAGATCAGCGCGTCGCGCAGCTCGCCGGCACGGTCGGCGAACCGGGCGGTCTCCTGGGCCTCGCGGCCCATCGTCTTGACCACCAGGGCGCCGTCGAAGCTCTCGTGGGCGATGCCGCTGACCTCGGCGCGCAGCCGCTGGGCCCGGGTCTGCCGGGGCGCCATCCGGCGGGAGTAGACCACGTTGAGCGCGAAGAGCGCGGGGAAGACCGCGAGCCCGACGAGGGCGAGCGCCCAGTCGGTGAAGAGGAGCGACACGACCGCGCCGACCAGCATCACCAGCGTGCCGACCGCGAAGGGCAGCGGCGCGATCGGATACCAGGCGGCCTCGACGTCGGAGTTGGCGTTGGACAGCAACGTGCCGGTGGCGTTGCGGTGATGCCAGGACAGCGGGAGGTCGAGGTAGCGGCGGGTCACCCGGCGCCGGTAGGCGGCCTGGAGGCGGAACTGCATGTAACCCGCGCCGAGCCGACGGCCGAAGATGCCGACCACCCGCAGCACGCTGATCCCGAACAGCGCGGCGGCGGCCAGGGCCAGCACGCCCACCCCCACCGAGCCGCGCTCGATGGCCGGCACCACCACGTCGCCGACCACCCGGCCGACCACGAACGCGCTGGCGATCACCATCGAACCGAAGAGCACGCTGCCGGCGACCGCGACCGCGAAGATCCGCGGCTGCTCCCGGATAGCCCGGCCGAGGACCGACATCCCCCTGCCCAGCACGTCCCGACTTGTCCCGCTCGCCACGCTCTCCCCCGCCGTAAGGCCACAATTCTCTCCCTCATCCTTACCGGTCGCGGCCACCTACGCCGAACCCGGCCGGTATGTCCACCGTCACTCGCCCGCCGCGCCGGCCCGCGCGGCGCCCGGCGCGCCGTCCGGCCCGCGCGGCCCTACGATCCTCTGCATGCCGCGGTACGCCCGAGCGGAGCGCGAGGCGCTCGCCGACCTGATGCTGGACCTGGGACCGGACGCCCCGACGATCAACGAGGGCTGGACCACCCGTGACCTCGCCGCCCACCTGGTGGTGCGGGAGCGCCGGCCGGACGCGGCGGGGGGCATCGTGCTCCCGCCGCTGCGGGGGTACGCCGAGCGGGTGCGTCTGCGGATCGCCGGGCAGTCCTGGCAGGAGCTGGTCGGGCGGGTCCGCCGCCCACCGGTGTGGAGCCCGCTGAGCAACCCGCTCACCGACGAGCTCGCCAACACCATGGAGTTCTTCATCCACCACGAGGACGTCCGCCGGGCCCGGCCGGGCTGGCAGCCGCGCCAGGTGGCGGCCGGGTTGCAGGCGCGGCTGTGGAAGCCGGCGGGCCTGCTGGCCCGGGCGACCCTGCGCCGGTTCCCCGCCGACCTGCTGGTCCAGGCGCCCGGCCACGGCGAGCTGTCCACGGGCCGGGGCGGGGAACGGCTCCGGCTGGTCGGCGCGCCCGGCGAGCTGGTGCTGTTCCTTTCCGGGCGGCAGCGGGTGGCGCGGGTGCAGATCGACGGCCCGCCGGCGCTGGCCGAGCGGCTGCGCGGCGCCCGCCTGGGCCTCTGATCCCACCCCCGCCCGCGCAGGTGGACGGAGGGTGCGGAACCGGTCACCGAACCGGTCGGCGCGATCCAGCTGCCAGTGATCCGCGCCGATGCCCGCTGTCGTACTCTCCTGCGCGCCGACCTGCCCCGGGACGGCCGGACAGGGGACGACATGCCGAGCTTCGACGTCGCGGCGCTGCTCGAACCACCCTTCGCCGCGCCCCGGCACGCCGCCACCGACCAGGTGGCCGGGGAGAGCCTGGACTGGGCCCGCGGGCTCGACCTGGTCGACGACGACCGGCGGTTGCGCCGACTGCGCCGGGCCGGAGCCGCGGAACTGGCCGGCCGGACCTGCCCGACGGCGCCGGTCGACCGGCTACGGCTGCTCACCGACCTGATCTCCTGGCTGTTCGTGATGGACGATGCCTGCGACGACGACGGCCTGGGGGCCGAGCCAGCCCGGCTGGCGCCGACCGTCGCCGCGCTGCTGGACGTGCTGGACCGGCACGGCGATCCGACCGGCCCGCCGTCGCCCGCCGGCCCGCTCGGTGACGGGCTGGCCGACATCTGCCTGCGGGTCCGCGCCCACCGCCGGCCCAGCCTGCTGCTCCGCCTGGTCAGTCAGCTGCGGGAGTACCTGCTCGCGCTGCTCTGGGAGGCGGCGAACCGGCAGCACCGGCGGGTGCCGGACCTGACGGAGTACCTCCAGATGCGCCGGCACACGGGCGGGGTCCGCCCGAGCGTCACCCTCACCGACCTGGCGTACGACGCTCTGCCCGGCGCCGGTCGGCGGGCCGACCCGGCGGTGGTCGCGCTCGACGACCTCGCCACCGACCTGATCTGCTGGTGCAACGACCTCTTCTCCTACCGCAAGGAGCGCGACGCGGCGGCGGACCCGCACAACCTGGTCACGGTCATCGCGGCGCAGACCGGGCGGGCGCCGGAGGCGGCGTTTCGCACGGCCACCGACTGGTTCAACGACGGCCTGGCCCGGTACGTGGTGCGCGACGCGGCGGTGGCCGCCCGCGGGGACGACGCGCTCGGGCCGTACCTGGCCGTCCGCCGGGCGTGGGTGCGGGCGACCTACGACTGGTCGCTGCGCGCCGACCGGTACGCCTGACCTCGGGGACGTTCCACCTTGCGGGACTCAGCGGGCTCACAGGGACCGGGGCTAGCCGACGCCCCGGGCAGGCAATACCCTTCGGTAACCGCACACCGACGTGACCCCCGTCACGCCATCCACCCCTGAAGGCGGCTACAGCGATGGCTCTCGATGTACCGTACCGTTCGATTCCTGACATGTTCCTCCAGCGCGTGGCCGCCACCCCGGACCAGCACGCATTCGCCCACCCCGCCCCGGACGACTCCGGACCGGTCTGGCTCACCTGGGACCAGGTCGGGCACCGCGCCAAGGCGGTCGCGGCCGGCCTGCACGGCCTCGGCGTCGGCCTGGAGGATCCGGTGGCGATCCTGGCCAACACCCGGCTCGACTGGGTGATCGCCGACTTCGGCATCATGTGCGCCGGCGGGGCGACCACCACGGTCTACCCCACCACCGAGCCCGAGGACGCGACGTTCATCATCACGGACTCCGGCTCGAAGGTGCTGTTCGCGGAGAACCCGGCCCAGGCCGCGAAGATCGCCAGCGCCCAGCTGCCGGCGCTGACCCACGTGGTCCTTTTCGACGGCGCCGCCGACCCGGCCGCCGCCGTGCCCCAGCTGACCCTCGCCGAGCTCGAGGAGCAGGGCACCCGGGCGCTCGCCGCCGAGCCCGACCTGATCGACCGGCTGGTCGCCCCGATCGGCCCGGAGCACCTGGCCACCCTGATCTACACCTCCGGCACCACCGGCCGCCCCAAGGGCGTGGAACTGCTGCACGGCGGCTGGTGCTGGGAGGCGGTCGTCCAGGCCGAGACGAGCCTCCTGCGGGAGGACGACGTGCAATACCTGTGGCTGCCGCTGTCCCACTCGTTCGGCAAGACCCTGCTCTGCGGCTCCACCCACGTCGGCCTGCCGACCTACGTCGACGGCCGGGTCGACAAGCTCGTCGACATGCTCGGCGTGATCAAGCCGACGCTGATGTGCGGCGCGCCCCGGGTCTTCGAGAAGGTCTACAACAAGGCGGTCACCACCGCGCAGGGCGCCGGCGGCCTCAAGGCGAAGATCTTCGCCTGGGGCGTTCGGGTCGGCAAGGAGAAGGTCGCGCTGGAGCAGGCCGGACAGCCGGTCCCGGCCGGCCTGAAGCTGAAGTACGGGCTGGCCGAGAAGCTGGTCTTCAGCAAGCTCCAGGCCCGCCTGGGCGGCCGGATCCGGGTGCTGGTCTCCGGCGCGGCGCCGCTGAGCAAGGAGATCGCCACCTTCTTCGCCGCCGCGAACCTGCCCATCTCCGAGGGGTACGGCCTGACCGAGACCAGCGCCGGCAACTTCGTCAACCCGCCGGACGGGTTGCGGATCGGCACCGTGGGCCGGCCGATGGGCGACCTGGAGTGCCGGATCGACACCGACGGCGAGATCCTGGTCCGCGGCAAGCCGGTGATGCGCGGCTACCACAACCTGCCGGCCGAGACGGCGGCCGCGTTCACCGAGGACGGCTTCTTCCGTACCGGCGACATCGGCAGCCTGGACGACGACGGCTACCTGCGCATCACCGACCGGAAGAAGGACCTGGTCAAGACCTCCGGCGGCAAGTACATCGCGCCGTCGCACATCGAGGGCATGTTCAAGGCGATCTGCCCGTACACCTCGCAGGCGATCGTGATCGGGCAGGCCCGCAACTACTGCACCATGCTGGTCAGCCTGGACCCGGACGCTATCCAGGGCTGGGCGGCCGGCGGCCCGCTGGAGGGGCGCGACTACGCCGAGGTCGTCGCCAGCCCCGAGGCGCAGGCGATGGTGGAGGAGCACGTCGCCCGGCTGAACGCCAAGCTCAACCGCTGGGAGACGATCAAGAAGGTGACCATCCTGCCGCGCGACCTGACCATCGAGGACGGCGAGATCACCCCGTCGCTGAAGATCAAGCGGCGCGGCGTGGAGACCAACTTCGCCTCCCAGATCGACCAGATGTACGAGGGCACGCTCGCCGAGATCTGAGCCGGCCGGTGCCGCACCGGTGGCCGTGTCCCTCCGTCCCGGGACACGGCCACCGGCCGTTCACAGGTGCTCCCCGCGCCACCGGGACTGCTCCGCCTCGCCCGCGAGCTGCTCCTCCAGCGCGACCTGGCGGGTCCGGCGCCGGCGCGGGCCGTCCAGCACCGTCTGCACCACCGTCGAGACGACCGCGACCACCGCCAGCAGCGCCAGCGCGTCCAGTTCCGGCACGCCCACCGAGACCGGGGAGAGCGCGGCGAGCACCGCCACCGCGACCAGCGGCGCCCAGCGGACCCCGCGCAGCGCGCGCCACCCCACCCCCGCCAGCGCGAGCAGGTAGAGCGCCACCCCGCCGTGCAGCACCAGGATCCAGAAACCCCCCAGCGGTACGCCCCGGGACGGGCTGGCCGGGTCGGCGATCTCGGCGAGCAGGTCCTTGAGCCCGAGGGCGAAGAAGATGATCCCGGTGACCATCGGCAGGTGCAGGTACGTGTAGGCGTCCCGGGCCAGCCGGGCCCGGGCGACCGGTTCCCGGGTGCGGTGCAGCGCCTGCTCGACCGCGAGGGCCAGGGTGTCGAAGTAGGCCCACCAGAGCGCCGAGGCGATGGCGATGCCGAGGACCGCGGCCGCCACCACCGGCCAGGTGAGCGGCAGCTCGGTGACGAACTTGTGGCCGAACCCCAGCGCGATGATCGACTCGCCGAGCGCGACCAGCACGATCAGCGCGTGCCGTTCCGCCCAGTGCCCGGCGGAGACCACCACCCAGTACGCCCTCCCCAGCAACACACCGGCGGCGTACTCCACGAGCAGGGCCGCCAGCCACAGGCCCAGCCGCAGCAAGCCCTGCGCGCCGTCCCCGGTCAGCAGTCGCTGCGGCGCCACCGCGGCGGTGACCAGCAGCGCCGTAGCGACCACCGGCAGCACGGCGAGCAGCAGCCAGCGCCGCCGCCGGTCCCGGTCCGGCCAGGCGACCCACCCGAAGACCGCGAGCTGGCAGGCCCGGACCAGGAAGTAGCAGCCGGCGAAGAAGAGCGGCCCGTTCAGCCCACCGGGCCGGTCGACGAACGCCCCCGGCATGCTCAGGGCCAGCAGGAAGGTGGCGGCGACGGTGACGAAACCGACGACCGGCAGCACGCCCTGGTCGGTGCGGACCGCGTTGCCGAGGGCGGCGAAACCGGTCCAGCACCACCAGAGCAGGCAGAGCACCAGCAGCGCGCCGACCAGGTTCCTCGCGCTCGGCTCGCTGGAGGTCAGGCTGGTGACGGTGAGGAAGGCGAAGACGAAGACCAGGTCGTAGAAGAGCTCCAGTCGACTGGTACGGGTGCCCGGCGCGCCGGGGCGTACCCCGCGCGTCCACCGGAGACCACCGCTGCCCACACCGGCAGTCTTCCCACCGCACCGGCCCGCCGAGCGTCGATCACCCAAATCACCCCGAGCCGCCGCCCGCGGTCAGTGGCCGGGCGCCCGGCCGGCGCCGTGCTCGTCGAGGAACGAGTCGCGCAGCCGGCGGCGGGCCTCCCCGAAGAGCACCACCTCGACGGTGATCATCCCGACGCAGACCACCGCGAGCAGCCCGAGCGCGGCCAGCGCGGGCAGCTGGTCGGCGACCGGGACGAGCAGCACCAGCAGCACCGTGGCGACCGCCCGGGGCCAGTTGACCGAACCCATGTTGCGCAGCCGGAAGCCCAGGTGGCCGAGCAGATAGATGATCACGCCGCCGTAGAGGGCGAGCAGGCCCAGCCCGTGCAGCGGGTCGGTGAGGCTGTGGTGGGTGCCGTCCCCGACGTACGCCAGGACCTTCTTCAGCCCGAGGGCGAGCAGCACGATGCCGGCCACCATCGGCAGGTGCAGGTAGGTGTAGGAGTCCCGGCCCAGCGCCGCCCGCTCGGCGCCCTCCGCGCGGTGCAGCACCCGCTCGGCGGCGATCGACACCACGTCGAAGTACGCCCACCAGAGCGCGGCGGCGACCGCGATGCCGAGGAACGAGGCCACGACGATCGGCCAGGAGATCGGCAGCGCGGTCACCCCGACCCCGATCGCCACCAGCGACTCGCCGAGCGCGACGATGATGATCAGCCCGTGCCGCTCGGTCCAGTGCGCGGCCGAGAAGATCCGCCAGCCGGCCGCCCCGATCGCCATGATGCCGCCGTAGTCGATGGCCAGGGCGAGCCCCCAGAGCGCGGTGCGCAGGACGTCCTCACCGTTCGGGGTGTCGGTGAGCCGCTGGGGCAGCAGCGCGGCGGTGAAGAGCAGGGTCGCCCCGCCCAGCATCGGCAGGGACGCGCGCAGCAACTGCCGGCGCAGCCCGGCGTCGCCCCGGGCGGCGTGCCAGTAGATCACCAGGTGCAGCACCCGGACCACCAGGTAGCCGGAGGCGAAGACCACCGGGCCGGAGAGCCCGCCGCGCAGGTCGTTGAAGGCCTCGGGGATGGTCACCGCGACCACGAACATGGTGGCCATCACCGCGAAGAGCGCCACCCGTACCATGCCCTCGTCGGCGCGGACGGTGTTGCCCAGCCAGGCGTAGCAGCACCAGCACCACCAGAGCAGGGCCAGCACGAGCAGCCCGTGCAGCATGCCCCACCAGGTGAGGTTCGCCGCCATCAGCGCGGTCACCTGGGTGAGCGCGTAGACGAAGACCAGGTCGAAGAAGAGTTCCAGCGGGGTGACCGTGGCACCCTCGGTCATCACTCGCATCCGCGGCGCCCGCCGCGCCGTACCGCCGTTCGTCACGGCGCACAGTGTGGCAGCCGCGCGCCGCGACGGGAGACCCGTGCCGGCGCGCCGAGCCGGTCAGGCGATGACCGACGGCTCCCGCCACTGCGGACGACCCGCCCGGTCCAGGTCGTAGCGGACCGCGGCGAGCCGGCCGACCGCCTCGACCAGGTCCGCGGCGGGCAGGGTGAAGGGCAGCCGCAGGAAGCGTTCCAGGGTGCCGTCCAGGCCGAACCGGGGGCCGGGCGCCAGCCGTACGCCCACCTCCTCGGCGGCGCGGGCGAGGGCGCTGGAGATCGGGCCGTCCAGCTCGGCCCAGAGGGTGACGCCGCCGCGCGGGACGCTGATCCGCCAGTCCGGCAGCCGGTCGGCGAGCGCGCCGAGCAGGGCGTCGCGCTGGGCGGCGAGCTGGACCCGGCGGGCGGCGACGATGACCGGGGCGTCGGCGAGCAGGTGGACCGCGACGAGCTGGTCGAGCACCGGGCTGGCCATGTCCACCCCGACCCGGGCGGCGGCGAGCCGCTGCACCTGCGGCGCGGACGCCCGCACCCAGCCGATCCGCAGCCCACCCCAGTACGGCTTGCTCATCCCGCCGATGCTGATCACCCGGCTGTGCCGGTCGAAGGCAGCCACCGGCGGGGGCAGTTCGGTGCCGTCCAGCGGAAGGTCCACGAAGGACTCGTCGACGACCAGGTCGGTGCCGGCGGCGTGCGCCGTGGCGACCAGCCGCTCGCGCAGCTCGGCCGGCATCAGGTGGCCGGTCGGGTTCTGGAACTCCGGGATCAGGTAGGCCAGCTTGGGCCGGGTCTGGCGGACGCTGCCCAGCAGCAGGTCGGCGTCCCAGCCGGTGCCGTCGGTGGCCAGCCCGTGGGTAGCGATCCGGGCCCGGCGGGCGGCGAGCGCGGCCAGCGCGTTGGGGTAGGTCGGTGACTCGACCAGCACGCTGCCGCCGGGGGCCAGCGCCAGGCGCAGCACCAGGTCCAGCGCATGCTGGGTGCCGCTGGTGACCATGATCTGCTCGGCGCTGGTGGGCAGGCCCCGCTCGCTGTAGGACCGGGCGACCGCCTCGCGCAGCTCGATGATCCCGGTCGGGTGGTAGCCGGCGCCGCCCAGGTAGCGCGGCAGATCCTCGGCGGCGGCCCGGGCCGCCGGCACGAGCTGCGGCGGGGCGGCCAGCGCGGCGACCCCCAGGTCGATCATGTCGCGGTCGTCCACCGGGGTCCAGAGGCCGGTGCTGGCCACCCGGTGGGTGCCGGGCAGCATGGTCCAACTGCCGGCGCCGCGCCGGCTGGCCAGGTGGCCGCTCTCCCGCAGCTCCCGGTAGGCGGCGGTAATCGTGGTCCGGCTGATCCGCAGCGCCTCGGCCAGTTCCCGCTCGGCCGGCAGGCGTACCCCGAGGGGGAGCCGGCCGTCGGCGAGCAGGCCACGGACCGCGGCCGCGAGCGCGGCGTAGTCCGGGCTGCGGCGGCGGCCCGGGAGCGCGTGCCACTGGCCGAGCAGTCGGGCCAATTGGGCACCCCGCACCTGACTGGTCACGCCACGCCTCCCAAATTGGCTCTTCTCCCGCCGGGATTGGCCCCTAGGGTGGCATGCATGGCTCCGATTGGCAATCTCCGGTACCGGCCCGTCCGGCGGCTCACCCAGCTCTACGCCGGGCTCGTCCTGTACGGGGTGAGCATGGCCCTGATGATCCGCTCGGGCCTCGGACTGAACCCGTGGGACGTGTTCCACCAGGGGGTCTCCCGGCAGACCCATCTCTCCATCGGCACCGTCTCCATCATCGTGGGCGCGAGCGTGCTGCTGCTCTGGATCCCGCTGCGGCTGCGGCCCGGGCTCGGCACGGTCAGCAACGTGGTGGTGATCGGCCTGGTGGTGGACGCCGCGCTGACACTGCTGCCGGCCGACCTGCCGCTGGCCGCCCGGATCGTCCTGCTGGTCGCCGGCATCGTCGCCAACGGCGCCGCCACCGGCCTCTACCTCGGCGCCCAGCTCGGCCCCGGCCCGCGCGACGGGCTGATGACCGGGTTCGCGGCCCGCCGCCCCGGCCGGTCGGTACGGCTCGTCCGGACCGTCATCGAGGTGACCGTGCTGTCGCTGGGCTGGTTGCTCGGCGGCACGGTGGGTCTCGGCACGGTCGGCTACGCGCTCGCCATCGGCCCGCTGGCCCAGTTCTTCATCCCGATCTTCGCGACTCCCGCCGAGTCCACCCCGGACACTCCGACCCCCACCCTTGCTGAGCTGCGCTGACGCGATAGGGGGCATGTAGGTGTTTCCACCACGGACACCTGCGGGCATCATTCCTGCATGGGGGAGAACGGATGGCGCTGGACGGACGCCTGGATCTTCGTGTCACTGGTGATCGCGAGCGGCGCGGGGCGGCACCGCCGCGCGGCCGACACCCGACGCCCGGAGGGTGTCCGGCTGGCTGACGTGATCTCCACCGCGGACCACCTCAACGAGGCGATCCCGGAACGGCACGAGGTGGAGGCGGCGGTGCGACGGCTCGTCGGCGCCGGCCTGGTCAGCGTCTCCGACGGCTGGTTCCGGATCACCGCCGACGGGGAACGGCTCTGGCGGACCCGGCCCAGCGCCGGCGGGGCGACCACCGTGGACACCGTGCAGGGCATTCTGGTCCGCCGACACGCCCCAGGCAGCGCCGACTGGCACCTGCCCGAGGAGGACCACGCCGCCGCCGTGCAGGAGTACGTCGTCCGGTCGATTCCGGCCCCGCGCCGCTCCCCCGAGGGACGCGGCGGCCGCTGACGCCCGGTCAGAGCGGTCCCACCGTGGCCGTGGCCGGAAGACAATTTCGTAAAGAGCGATATGACGGCGAGTCATATTCATGCCTCTGCGTCATGTCGCTCTCCAGGGAATCACCCCCGTCCCGCGACACGCCCACGTGGCGGCGTCGCGCGCGGATAACCACCGCCATGCATCAGCCCGGCACCGGCCACGAGCGGCACGGAGGCCGAGAGCGGCACAGGACCACGGCGGCCACGGCGGCCTCAGCGGACCGGGTGACCGGCCGCCTTCAGCGCGGCCTTGACCTCCGCGACGGTCAGCTCACCGAAGTGGAAGACGCTCGCCGCCAGCACCGCGTCGGCGCCCGCGCCGATCGCCGGCGGAAAGTGCGCCACCTCGCCGGCGCCGCCGCTGGCGATCACCGGCACGTCGACCACGGCCCGCACCGCCTGGATCAGCGCCAGGTCGAAGCCGGCCTTGGTGCCGTCGGAATCCATCGAGTTGAGCAGGATCTCCCCCGCACCCAGCTCGGCGCCGCGCCGCGCCCACTCGACCGCGTCGATGCCGGTGCCCCGGCGACCGCCGTGGGTGGTCACCTCGAAGCCGCTCGGGGTGGTGCCGGCCGGGGCCCGCCGTACGTCCAGCGAGAGCACCAGCACCTGCCGGCCGAACCGGTCGGCGATCTCGGCGATCAGCTCGGGTCGGGCGATCGCGGCGGTGTTCACCCCGACCTTGTCCGCCCCGGCGCGCAGCAGGGTGTCGACGTCGGCGACCTGCCGGACGCCGCCGCCCACGGTCAGCGGGATGAAGACCGACTCGGCCGTGCGCCGGACCACGTCGAGCATGGTGCCCCGGTCACTGGAGGAGGCGGTGACGTCCAGGAAGGTCAACTCGTCCGCGCCGGCCCGGTCGTACGCCGCGGCCAGCTCCACCGGATCGCCCGCGTCGCGCAGGTCGAGGAAGTTGACCCCCTTGACCACCCGACCGGCGTCCACGTCCAGACACGGGATCACCCGTACCGCCACCGTCATGCCGCGAGCCTATCCAACGGGCACGCGGCGGCGGCCGACCTGTGAGGCCGGCCACCGCCGCGGGTCGGATCGGGACTCACACCCGGACGAGCATCTTGCCCAGGTTCTCGCCGCGCATCAGGCCGAGGAAGGCCGCCGGGGCGTTCTCGATGCCGTCGACGACCGTCTCGTCGTACGAGAGCTTGCCGTCGCGCAGCCAGCCGGCCACGTCCCGCACGAACTCGTCGCGCAGGTTGCCGTGGTCGCCCACCAGGAAGCCGCGCAGGGTGAGCCGCTTGCCGATGACCAGCGCCAGGTTGCGCGGGGCGGCCGGCGGCTCGTCGGCGTTGTACTGGGCGATCATGCCGCAGATGGCGGCCCGGCCGTGCAGGTTCATCGAGGAGATGGCGGCCTCCAGGTGCTCGCCGCCCACGTTGTCGAAGTAGACGTCGATGCCCTCCGGGGCGGCGGCCTTCAGCGCGTCGCGCACCGGGCCGTCGTGGTAGTCGAACGCGGCGTCGAAGCCGAGCGCCTTGAGCCGCTCGACCTTCGCCGCCGAGCCGGCGCTGCCGACCACCCGGGCGGCACCCTTGAGCTTGGCGATCTGGCCGACCATGCTGCCCACCGCGCCGGCCGCGCCGGAGACGAAGACGGACTCGCCGGGCTTCATCCCGGCCACCTCGAGCAGCCCCGCGTACGCGGTGAGCCCGGTCATGCCGAGCACGCTCAGGTACGCGCTGACCGGCGCGACGGTCGGGTCGACCGGCCGGGCGGCCTTGGCGTCGACCAGCGCGTACTCGCGCCAGCCGAGGCCGTGCAGCACGGTGTCGCCGACCTTGATCCCGTCGGCCTCGCTCGCCACGACCTCGCCGATCGCCCCGCCGTCGAGCGGCGCGTCGATCTGGAACGGCGGCACGTACGACTTGACGTCGTTCATCCGGCCCCGCATGTACGGGTCGACCGACATGAACTGGTTGCGGACCACGATCTGGCCCGGCCCGGGGGTGGGCACCTCGGTGGTGACGAGGCGGAAGTTGTCGTCGGTCGGCCAGCCCTGCGGGCGGGAGGCCAGGTGGATCTCACGATTGGTGCTCATGGAGTTCGTCCTTTCGTACGCGAGGAACGGGCCGGGCGGGGATCAGGCCGCTGCGGCCTCGCGGACGGTGAGGGCGACCTCGATGTTGCCGCGGGTCGCGTTGGAGTACGGGCAGACCTGGTGCGCGGCCTCGACCAGTTGCTCGGCGGCGGCCCGCTCGACGGCGGGCAGGTCGACCACCAGGGCGACGGTCAGGCCGAAGCCGCCGCTGCCGTTCGGGCCGATGCCGACCTCGGCCTCGACGACCGAGCTGGAGACGTCCGCCTTGGCCTTGCGGGCGACCAGGCGCAGCGCCGAGTGGAAGCAGGCCGCGTAGCCGGCGGCGAAGAGCTGCTCCGGGTTGGCGGCGCTGCCGGCGCCGCCCATCTCCTTCGGGATGGCCAGATCCAGGTCGAGGGTGCCGTCGGAGGTACGGACGTGGCCGTCCCGACCGTCGCCGGTGGCCTGCGCGGACGCGGTGTAGAGCACCTGCATGGTGGTCACTGCTCCTTCTGTCGGTGGATCGTCTCGGTGACCCGGGTGAGGGTGTCGCGGAGCCCGACCAGCTCGGCCTCGGTGAGGCCGGTGGCGCGGGCGACCCGCAGCGGCACCTCGTCCATCCGCTGCCGCAGGGCCGCGCCGTCACCGGTCAGCCCCACCTCCACCCGTCGCTCGTCGCGCGCCGACCGGGTCCGGACCACCAGGCCCGCCGCTTCCAGCCGCTTGAGCAGCGGGGAGAGCGTGCCGGAGTCCAGCCGCAGCGCGGCGCCGAGTTCGGAGACCGTGGGGGCGTCGTCGCCGCGCTCCCAGAGCACCAGCAGCACCAGGTACTGCGGGTAGGTCAGGCCCAACTCGTCGAGGATGGGCCGGTAGACGTCGGTGAGGGCACGCGACGCGGCATAGAGCGCGAAGCACACCTGTCGACGCAGCACCAGATCATCGGTCACGTGGAGAAAGTAGCCCACAATTAAGTTGTGCACAACCGATCGGGCCGCGATGTGGCCGCCCCCACCGTCGGCCGGGCGGGGCGGCCGGCGTCACCGGTCGCCGAGCCAGGCCTCCAGTTCGACCTCTACCAGCAGCTCCGGGTCGATCAACCCGGCCACCACCACCATTGTCGCCACGGGGCGGACCGCGCCGAAGACCGCGTTGTGCGCCCGGCCCACCTCGTCGGCGTAGATCCGGTCGGTCACGTACATCCGGGTCCGGACCACGTCGCCCGCTTCCGCGCCCACCTCGGCCAGCGCGTCCAGGCCGATCCGCAACGCCTGCGCGGTCTGCGCCGCCGCGTCCCCGACGTGTACGACCTCGCCGTCGACCGTCGAGGTGCAACCGGCCGTCCAAGCCAGGTCACCGGCCCGAACCACCCGGCTGTAGCCGTAGACGGCCTCCCAGGGACCACCCGAACCGAGCCGCGTCACGGTCATCCGGCGGTCCGCAGCGTCTCCAACGCCTCGGCCACCGTGAACGCGCCCGCGTAGAGCGCCTTGCCGGCGATCACGCCCTCCACGCCCAACGGCTCCAGGGTCGCCAGGGCCCGCAGGTCGTCCAGGGTCGACACGCCACCCGAGGCGATCACCGGCGCGTCGGTACGGGCGCAGACCTCGCGCAGCAGGTCGAGGCTCGGCCCCCGCATGGTGCCGTCCTTGGTGATGTCGGTCACCACGTAGCGGGACGCGCCGGCCTTGTCCAGCCGCTCCAGCACCTCCCACAGGTCACCGCCGTCGCGGGTCCAACCCCGGGCCGAGAGGGTACGGCCGCGCACGTCCAGCCCGATCGCCACCCGGTCGCCGAACTCCGCGCAGACCCGGTCGCACCACTCCGGGTTCTCCAGCGCGGCGGTGCCGATGTTCACCCGCGCCGCGCCGGTGCCCAGCGCCGCCCGCAGCGACTCGTCGTCCCGGATGCCGCCGGAGAGCTCGACCTTCACGTCGAGCTGCCGGACCACCTCGGCGAGCAGGTGCGCGTTGGTGCCCCGCCCGAACGCCGCATCCAGGTCGACCAGGTGGATCCACTCGGCGCCGTCGGCCTGCCAGGCCAGCGCGGCCTCCAGCGGGTCGCCGTAGGTCGTCTCGCTGCCGGCGGCGCCCTGCACGAGCCGGACGGCCTGGCCGTCGGCGACGTCCACGGCGGGCAACAGGGTCAGGCTCAACTTCGTCTCCTCGTATTCAGATCCGACGGTCCAGGGCGATCACGACGATCGCCGGCAGGACCAGCAGCAGCAGGACGACCAGCACCAGCCGGAGGGCCAGGTCGTCGACGAACGTCCAGATCAGCAGCAGCGCCGTCAGGGTCAGCGCCAGGATCGCCGCGCGCTCCGACCGCGTGCGCCGGCCCAGCCGGCCGGTCCGGCCCCGTCGCCACCGCGGCGTCACCCGACGGACCAACGCGCCCCGGCGTTGGCGGCGGGCCAGCTTGCGCTGCCGGACCGCCCGCGCCCGGGCCGCCTCGGCCTCGCGCACCACGCGCCGGCGGGCCCGCTCCTTGCTCACCGTCCCACCTCAGCTCGCGAGGGCTCAGTCAACCGTGGCCAGCCAGTTGCGCAGCAGCGCCGCCCCGGTCTCGGCCGACTTCTCCGGGTGGAACTGGGCCGCCGACAGCGAACCGCGCTCCACGGCGGCCACGAAATCCGTGCCGTGGTGGGCGGTGGTCACCCGGGCCCCGGCCGCGGCCAGCGCCGCCGGCTCGATCACGCCGTACGAGTGGACGAAGTAGAACCGGCTCTCGGCGGGCAGCCCGGCGAAGAGCAACGAGCCGGCCGGCGGAGCGACGATGTTCCAGCCCATGTGCGGCAGCCGCTGCGCGGGCAGCTTGGTCACCCCGCCGGGCAGCAGTCCGAGACCCTTGCTCACCACGCCGTGCTCGTCGCCGTGCTCGAAGAGGATCTGCATGCCCACGCAGATACCGAGCACCGGGCGGCCGGCGGCGACCCGCTCGGCGATCACCGGGCCCGCGCCGAGCGCCTCGATCCCCGCCATGCAGGCGGCGAAGGCGCCGACACCCGGCACCACCAGGCCGTCCGCCTCGGCGGCGGCGGTCAGGTCGTCGGTGACCGTGACGTCCGCGCCGGCGTGGTCGAGCGCCCGCTCGGCGGAGCGCAGGTTGCCCGAGCCGTAGTCCAGCACCACGATCCGCTTCGTCATCAGCCCTCCCCGGGAAGCAGCCAGAGCACCCCGGCGACGGTGGCCAACGCGGCCAGCAGGCCGGTGATCAGCACGGTGCCGCGCGGCGCGCCCTGCCGGTACAACGACCACGCCCCGCCGACGAGCACGCCCGCCAGGATCAGCAGCAGGGTCGGCAGCACCGGCCCCATCAGAGCGCCCCCTTGGTGCTGGGGATCGCGCCGGCGCTGCGCGGGTCGATCGCGGTGGCCTCGCGCAGCGCCCGGGAGACCGCCTTGAACTGCGCCTCCACCACGTGGTGCGCGTCCGGGTGCCCACCGGGGCGGGCCGCCCGGAGCACGTCCACGTGCAGGGTGATCCGGGCCGCCTGGCCGAAGGACTCCCAGATGTGCCGGGTCATGCTGGTCGGGTAGACCGGCCCGATGTACGGCGCCAGCGCGGGCTCGTCGTGCACCACGTACGGCCGGCCGGAGAGGTCGACCGCGGCTCGGACCAGCACCTCGTCCATCGGCACGGTGGCCGAGCCGTACCGCCGGATGCCGGCCTTGTCCCCCAGCGCCTGGTCGAACGCGGCGCCCAGGGCGAGCGCGGTGTCCTCCATCGTGTGGTGCGCGTCGATCTCCAGGTCGCCGACGGTGCGCACGGTCAGGTCGAAGCCGCCGTGCCGGGCGATCTGGTTCAGCATGTGGTCGTAGAAGCCCACCCCGGTGCCGATCTCGGCCTTGCCGGCGCCGTCGAGGTCGAGCTCGACGAGAACCTTGGTCTCCTTGGTGATCCGCTCCACCCGGGCGGTCCGGCTCATGAAAGCTTCTCCATCGCGGTGAGGAATGCGTCGGTCTCGGCGGGGGTGCCGGCGGTGACCCGCAGCCAGCCGGGCAGGCCCACGTCGCGGACCAGTACGCCCGCGTCGAGCAGGGTGCGCCAGGCGGCGGCCTGGTCGCCGTCGACTCCGAAGAGCACGAAGTTGGCGTCGCTGTCAGCCACCCGGTGGCCCCGGCCGCGCAGCTCGGTGACGATCCGGTCCCGCTGGACCATGATCGCGTCGACGGTGCCGAGCAGCGCGTCACGGTGCGCGAGCGCCGCCCGGGCGGCGGCCTGGGTGAGCGTCGAGAGGTGGTAGGGCAGGCGGACCAGCTGCACCGCCGCCACCACCGCCGGGTCGGCGGCCAGGTAGCCGAGCCGGCCGCCGGCGAAGCCGAACGCCTTGCTCATCGTCCGGCTCACCACCAGCCGCGGGTGGCCGGGCAACACGGCGAGCGCGCTGACCGTACCGGGTCGGGCGAACTCGGCGTACGCCTCGTCCACGACCACCATGCCGGGCGCGACGTCGAGCACCGCGGCGACCACCTCGGGGGCGAGCGCGGTGCCGGTCGGGTTGTTCGGCGAGCAGAGGAAGACCACGTCCGGGGCGTGCTCGCGGACCTGGGCGACCGCCTCGGCGGCGGTCAGCCCGAAGTCGACGCCGCGCCGCGCCGGGATCCACCGGGTGCGGGTGCCGAGCGCCAGCAGCGGGTGCATCGAGTACGCCGGCACGAAGCCGAGCGCGCTGCGCCCCGGGCCGCCGAACGCCTGGAGCAGCTGCTGCTGGATCTCGTTGGACCCGTTCGCCGCCCACACCTGGTCGACGGTGAGCCCGTGGCCGAGGTACTCGGCCAGGTCGGCGCGGAGCGCCACCGCGTCCCGGTCCGGGTAGCGGTTGAGGTCACGCAGCTCGGCCGCGAGGGCCTTGCCGATCGCCTCCACCACCGGCTCGGGAACCGGGTAGGAGTTCTCGTTGGTGTTCAGCCGTACCGCCACGTCGAGCTGCGGCGCCCCGTACGGTGTCAGGCCGCGCAGGTCGTCGCGGATCGGGAGGTCGTCCAGGCCGGTCACGACGCGTCCCCGGGGAAGCGGACGCGGACCGCCTGCCCGTGCGCCGGCAGGTCCTCCACGTTCGCCAGGGTCACCACGTGCGGGGCCACCTCGCGCAGCGCGTCCTCGGTGTATTCGACCAGGTGGATGCCGCGCAGGAAGGACTGCACCGACAGCCCGGAGGAGTGCCGGGCGCAGCCGCCGGTGGGCAGCACGTGGTTGGAGCCGGCGCAGTAGTCACCGAGCGACACCGGCGACCAGGCGCCCACGAAGATCGCCCCGGCGTTGCGTACCCGCAGCGCCCACTCGCGGGCGTCCACGGTCTGGATCTCCAGGTGCTCGGCCGCGTACGCGTCGACCACCCGCAGCCCGGCGTCGAGGTCGTCGACGAGGACGACGCCGCTCTGTTCGCCGCTGAGTGCGGTGGTGACCCGCTCGACGTGCTTGGTGGCCGGCACCTGGCGGGCCAGCTCCCGCTCCACCGCGTCGGCCAGCTCGACCGACGGGGTGACCAGCACGCTGGCCGCGAGGGGGTCGTGCTCGGCCTGGCTGATCAGGTCGGCGGCGACGTGCGCCGGGTCGGCGGTGTCGTCGGCCAGGATGGCGATCTCGGTCGGGCCGGCCTCGGCGTCGATGCCGACCACCCCGCGCAGCAGCCGCTTGGCGGCGGTGACCCAGATGTTGCCCGGACCGGTGATCATGTCGACCGGATCGCAGTGCGCGCTGCCTTCGGCGTCCACCGCGGCGCCGTACGCCAGCATGGCGACCGCCTGGGCGCCGCCGACGGCGTACACCTCGTCGACGCCGAGCAGCGCGCAGGCCGCCAGGACCCGCTGGTCGGGCAGGCCGCCGTTGTCCTGCTGCGGCGGGCTGACCACCACCAGCGAGCGGACCCCGGCCGCCTGGGCGGGGACCACGTTCATCACCACGGTCGACGGGTACATCGCCAGGCCGCCGGGGACGTAGAGGCCGACCCGGTCGACCGGCACCCAGCGCTCGGTCACCACACCGCCCGGCACCACCTGGGTGACGTGGTCGGTGCGGCGCTGGTCGGCGTGGACCTTGCGGGCCCGGGTGATCGACTCCAGCAGCGCGGCGCGCACCTCGGGGTCGAGCGTCCCCTCGGCCTCGGCGATCGTCTCGACCGGCACCCGCAGCACGTCCGGAGAGATCCCGTCGAAGCGCTCGCTGGCCTCCCGGATCGCCGGGTACCCATGGTCCCGGACCGCCTCCACGAGGGGACGGATCCTCTCGACGGCCACGGAGACGTCGAGCTGGGCACGGGGCAGCAGGCGGCGGGGGTCACGGACACCGCCGCGCAGGTCGATCCGATTCAACACCCTTGCGAGTCTAGGCGGCCCGCCCGGGGACCACCCGCGCCGCCCGCATCGCGGCGGGCGTGAGCCGAGCCACGCCGGACGGGCGGGCTCCCGCTAGGCTCGACGACGTGACCGCACGGCTGCCGGTGTTCCCGCTCGGAACGGTGCTCTTTCCCGGGCTGGTGCTGCCACTGCACATATTCGAGGAGCGCTACCGGGCCCTGGTCCGCCACCTGGTCGGGCTGCCCGAGGGCGCCCCGCGGGAGTTCGGCGTGGTCGCCATCGCGGCCGGCTGGGAGGTCGCCCCGGGCAGCGGGACGCCGACCCCGGGCGGCGGCGGGGTGACCCTGCACGAGGTCGGTTGCACCGCCGAGCTGCGCCAGGTGACCGAGCTGGACGACGGGGGCTTCGACATCGTCACGGTGGGCCGGCGGCGGTTCCGGATCGCCGACGTCGACGACACTGCCACGCCGTACCTGACCGCCGAGGTGGAGTGGCTGCCCGAACCGGCCGGCACCGACGAGACGGCCGACCTGCTGGCCGCCCGGGTGATCGCGGTGTTCCGCCAGTACCTCGGCCTGATCCGGCCGGATCCGGAGGACATCTCCGAGCAGTTGCCGGAGGACCCGACGGTGCTGTCGCACCTGGTCGCGGCCACGGCCGCGCTGACCGTGGCCGACCGGCAGAAGCTGCTCGCCATCGACGACACCGCCGCCCGGCTCCGCGCCGAGCTGCGGCTGCTCAACCGCGAGGCGGCTCTGCTGCGTCAGGTCCGGGCGGTTCCGGTGCCGCTGTCGGAGCTTGCGTCGCCCCCGGCGCCCAACTGACCGCACCCGGACCGCCGGGCGGCCACGGGCCGTCGAGCGCCGGCTCCGGGCGCAGCGACGGCCAGCGCGACCAGCCGGCCAGCAGGGTGTACGTCACCGCCGCGGCGAACGCCGGCAGCAGCAGGTCGCCGAAGGGCAGCGGCAGCACGTCCAGGAACCAGCGGATCCCGCCGGCGCGCAGGTCGGCCGGCTTGGCGAACGGTGTGCCGTCCGGGGCCGTGGCCAGCAGCCGCTGGTAGCCGGAGAGGCCGATCCGACGGCCGAGCTGCCAGGCCACCAGGGCGGCGCCGAACGACCCGAGCGCCACCGCGACGAGCCCGGCCGGCCCGCGGCGGCGGCGCAGCAGCATCCAGAGGCCGAGCGCGGCGAGCGCGCCGAAGCCGAGGCCGAGCAGGCTGAACCAGCCGTCGGCGGCGATCGGCTGCTCCGGCTGCGGCTGGGCGTAGACCGCCCCCTCGGCGGTCTTCAGCACCGGGGTGTCCGGCGCGACCGCCGCCCAGAGCAGGCCGAGCGGCGCGCCGAGGACGGTGAGCCCGAGCACCGTGGCGACGACGGCAACCGGGGTACGTCGGGGCCGGTCCACGCGGGTCGCCGGGTCGGCCGGGATCGGGGCGCCCTCGGCTGCGGGGGCGGTGCGGTCCGGCTCGTCGGGACGGCCGACGGGCCGGTACGGATCGGGGGTGTCCGGGCTCACCCGGTGATCCTCTCAGGCGCAGCTACGCCGTGGAGCGGCGGTGGCCGCACACTCCCCTCAGCGGGCGAACGGCTCCAGCATCACCGCGGCGGCCCGCAGCCACGCCTGGCGGGTCTCCGCCTGGAGCTGGTGGTACTCGATCGACGAGCCGGTCTCCAGCGCCGGGTCGTACGGCACCACGGCCACGGCCCGGGTCCGGGTGGCGAAGTGCTTCTCCAGGTCGTCCTGGAGCGCGGAGCGGCCCGGGGTGGGGCAGGAGATCAGGGTCACCGCGTTGTCGGCCAGCTCCCCCATGCCCACCTCGTGCAGCAGGTCCAGCATCCAGTCGGCGCTGAACGCGGCGTCCTCGCGCGGGACGGTGGTGACGACCAGCTGGTCGGCGGCCTGCATGACGGTGCGCCAGTTGGCGCTCTCCACGTTGTTGCCGGTGTCGACGCAGACCACGTCGTGGGTGCGGCGCAGCAGCTCCAGCACCCGCTTGACGGTGAACTGGTCGAGCCGCTGGGCGAAGCGCGGGCTCTCCTCGCCGGCCAGCACGTCGTACGAGCCGTCGGAGGCGTGCCGCAGGTAGTCGTCGAGCGACTCCAGCAGCTCGGCGCCCTCGCGGATCTCGATGTGGGCGAGGTCGCTGATCAGGTGCCGGATGGTCCGGGCGTGCCGGGCGCTGCCGGCGCGCAGGCCGAGGGTGCCGCGCAGCTCGTTGTCGTCCCAGGCGAGCACGCCCCGGCCGCGGACGCTGCCCACGGTGGCCGCGGCGAGCACGGTGGCGGTGGTCTTGTGCACCCCGCCCTTGGGGTTGGCGAAGGCCAGCACCCGCGGGGTGCCCAGGTCGCGGCGGAGGACGCCGGCGGACCGCTCCTGCTCGTCCTGCGGCGTCTGCGCGCGCCACTCGATCCGGGCCGGCTCGATCCGCGCCGGGTAGCCCCGGTCGGTGGTCACCGCCGGCGGGTAGGCCGGCTCCGACTGGTGCGCCGGCTCGGCCCGCCGGGCGGGCTCCGGGTACGTCGGCTCCACCGGATAGCCCGGCTGCTCGGCCGGGTACGCCGGCTCGGGGTGGCCGGGCTGCTGCGGGTACGTCGTCGCGGAGCCCGGGCGGTAGCCGCCGTCGAGCAGGGCGGCGTAGCGGGACTCGGCCGGCCGCGGCTCGTGCCGGTAGCCGTTGTCCAGCAGCGCGTAGCGGGACTCGACCCGATCGGGCGGCTCCACCGGATAGCGGGGCTCGGGCTGGTACGTCGGTTCGGGCTGGTACGTCGGTTCGGGCTGGTACGTCGGCTCGGGCTGGTACGTCGGCTCGGACTGGTACGTCGGCTCGGGCTGGTACGTCGGCTCCACCCGGTAGGCCGGGTCGACCCGGTACGAGGCCTCGGCCCGGTACGACGGGTCCGGGGTGTATCCGGGGTCGGCCGGGGGCACGGGGGCCGAGGCGCGACCGGACCAGCCGTTGCCGGACGCGCGCCGGGGCATCGACTCGCGCGCCGACTGCTCGTCGGCCCGGCGGTCGGCCTCGCCCTGCTCCGGGGCGCGGCCGCTGAGGCGGGCACGGTCGAGCAGGGCCCGCCATCGCGGTGCCGGTTCGGCCGACCGGCCCCAGCCGGACTCGGTGCCGTCCAAGGCTCGCCCTCCCCGCGCCATCGATCTCCGCCTGACAGGCTACGAACGAAACCCTATTCGGACCACACCGGTCTGTGCACATCCCCCGGTGGACATACTCAACGCGACCGCGTCGTCTACCCGCCGCGACCGCTGTCCGGGGAGGTCGGGGCGGTCGCCGCCCGCCGGGGACCGGCCCCGGCGGCCCACCGGCGGGGTGAGGGGTCGATCACACCCTGTGCCGCTTCCGACGAATCCCCCATTCCGGAACCCGTCGCCCCGGGACCGGCGTCGGCCGGCGGCCGCACCACGTCCCGCTGGTCCGGCAGCGGCGGGGTGAACACCGTCCGGTCGAGCCGGCCGACCTCCGGCGCCGGGTCCACCACCCGCACCCCGGGCCGGCTCGCCAGCTCCCGCAGCACGGGCGGCGCCGCCCGGACCACCGCCGCGTACACGCAGTCGCACCCGCGACGGTAGGCCGCCGCCTCCGCCGCCGCGACCCGCGCCCCGGTGTCGTACCCCCGGCGCAGTTCCGGGTCGGCGGACCCGGCCGCGCGGGTCCGCTGGTCGGCGGCCTCGCGGTCCTTGCGGTCGGCCACCGCGGCCATCCCGGCGACCACGTCCTGCGGCAGGCGCTGCGCCGCCAGGTGGACGACCTCGGTCTGCCGGTCGGGCAGCGGGACCCGGGCGACCACCTCGGCGACCGGCGCCCCGGCGAGCACCGCCGGCAGCCCGCCCGGCGGCAGGTACGCGTCGAACGAGACCAGGGCGTACGTCCCGGACGGCGATCCCGTCGCGGGCAGCGCGGCGAGTTCCGACGCGGCCGCCCGCTGGTACCCGGGGATGGGGTCGCCGGTGGCGACCCCCACCCGGGTCACCTCGCCCACCGTGCGGTCGCCCACCGGCGCGTCGTGGCGGCCCGCCCAGCCGGCGGCGAGCAGCACCGCGCAGACCGCGAGGAGCGCGACCCAGACCAGCCAGCCGGGCCGACCGGCCCGGTCGGGCCGGTCGGTCGCCGGCGGCGGATCGGCGGCGCTCACCGGCGCGGCCCCCCTCGGATCGGATCGGATGACGTCAGTCGCGCAGCACGGCGAGCGCCCGCGCCAGGTCGTCCGGGTACTCGCTGACGAAGGTGACCTCGTCGCCGGTGCGCGGGTGCAGGAAGCTCAGCGAGCGGGCGTGCAGCCACTGCCGGCTCAGCCCGAGGCGGGCCGAGAGCGTCGGGTCCGCGCCGTAGGTGATGTCGCCCACACACGGGTGCCGCAGCGTCGAGAAGTGCACCCGGATCTGGTGCGTGCGGCCGGTCTCCAGCCGCACGTCGAGCAGGCTCGCCGCCGGGAACGCCTCGATGGTGTCGTAGTGGGTGATACTCGGCTTGCCGCCGGAGACCACCGCCCACCGATAGTCGTGGTGCGGGTGCCGGTCGATCGGGGCGTCGATGGTGCCGCGCGACGGGTCGGGGTGGCCCTGGACCACGGCGTGGTAGCGCTTCTCCACCTCGCGGTACTTGAACGCCCGCTTGAGCGCCGTGTACGCCTGCTCGCTCTTGGCCACCACCATGATGCCGGTGGTGCCGACGTCGAGCCGGTGCACCACGCCCTGCCGCTCGGCGGCGCCGCTGGTGGAGATCCGGTGCCCGATCGCGGCGAGGCCGCCGATCACGGTCGGTCCGGTCCAGCCCGGGCTCGGGTGGGCGGCCACGCCGACGGGCTTGTCCACCACCACGATGTCGTCGTCGGCGTAGACCACGTCGAGGCCGGGCACCGCCTGCGGCACCACCGTCGGCGGGGCGACCGGCGCGGGCAGCGTCACCTCCAGCCAGGAGCCCGCCTTGACCTTGTGCGAGTTCTGCCGAACCACGCCGTCGACCAGCGCGTCGCCCGCGTCGACCAGCACCGCGGCGGCGGTACGGGAGAGCCCGAAGAGCCGGGACACGGCCTGGTCCAGGCGCATCCCGTCCAGGCCGTCCGGGACGGGAAGGGAACGGTGGTCGCCGCCCGCGGCGAAGGCGGAGGTCACGCCCGCTCCCGCGAGTCGACGTCGGCCGGGGCCGCGGCGGCCGGGGTGGCGCCGGCGTCACCGGGCCGCCGGCCGTCCCGCTGCCGGCCGGTCAGCTCCAGCAGGACGGCGAGCAGCACACCGGAGACCAGGCAGCTGTCGGCCAGGTTGAACACCGGCCAGACCTGGCCGTACGGGTCGAAGAGGCTGACCATGTCGACCACGTGCCCGACGAAGTGCCCGGGGGCGCGGAAGATCCGGTCGGTGAGGTTGCCGAGCGCGCCGCCCAGCACCAGGCCCAGCGAGACCGCCCACGGCAGCGAGCGCAGCCGCAGCGCCATCCAGACGATCCAGCCGACCACGCCGATGGTGATCACCGGAAAGACCCAGGTGTGGCCGGAGCCGATGCTCCACGCCGCCCCGCTGTTGCGGGTCAGGGTGAGGTAGACCACCCCGCCGAGGAGCCGTACCGGGCCGCGGTCGTCGAGGAACAGCAGCGCCAGGTGCTTGGTGAGCAGGTCGGCCACCAGGGCGGTCAACGCGATGCCGACCAGGACCCGCAGCGCCCGGCGGCGGGGTGTGCCCCCGCCCGGCTCAGCGGTGCCGGATCCGGCGGACGGTGCTGTGGTCATCTACTCCCCATCGACTTGTTCCGACGGCGAAGGTTCGCCGTCTCGCGCGGTCACCGGGGAGCAGACGTCAGCGCCGCTCCTCCAGCTGCTTGCAGGTCACGCAGAGGGTCGCCGACGGGAAGGCGGCGAGCCGCTCCACCGGGATCGGGTTCCCGCACCGCTCGCACCATCCGTAGCCACCCTCGTCGAGCCGCTCCAGCGCGCGCTCGACCTGGGTGATCCGTTCCCGGATGCTGTTGGCGAGGGAGATCTCCTGCTCGCGCTCGAACGTCTTGGTGCCGGTGTCGGCCTGGTCGTCCCCGGCCGAGTCGGTCAGCCGGTCGCGCTGCAGCTCGGTGATCTCGCTCAGCGTCTGATCGTACTCGGCTCGCAGCTCGTCCCGGCGGGCCGCCAGGGCCGCCCGGATCTTCTCGGTCTCCGCCGCACTGCGGGTGGCCTTCGCCACCGGCTTGCGGCCGGCGGTCCTGGTGTCGGCTGGCTTCGCCATCGTCAGCTCCCTCGGCCGCAGCGACGCGGCGGATCGGCGGTGCACCGGACAGGGGTCGCCGACCTGGCGTCCCCCAAGTACACAAACGGGCGCACGGCTACTTCCGCCGCGCACTCCGGAGGTTGGCAAGAATACGGAACGTACAGGCGTCCGACAACGTGCCGCACCGACGCTCCGCCATTCAGCCCCTAGTAAGCCCTGAACAGGGCAAAAGGAACGCTAGCAGATCAGCCGTCCCGATCCTCGCCGTACTCGCCAAACCACCGGGCCAGTCGACCCCGCCGGCTGACCGCCCGCAGCCGCCGCTCGGCCTCGTCCCGTACCGCGGCGGTGGCCACGATGAGCAGGCTGTCCCCGGTCTTGAACCGGGTGTCCGGGCCGGGCACGAAACCCGCCCCGTCGCGCAGCACCAGGGTCACCGAGGCGCCCACCGGCAGCCGCAACTCGTCGACGTGCACGCCGGCCAGCCGGGAGCCCTCCGGCACCTCCAGCTGGAGCAGGTCGGCCCGCATCCGCTCCAGCGGCGCCGTCTCCACCCGGATCTCGGCCGCCTCGGCCGGCGCGGTCACCCCCAGCCGGCGGGCCGCCGGGGCGAGGGTGCCGGCCTGGAGCAGCGTGAAGATCACCACGAGGACGAAGACCGCGTCGAAGAGCCGGTCCGCCCCCGGCACCCGCTCCGACAGCGGGATGGTGGCCAGCACGATCGGCACCGCCCCGCGCAGCCCCGCCCAGGACAGGAACGCCCGCTCGCGCAGCGGCACCCGGAACGGCAGCGCGGCCACCAGCACCGACAGCGGCCGGGCGACCAGCAGCAGGGCCAGCCCGGTGACCACCGCGGGCAGCACGGCGGCGTCCAGCCGGCTCGGCGTGGCCAGCAGCCCGAGCAGCACGAACAGGCCGATCTGGGCCAGCCAGGCCAGCCCGTCGGCGAAGCCGAGAATGGCCTGCCGGTGCGGCAGCCGGGCGTTGCCCAGCAGCACCCCGGCGACGTAGACGGCGAGGAAGCCGGAGGCGTGCAGCACCGCGCCGGCGGCGTACGCCAGCACGGTGAAGCCGACCGCCGCGATCGGGTAGAGCCCCGACGACGGCAGCGCCGCCCGGCGCAACGCGAATCGGCCGGTGATCCCCGCGGCCAGCCCCACCGCCGCGCCCACGCCCAGCTCGTAGCCGACCAGCAGGACCTCGTACCACCACGGGTGGGCGGGACCGGACGCCCGGGAGAGCAGCACGACGACGATCACCACGGGGGCGTCGTTCATGCCGGACTCGGCCTCCAGCGTGGCCACCAGCCGGGGCGGCAGCCGCAGCCGGCGCAGCGTGGCGAAGACGGCCGCGGCGTCGGTGGAGGAGAGCACCGCGCCGTAGAGCAGGGCCAGCCGCCAGTCCAGCCCGAGCAACAGGTGCACCACCAGGCCGACGACGACGATGCTGACCGCCACACCGACCGTGGAGAGCGCCCCGGCCAGGCCGAGCACCGGCCGCAGGGTGCTCCACCGGGCGGTGAGGCCACCCTCGGCGATGATCACGATGAGCGCGCAGAAGCCGAGCACCCGGGTCAGCTCGGCGTCGTCGAAGCGGATGCCGAGACCGGCCTCCCCGATCGCCACCCCGAGCGCCAGGTAGACCAGGAGGCTCGGCACACCGAGCCGGGTGGAGAAGCGGACCGCACCGACCGCGACCAGCAGGACGGCGGCGCCGAGCAGCAGCGCGAGGTCGAGCCCGGGCGTCACGGGCGCCCGACCCGGAGCACCCTCACCCGGCCGATCCGTCGCGCAGCCGGCGCAGCGCGTCGGCCAGCCCGGGCGCCGGGCGGTCGACCAGGAAGAGCTTGTCCCGGCTCGCCGCGCCCGCACGCAGCGAGACCGCCGCTGGGCGTACGCCCAGCGCCCCGGCGAGCGCCCGGCGGGCCGCCTCGGTGGCCCGGCCGTCGACCGCCGGCGCGTTCACCGCGATCACCAGGGCGGGGCCGTGCGGGCCGTCGAAGCGGCCGCCGACCCGGGCCCGGGACACCCCGGGCTTGACCCGTACGGCGACGGTGAGCGGATCGTCCGTGGACATTGGTGGGCGCCACCTCAGCCGGGGAAGGCGTCGGCGAGCAGGGTGGTGGCCGGCGCGCAGCGGGCGCACGGAGTGAAGCCGAGGGAGACCGCCTCGGAGACCGGCAGCGCCTCGTGCTCCCGCCCGATCAGGTGGACGCAGGAGAACAGGTGGTACCGGGGCCGGCCGTCGATCACCTGGACCTCCGCGTCGAGCCGCTCCAGCCGGGCGGCGTCGGCCGGGCGTACCCGCTGGACATCCGGTTCGTCGCGCCAGCCGCCACCGGTGGTGGGCGCCGGGTCGGCGTCGTCCCACGGCGACTCGGCGTCGGGGGTCCATGGCGTCTCCGCCTCGGGGGCCCATGGCGTCTCCGCCTCGGGCTCCCACGGCGTCCCGGCCTCGCGTTCCCAGGACGACCCGGCGGTGGGTGGCCACGCCCGGCCGGTGCCGGGGTCGGCGCTCTCCGCCGTCGCCGTCTCGCCGGGGCCGCCAGCCGTCGCGGCCGGGGCGGTAGTTCTCGACCCGCCGTCCGGCTCCCACAGCACCGCGCCGGGCGTCGGCCGGGACTCCTCGGAGTCGCGGGCCGGCGCGGGCCCGGAGTCCGGGGCTGATCCGGTGGCGGCCGGGAACGGCCGTGGCCCGTCGTCGGCGGAGTCGGTGCGGTTCACGACGTCCGCGCTCACCGGCGGCTCGGGCGGTTGCCGCCGCCCTTCGCCGCCGGTGCCGAACGTCGTGCGTACGTGCTGGACGGGGATCGCCCGCCCCGAGCCGCCGGGAGCGGGCGGGGCTGCCGTCCTGGGGGCCCGGGGGGCCCGGTCGCGCGACCCGGCACCGGCCGTCGCCGCCCGGGTGGCGGCCGCCTGGCGGGCGCCGGTCACCAGCGCGACGGCGGCCAGCACACTGGCCGCGATGGAACTGATCAGCAGGGTGCTGGAGCCGTCAGCGAGGCCGAACACCAGCAGTACGACCGCGACGAGGATGAGCAACAGGCTTGCGACTATCACGGCTCACCCCCGCCGCGTCGTGTCGGTCAGGCGCGGCCGACGACCGTCCGGGGACGGTCGTCGGCCGTGGATCAGCGACCGGCTTCGAGGGCGCCGGAGCGCCCGCCACCGTACGAGCCGGCGAGGCCGGCGGCGGCGAGACCGTTGCCGGAGCCGGAACGACCGCTCTCGGAGCGGGTCATCTCGGCCTCCAGGCCCTGGCCGCGACCGTCGAGGTCCCGCAGCTGGCTCTCCAGGTACGCCTTGAGCCGGGTGCGGTACTCACGCTCGAACTGCTTGAGCTCCTCGATGTGCTTCTGCAGCGCGGTCCGCTTGGCGTCCAGGCCGCCCATGGCCTCCTGGTGCCGCTGGCGCGCGTCGCGCTCCAGGGCGTCGGCCTTGGCGCGGGCCTCGCGGGTGACCTCCTCGGCCTTGGAACGGGCCTCGGAGAGCAGCTGGTCAGCCTCGCGACGGGCGTCGGAGACGTGGTCGTCGGCGGTCCGCTGAGCCATCATCAGCACGCGCAGGGCCTGCTGCTCGCCGTCACCGGCGTTGGCGGGGCCGCCGCCGGTGGTGCGCACCTGCTCGAGCTCCGCCTGCATGGCGCGGGCGGCCTGCTCGGCGGCGGCCTTGTCGCGCTGCACCCGGTCGAGCTGGGCCTTGACGTCGTTGAGCTCCGCCGCGAGACGGGCGTCGCCACCAGGACCGGCGGGCGCGCCACCACGGCCGCCACGCTCCACCTGGGCGCGCAGCTCGTTGTTCTCCTCGATCAGACGGGCAAGCTCACGCTCGACCTCGTCCAGGAAGGCGTCGACTTCCTCCTCGTCGTACCCCCGCTTGCCGATCGGCGGCTTTTTGAAGGCGACGTTGTGGACGTCGGCCGGGGTCAGCGGCATCGAAACTCCTCGGGTCAGTTGCGGCCGCGTAGCGGGCTGGGCCACCAGATGTTCATCCAATGATCAACCGCTTCAACACGAACTCCATCAGCACGAACAGGATAACCAGGAGCACAAGGGAAGCCAGGTCGATGCTCACGGTACCAATTCGCAGTGGAGGGATCACACGCCTCAACGCCTTGAGAGGCGGATCAGTGACGCTCCACACGGATTCCAGTCCCGCCGATGCTCCCCGTCCCGGTTGCCACCGGCGACCGTACTGGAGGACGGCGCTCAGGACGAATCGGGCCAACAGCACAATGAGGAAGATATACAGGATCAGATAGAGCACTTGCAGCACGATCGACAACACGGCAGACGACGTCCCTCGGTCGGGCGGACTAACTCAGGCTGAAAAAGCCGCCCTCAGCGATCTTGGCCTTGTCCTCCGCGGTGACCTGGACGTTGGCCGGTGAGAGCAGGAACACCCGGTTGGTCACGCGCTCGATCGTACCGCGCAGCCCGAACGCCAGCCCGGCGGCGAAGTCCACCAGTCGGCGGGCATCGGCCTCGTCCATCTCGGTGAGGTTGATGATCACCGGCACGCCGTCGCGGAAATGCTCCCCGATCGTCCGGGCCTCGCGGTAGGTGGTCGGGTGCAGCGTGGTGATCTGGTAACGCTGCTCCTCCTCGGCCACCACCGCGCGTTCGCGCTGCTGAACCTGCGGGGCCAGGGCGAGATTGTCCCGGGTGTGGTAGGTCAGGGCCCCCGAGGTCTCCCCCGCGCCGGACCTCGTGATCGACCGGACGCTGGACCGCTCGACCCGCTCCGCGCGGTCGTCCTCGGCGCGCTCGGCGTCCGCCGCGCGGGCCGAGGCGCGCTCGCTCAGCCGCCCCCGCTCACCGAGGCGCGGTCGCGGAGCCGGCGGCTCCTCCGACTCCTCGTCGTCGTCGGCGAACTCCTCGGCGTACCGGCTGGACCGGTACCGCGAGTCGCGGTAGCCGGGCTTGTCGTAGCCACCCTCGTCGTAGCCCCGCTCGTCGTCCTCTTCGACCAGACCGAGCCAGACCCCCGCCTTGCGCAGTGCACCCATCCCGCGCCCTTCCGTCCGCCGTGCGGCACGCACCCCCGTGCCGTGTCGCTTGATCACGATGGGCAACCCATGCCCATCCGATCGGTTCGGCAATCCCCCTGGCAAACGATTCGCGGCCGCTCGCCGTGGCCCCCGGCAACGGGATGCCGTTCCCCAAACAACACAGATGTAATTTGCTTCTTCCGCGGTCAGGCTACCGCAGCGTGGGACGCATTCCGAGCAACGCGCTGCCAACGCGGACATGTGTCGCGCCGTACGCCACGGCCTGTTCCAGATCCCCGCTCATTCCGGCGGATAGCGCCACCGCCTCCGGGTGCACCGCGCGGAACCCGGTGGCCACCTCGGCCAGCCGGGCGAACGCCCGCTCCGGTTCCCAGCCCAGCGGCGCCACCGCCATCAGCCCGGCCAGCCGGACGGCGCCGGCCCCGGCGAGCGCCTCGGCCACCGCACCGAGGCCGCGGTCCGGGTCGGCGGAGTCCGGTAGCGCCCCGCCGCGCGCTGGGTCGCCGTCGATGCTCACCTGCACCAGGGCGTCCAGCGGGCGGTCCCGGCCGGTCGCCGCGGCGTCCAACGCCCGGGCCAGCCGGACGCTGTCCACCGAGTGCACGACGTCGGCGTAGCGGACCACCGATCGGGCCTTGTTGCGCTGCAGCTGGCCGATGAAGTGCCAGCGCACGCCCACCCCGGCGGCGGCCACCTCGGCCGCCTTCGGCGCGGCCTCCTGGTCGCGGTTCTCCCCCACGTCGGTGACGCCGAGCCCGGCCAGCGCGACCACGTCGCCGGCCGGGTACGTCTTGGTCACCGCGATCATGGTGACCTCGGAGCGGTCCCGGCCTGCCCGGACGCAGGCGTCGGCGATCCGGGCCCGGACCTGGGCCAGCCCGGCGGCGAGTTCGGCACGCCGGTCGGGGCGCACCGGGGCGGGGTGATCGGTCATCGGTGGGGCTCAGGACCCGTTCTTGAGAAAGTCCGGCACGTCGACGTCGTCGAAGAGCACCCGACGCGGGGACTGCTGCGGGGCCGGCATGGTGGCCGGCGGGGTCGCCGGCGGCGTCTGCGGCGTGGGCTGGTTCTGGTTGGTCTTACGCGGCGTCTCGACCGCCTTGTACGACGGGGTGCCCCCGTCGAAGCCGGCGGCGATGACGGTGACCCGGACCTCGTCGCCCAGCGCGTCGTCGATGACCGCGCCGAAGATGATGTTGGCGTCCGGGTGGGCCGCGTCGGTGACCAGCTGCGCGGCGTCGTTGATCTCGAACAGACCCAGGTCGGAACCGCCGGCGATGGAGAGCAGCACGCCGCGTGCGCCGTCCATGCTCTGCTCCAGCAGCGGGCTGGAGATGGCGGCCTCGGCCGCCTCGACCGCGCGGTTCTCGCCGCGGGCGCTGCCGATGCCCATCAACGCGCTGCCGGCGCCGCTCATCACGCTCTTGACGTCGGCGAAGTCCAGGTTGATCAGACCCGGCGTGGTGATCAGGTCGGTGATGCCCTGGACACCGGAGAGGAGCACCTGGTCGGCGGTGCGGAAGGCGTCCATCATGGAGATGTTGCGGTCGCCGAGCGCCAGCAGCCGGTCGTTCGGGATGACGATCAGCGTGTCGCACTGGTTGCGCAGTTCGTCTATGCCGGCCTCGGCCTGCACCTGGCGGCGCTTGCCCTCGAAGGAGAACGGCCGGGTCACCACGCCGATGGTCAGCGCGCCGAGCTTGCGGGCGATGTTGGCCACCACGGGCGCGCCGCCGGTGCCGGTGCCGCCGCCCTCGCCGCAGGTCACGAAGACCATGTCGGCGCCCTTGAGCACCTCCTCGATCTCGTCGCGGTGGTCCTCGGCGGCGTTCTTGCCGACGTCCGGGTTGGCGCCCGCGCCCAGCCCCCGGGTCAGCTCCCGGCCGACGTCGAGCTTGACGTCGGCGTCGCTCATCAGCAGCGCCTGCGCGTCGGTGTTGATCGCGATGAACTCGACGCCCTTGAGCCCAACCTCGATCATCCGGTTGACGGCGTTCACGCCGCCGCCACCGATGCCGACGACCTTGATGACCGCCAGGTAGTTGTGCGGAGGTGTCATCTCCGGTCCTTTCCCTTCGAGATTGGCATCGGTCGACCCGGCACGGCATGGCCTGACCAGCGTCGACGACGTCTGTCACCAGTGGAGAATCAGGGCTGAACCCTCACCCTCTACTAGAGGCTCAGAGTTATGTCAACCACTGATCCTCTTCGGGGCAACGTAAGCGCCGCCGCCCGATGAGCCAAGGACCTGCTCGGCGTGTCGCCGCCCGGAGCGGGCCGACTCACGTTCCCTACTTGAAGGTGACCACGTCCGGGGCGCTCACGTCGATCGTGTCCGCCTCCCGACCGAGCAGCGCGGTCGCCACCCTGGCCTTGTCCGTACCCCGGGTGGCGTCGCCCCAGACCACCGTCCGGTCACCGCGCAGGGTCAGGCTGATCCGGGCCAGCCCTTCGACGGTCAGTTCGGTGAGCTCCCCGCGCAACTGCGGGGTGAGGACCGACAGCACCTGCAACGCCGCCCGGGTCCCCGGGTCGGTCGGGCCCGGGGCGGTCAGCCGGACCACCGGCAGCCCCGCCGGGACGCGCGGCGCGGTCCGGAACACCACTCCCTCGCGGTCGATCACCACGAACTGCCCGTCGCGGGGCACCGCCGCCACGCCGGTGCGCTCGACCACCGTGACGACCAGCGTTCCGGGCCAGTCCCGGCTGACCGAGGCCCGCTCCACCGGGGCCAGCGCGCCGATCCGGCGGCCCACCTCGGCCAGGTCGACCCGGGCCAGCGGTACGCCGTCCGGCACCGCCGCCGCGTCACGCACCTCCACCGGGGTGACCAGCCGCGCCCCGACCACCCGCACCTCCCGGACACCGAACAGGCCGGTGCCGAGCACCGTCCAGGCGACCAGGCCGGCCAGGGCGAGCACCCCGGCGGCCACCGCCCAGGGCAGCGCCGCCCGCATCCGCCGCTGCCGGGCCCGGGCCATGAACCGCCGGGTCGACGCGGGCACCGCGTCGCTGCCGGCCCGAACCAGCCGCCAACGCCGGACCGGCCGGGGACCGCCACCGTCGGCGCCGGTGGTACGGCCCCGCGCCGGACCCGGGCTCATCCGGCGGTCGAGGCCGCGCCGTCCGGGTCGACGGCCTCGCCGAGGCCCGTCGTACCGGCGGCGGGGCCCCCGGTACGGGCCGCCAGGGCGTCGAGGAGCTGGTCGCCCATCAGCGAGATCGGCGGGGCGCCCATGGTCACCACCACGTCACCGGGGCGGGCCCGGCGGGCCACCTCCGCCGGCGCGTCGTCCCAGGAGTCGACGAACACCTTCTGCGCGGCCGGCAGCGGGACCGCCTCGATCAGCGCGGCCGACCCCTCCCCCGGCTGGCGCAGCTCACCGGGGCCGAAGACCTCCAACAGGACCAGCTCGTCGGCGATGCCCAGCGCGGCGGCGATCTCCGCCTGGAGGTCGCGGGTGCGGTACAGCCGGTACGGCTGGAAGACCGCGATCAGCCGGCCCTCCCCGGCCACCTCGCGCAGCGTCTGCAACGCCAGGGTCATGGAGGTCGGGTGGTAGGCGTACTCGTCGTAGACCAGCACGCCGTCGGCGACGCCCTTGCGCTCGAAGCGCCGGCGCACCCCGGGGAAGGACGCCAGCGCCGCCTCCGCCGCCGCCACCGGCAGCTCCAGCAGGTACGCGGCGAGCACCGCGGAGGCGCTGTTGAGCCCCATGTGCCGGCCCGGCACCGGCAGCCGGATCTCGCCCAGCGAGCGGCCGTCGATCTCGGCGAGGTAGCGCACCCCCTTCGCGGAGGAGACCATCTCGCTCAGCCGCAGGTCGGCGTCGGCGGACTCGCCGTACGTCCAGACCCGGCGCCCCTCGGCGCGCAGCGTCTCGGCCAGCCGCCGGCCGCCCGGGTCGTCGGCGCAGGTGACGATGAACCCGTCCGGGTCGGTGAGCCGGGCGAACTCGGCGAAGGTCGCCTCCAGGTTCGCCAGGTCCCCGTAGGTGTTGAGGTGATCGGCCTCGATGTTCGTGATGATCGAGAGGTACGGGCGGTAGATCAGGAACGACCGGTCGCTCTCGTCCGCCTCGACCACGAAGTGCTCGCCGGTGCCGTGGTGCGCACCGGAGCCGACCTCGGAGATCTCCCCGCCGATGACGAAGGACGGGTCCGCGCCGGCCTGCTGGAGCACCATGGTGACCATCGAGGTGGTGGTGGTCTTGCCGTGGGTGCCGGCGACCGCCACCGTGCGGCGGCCGGTCATCGCGGCGGCGAGCGCCTCGGAGCGGTGCAGCACCCGCAGGCCGCGCCGGCGGGCCTCCACCATCTCCAGGTGGTCCTGCGGGATGGCCGAGGAATAGACCACGGTGTCCACGCCGTCGAGGTTCGACGCCTCGTGGCTCATGTGGATCGTCCCGCCGAGCGCGCGCAGGCCGGCCAGGGACGGCCACTGCCGCAGCTCGCTGCCGGAGACCGGCAGGCCCCGGGTGAGGAAGAGCCGGGCCAGGCCGCTCATGCCGACCCCGCCCACCCCGATCAGGTGGATCCGGCCCAGGTCCTCGGCGGTGAGCGTGCCGGCCGGGGTGAACTGCGCGGTGTTCATGCCAGGTACCTTCCCGTCGCGGTGGCCGGCTTCATCGGGCCACCGCCTCGTAGACGAAGTTCAGCAGGGCGACGTCGCCGTCCCGGCGGCCGTACGCGGCGGCGGCGGCGCCCATCTCATACAGCCGGCGCGGGTCCCGGACCAGCGGGATGACCGTGCGCTCCAGCCAGTCCGGGGTCAGCTCGGCGTCGTCGACGAGCAGCCCGCCACCGGCCTCCACCACGGGCAGCGCGTTGCGCTTCTGCTCCTGGTTGCTGTGCGGGTACGGCACGTAGATGGTGGGCAGCCCGATCGCGGCCACCTCGGCGCAGGTCATCGCCCCGCCGCGGGCCAGCATCAGGTCGGCGGCGGCGTAGCCCAGCTCCATCTCGGACAGGTAGGGCAGGGCCACGTACGGCACCGGCAGGTCGGTGGGGACCGGCACCGGCTCGTTGCGGGCACCCATCACGTGCAGCACCTGCACGCCGTTGCGGGCCAGCTCCTTGGCCGCGCCGGAGACCGCCAGGTTGATCGAGCGGGCGCCCTGCGAGCCGCCGGCGACGAAGAGCACCGGCAGGTCGGGGCGGAGCCCGAAGTGGGCCCGGGCGGCGTCGCGCATGGCGGCCCGGTCCAGGCCGGCGATGCCCCGGCGCAGCGGCACGCCGACCACCCGGGCGTCGCGCAGCGCCTCGGACTGGGCCGGCTGGTGCGGGAAGCCCACCGCGATGTTCTTGGTGAACTTCATGCCGAGCCGGTTGGCCACGCCCGGCGGGACGTTCACCTCGTGGATGACGATCGGCATCTCGCGCCGCCAGGCGGCGAGGTAGCCGGGCACGGAGACGTACCCGCCGAAGCCGACGACCGCGTCGGCCTGGACCTCGTCGATCACCTTGCCCGCGGCGCGGGCCGCCTTCCACATCCGGTCCGGGGTGCGGACCAGGCCCATGTTGACCGAGCGGGGCAGCTGGTACGCCGGGATCTGCCGCAGGTCGTAGCCGGCCGGCGGGATCAGCTCGTTCTCCAGGCCCTTGGGCGTGCCCAGGCAGGTGATCCGGACGCCCGGGTCGTGTCGGCGCAGGCAGTCGGCGAAGGCGAGCAGGGGGTAGATGTGGCCACCGGTGCCCCCTCCGCAGAGCACCACCGAACGCAGCGGACCCATCAGCGTCTCCTCTCGTTCGCCGTCCCGCCCCGGGTCCGGCCCTGCCGGCCGCCGCGCGGGGCGGCCTGCTCGTCCTCCCGCCGCGTCCGCGACCGGGGTACGGACCCTGGGGCAGCCGGTGGCGGCGCCGGGCGGCGCCGCCGGCCGGGAAGCGGCGGCAACGGGGCCCAGACTAGTCGGACCCATCGGGCGGGCGGACGGGCATGCAGGGCTCTCGCGGCATCGGGTTCGGCGCGGGCGAAGGAGGCCAGCATGCCGACCGCGGCCAGGGTCACCACCAGGGCGCTGCCGCCGTCGGAGATGAACGGCAGCGGCAGGCCGGTGATCGGCAGCAGGCCGGTCACCCCACCGATGTTGATCACGGCCTGGCTGACCAGCCAGGTGGTGACCGCGGCGGCGGCGAGCCGGCGGAACGGGTCCTCGACCCGGCGGGCGATCCGCAGCCCGGTGTACGCCAGCACGGCGAACAGGACGAGCACCACGGTGCAGCCCACCACGCCGAGCTCCTCGGCGATGACCGCGAAGATGAAGTCGTTGTGCGCCTCGGGCAGCCAGTCCCACTTGAGGCTGCCCTGGCCCAGTCCGACCCCGAACCAGCCGCCGTGCTCGATCGCCAGCCGGCCCTGGAAGGTCTGGTAGCAGTCGGCCAGCTTGCACTGCTCGGGGTCCGGCGGGTCGATGAAGTACATCAGCCGGGCGAAGCGGTAGTTCTTCTCGCCCCGCTCGCCGGAGCCGGCGCCGAGCGAGGCGACCGCGACCAGCAGCCCGATGCCGAGCAGGCCCACGGCGGACAGCACGGCGAACACCCGCATCCGCACGCCGGCGGCCCAGAGCAGCCCGACCACGATGGCCAGCAGGCAGAGCATGGTGCCCAGGTCGTTGTAGCCGACCAGCACGAAGAGCAGCCCGACCACCGGGAAGAGCGGGGTGGCCAGCTCCTTCCACCAGCCCAGCGCGGCGCCCTTGCGGGCGACCACGTGCGCGCCCCACAGCACCAGCGCGAGCTTGGCCAGCTCGCCGGGCTGCAACTGGATGCCGCCGATGAAGAGCCAGAGCAGCCGGGCCTCGACCGGGCCGATCCGGGCGGACTCCTGGCCGGTCAGCCGGGCGAAGGCGAGCAGCAGGTTGAGCAGCACCAGCAGGCCGACCGCGGTGGCCAGCGCGGGCCGGCCGAGCACCCGGTAGGTGCGGGCGGGCAGCCGCTGGCAGGCCCAGAAGGCCACGATGCCGATCACCGCGAAGACCGCCTGCTTGGTCACCGACGCCGACGCGTCGCCGTCCTCGGCGTAGTCGCGCACGCTGGTGGCCGAGAAGACCATGGTCAGGCCGATCAGCAGCAGCAGGCTGGCGCTGGAGAGCAGCAGGTAGTAGGAGGCCAGCGGGCGGGCCAGCAGGCCGCGCAGCGCCGCCAGGCCGCCGGCCGCGTCCAGGCCGACCAGCCCCACCGGCGGATCCGTCGTACGCCCCGCGCCCGCCCCCCGTCGTACCTGGGTCTCCGCTGTCGTTGTCGTGCCGGTCGCGCCTCGGTCCTCCCCCACCCGACCATCATCGCGGTTGTGGGTGGCCCGTTCCGGCCGTTCGGCCCGCTCGGCGTGTCGGAATGCGAAACGGGGACCCCTCCGCTAGGAGGAGTCCCCGCCGGGTCGCCCCGGTCAGCCCATGCTGGCCAGGAAGTCGCTGTAGAACAGGCCGAGCGCGATCGCCACACCGATGCCCGCGATGATCCAGAAGCGGACCACGATGTTGACCTCGCTCCAGCCGGCCAGCTCGAAGTGGTGCTGGAGGGGCGACATCCGGAACACCCGCTTGCCGGTGGTGCGGAAGGAGATGATCTGGATCACCACGGACATCGTGATGATCACGAAGAGGCCGCCGAGGATGGGCAGCAGCAGGATCGTCCGGGTGGACATCGCCATGCCGGCGATCAGGCCGCCCAGGCCGAGCGCGCCGGTGTCGCCCATGAAGATCCGGGCCGGCGAGGTGTTCCACCACAGGAAGCCCACGCAGGCCCCGGCCGCCGCCCCGGCGATCAGCGCGATCTCCAGCGGGTCCCGGACGGCGTAGCAGTAGTTGTTCGGGTCGGCGGTGTACGTCGGGTCGGCGCACCAGTGCCGGTACTGCCAGAACGCGATCAGCGCGTACGCGGCCAGCACCATCACCGAGGCGCCGGTGGCCAGACCGTCCAGGCCGTCGGTGAGGTTGACCCCGTTGGTCGCCGCCATCACCACCAGGATGATCACGATCACCGCGCCGACCTTGGTCAGTTCCAGCGCCGGGATGTCCCGGATGAAGCTGAGCGTGGTGCTGCCGACGGTCTCGGTGTTCGTCCTGGTGCCGCCGGCGTCGGTCATGCTGCTCGGGAAGTAGAGCGCGACCACGCCGAAGATCGCGCCGACCAGGATCTGGCCGAAGAGCTTGCCGCGCTTGTTCAGGCCGCCGCTGTGCCGCTTGCGGACCTTGAGGAAGTCGTCGATGAAGCCGACCGCCCCGGAGAAGACCATCAGCCCCAGCAGCACCAGCGCCGTGATGGTCGGCTCGACCTGGGCGATCTGGGCGTCCGGCAGGGTGGTCAGGGCCAGGTGGCCGGCGACGTACGCGATCACGGTGGCCAGGATGAAGACCACGCCGCCCATCGTCGGCGTGCCCTTCTTGCCCTGGTGCATCGCCGGGCCCTCGGCCCGGATCGGCTGGCCCGCCTTGAGCCGGGTGAACACCTTGATCGCGATCGGGGTGGCGAGCAGCGAGATCAGGAACGCCACGCCGATGGCGACGATGACCGCCCTCACGCGGTCACCTCCGTCCCGGCCGCGTCGGCGCGCAGCGCGTCGGCCACCTCCCAGGTGCGATACCGGGAGCCCTTCACCAGGACGACGTCGCCCGGCCGTAGCTCGCTCCGCAGCACCTCGACGGCCGCCGCCTGATCGGTGAGCAGCACCGACCCTCCTCCCCAGTCACTTACCGCTGTCGCGCCCTCGTGCATCGGCGCGGCCGGCTCACCCACCACGAGCAGCCGGTCGACACCGAGCTCGGCGGCCAGCCGGCCGACCTCCCGGTGCCCCTCGTCCTCGAACGCGCCCAGCTCGGCCATGTAGCCCAGCGCGGCAAAGGTACGCCCACCCCGGCGCATGCCGACCAGCGCCCGCAGCGCCACCGCCATGGACGCCGGGTTGGCGTTGTAGGAGTCGTCGATCACGGTCACCCCGTCGGGCCGGTCGAAGACGTCCATCCGGCGGGTGGAGACCAGCCCCAACTCGCCCAGGGCCACCGCCAGCTCGCCCAGCGGCATGCCCAGCTCCCGGGCGACCGCCGCGGCGGCGAGCGAGTTGGAGACCTGGTGCCGCCCGGTCAGCCCGAGCCGCACCGACGCGGTCCCCTCCAGGGTGACCAGCGTGTACGCGGCCCGCCCCCGGTCGTCCATGATCACGTCGACCGCCCGGACGTCGGCCCGTTCCGCCTCGCCGTACCGGACCACCCGGGCGGAGGTGCGCGACGCCATCGCGTCGACCAGGGGGTCGTCGGCGTTGAGCACCGCCAGCCCGTCGGCCGGCAGCGCCTCGACGAGCTCCCCCTTGGCCAGCGCGATGTTCTCCACCGAGCCGAACTCGCCGATGTGCGCGACCCCGACGTTGAGCACCACGGAGATCCGGGGCGGCACCACGTCGCACAGGTAGCGCACGTGCCCCACCCCGCGGGCGCCCTTCTCCATCACCAGGTAGCGGGTCTGAGCCGTCGCCTGCAACGCCGTGTACGGGTGCCCCAGCTCGTTGTTGAACGACCCGGGCGGGGCCACCGTCGGGCCGAGCCGGACGGCGAGCTGGGCGATCAGGTCCTTGGTGGTGGTCTTGCCGGAGGAACCGGTCAACCCGATCACGGTGAGCTGGGGCAGCCGGTCCACCACCGCGCGGGCCAGCCGGCCCATCGCGGCCAGCGCGTCGTCGACGAGCACCATCGGCACCCCGGGCACCTCCCGGGTGCCCAGCACGGCGACCGCGCCGGCCGCCACCGCCGGAGCGGCGTAGTCGTGCCCGTCGACCTTCTCCCCGGGGAACGCGACGAAGAGCGCCCCGCCGGTGACCTTGCGGGAGTCGAACTCCACCGGGCCGGTCACCCGGGCGTCCGGGTCGGCGCCGACCAGCCGGCCGTCGACGGCCGAGGCGACCTCGGCCAGGCTCAGCGGAATCACCGGCTGCCCGCCAGGTCCCCGAAGCGCACCCGCAGCGCCTCCGCCAGCTCCACCCGGTCGTCGAACGGGAGCACCTCGCCGTTGATCTCCTGGCCGCGCTCCTGACCCTTGCCGAGCAGCGCCACGATGTCGCCGGGCTCGGCGAGCCGGACCGCCTCGTCGATGGCGGCCCGCCGGCCGGGCATCTCGATGATCCGGGCGGCGGCCCCGGCCGCGTACGCCCCGGCGAGCACCTCGGCCCGGATCGCGGCCGGCTCCTCGGTGCGCGGGTTGTCGTCGGTCACCAGCACCACGTCGGCTCCCTCCGCGGCGGCGGCGCCCATCACCGGCCGCTTGCCCCGGTCCCGGTCGCCACCGGCGCCGATCACGCAGATCAACCGGCCGGTGCTCAGCTCACGCAGCGCCGCCAGGGCGGCCACGATCGCGTTCGCCTTGTGCGCGTAGTCGACCACCCCGCGCACCGGGGCGTCGCCGCTGACCAGCTCCAGCCGGCCGGGCACGCCCCCGCAGGCGGCCACCCCGGCGGCCGCGGTCGCCGGGTCCACCCCGGCGGCGACCAGCGTGGCGATCGCCAGCAGCGCGTTGGCCACGTTGTGCCGGCCGGGCAGCGCCACGCCGGTGGGCAGCACGACCCCGTCCGGGCCGTGCACGGTGAAGCGCTGGGCGTACCCCTCGCCGTCGATCCCGTCGGCCCACCAGGTGGCGGCCGGGTCACCGGCGGCCGAGTAGCTGACCGTGCCGTCCTTGAACAGCGGGCGCAGCGCCGGGTCGTCGGCGTTGAGCACCTCGACCCCGCAGCGGCCGTCGAAGAGCTTCGCCTTGGCCGCGAAGTAGTCCGCCTCGTCGGCGTGGAAGTCCAGGTGGTCGGAGCCGAAGTTGGTGTAGCCGCCGACGGCGAAGCGCACCCCGCCGACCCGGCCCATGGCCAGGGCGTGGCTGGAGACCTCCATGACCACCGCGGTCACCCCGCGCTCCCGGGCCACCGCGAGCATGGCGTGCAGGTCGGTGGCCTCCGGGGTGGTTCGCACGCTGTCGACGACCAGGTCGCCCAGCCGGGTCTCCACGGTGCCGATCAGGCCGGTGACGTGCCCGGCGGCGCGCAGCCCGGACTCGATCAAATAGCTGGTGGAGGTCTTGCCGGCGGTGCCGGTCACCCCGATCACGGTCAGCGCGGCGGTCGGCTCGCCGTAGACGGCGGCGGCGAGGTCGCCGAGCACCGCCCGCGGGTCGGCCACCACCAGGGCGGGCAGCCCGGCCGCGGCCACCGCGGCGGCGCCCGCCGGGTCGGTCAGGGCGGCCACCGCGCCGGCGGCCGCCGCGCCGGCGGCGAACTCCGCGCCGTGCCGGCGGGCTCCGGGCAGCGCGGCGTACAGGTCGCCGGGAAGGACTTCCTGGCTGGCGTGGGTCACCCCGGTCACCGGCACCTCGGCGGCGCCCTCCGGCGGGGACACGGCGAGTCGGGCGGCGAGGTCGCCGAGCCGGACTCCGGGCACGGTACGGGGACGTGGATTGCCGGGCACGGCGTCAGACCCTACCCGGTCGGCCGGGGTCCGACCGCACAGCCGCCCCGGTGGTTCGTCGCCACTCAACGATGATGTCCCGCCTGCCCCGCTCAACGCGGAAAGACCTCGAAGTTGGGGGATTTGCCGCTGGACGGCGGCACCCGGAAGTGCCGCAGGGTGAAGCCCATCATCTCGCGGAACGCCGGAGCGGCGACCGCGCCGCCCTCGCCGCCCGGGCTCCAGACGAGGACCGCCACCACGTAGCGCGGGTTCTCCGCCGGAGCCATCCCGATGAACGAGCCGACCTCGCCGGGCTGCTTCTTGCCGTCGGCGTAGCGCAGGCCGGTGCCGGTCTTGCCGGCCACCCGGTAGTCGGGGACCGCCGCGGCCAGGCCGGTGGCCCGCCCGTCCGGGCCGTCGACCGTGGTCACCGCCTCCAGCAGGGTCCGCAGCGCCGCCGCGTTCTGCGGGCTGAGCACCGAGCGGGTGATCGGGGCGGCGGACGGGGTGTGCCGGCCGGTCGTGCCGTCCACCACCTCCTTGATCAGGTGCGGCTGCACGTAGGTGCCGTCGTTGGCGATCGCGTTGTACGCGGCGGCCATCTGGAGCAGGGTGGCGTCGACGCTGTGCCCGATCGGCACCGACCCGTGCGACGAGTCGCTCCACTCGTCGGCCGGGAGCACCCGCCCGGACGCCTCCCCCGGCATCCCCTCGTTGGTGCGCTGGCCCAGCCCGAACCGCTTCTGGTAGTCGATCAGCCGGTCCGGGCCGAGCTTGTCGGCGATCTTGATGGTGCCCACGTTGGAGGAGAAGGCCAGCATCCCGGCGACGCTCATGGTGCGCCCGTTCGCCGGGTGGGTGTCCGGGATCTCCGTGTCGCCCTTGACGATGCTGTTCGCCACCGGGAAGGCGGTCTGCGGGGTGATCACCCCCTCCTGGAGGGCGGCGCCGTAGGTGATCGCCTTGTGGATCGAGCCCGGGTCGACCACGAAGCTGGTGGCCGCGTCCTCCCGGTCGGTCGGCGAGCTGGCGTCCGGGTCGGCCGCGTCGTAGGTCGGGTAGCTGGCCTGGGCGAGCACGTCGCCGGTCTTCACGTCCAGCGCCACCAGCGCGCCGACGCTGCCCCTGGTCTGCGCCATCTGCCGCTTGAGCACCTGCTGCGCCTGGAACTGGAGGTCCCGGTCGATGGTGAGCACCAGCGAGCTGCCCGGCTTCGCCGGGGTGGTCTGGCTGTAGCCGCCCGGGATGGGCGCGTCCAGGTCACCCTGGCCGGCCTCGTAGACCCGCCGGCCGTCCTGCCCCTGGAGCAGGTCGTCGTAGCGGGCCTCCAGCCCCTCCAGGCCGTCCATGTCCTGGCTGACGAAGCCGACCAGGTTGGCCGCGAGGTCACCGCCGGGCACCTCGCGCCGCTCGTCGCGGTGGGTGCCGATGCCGGCGAGGTCCAGCTCCTCGATCTGCTTGGCCTTGGGGATGTCGACGCCCCGGGCGAGGTACTGGAAGGTGGACCACTTGCCGTTCTCCAGCTTGCGCGGTCGCATCCGCTCGAGCAGTTCCGACGCCGGCAGGCCGAGCAGCGGGGAAAGCTGCCGGGCCACCTCCGGCCGCTGGGCGTCGGTGATCAGGCTGGGGTCGGCGAAGACGTAGCGTGCCTCGACGCTCTGCGCGAGCGGGGCGCCGGTGCGGTCCAGGATCGCCCCGCGCGGGGCGGGCAGGTCCACCCGGCGTACCCGGTCGGCGACGCCGCCGCCCGCGTACGCCGGGGTGTCCACGGCCTGGAGGAAGACCAGCCGGATGCCGATCGCGGCGAAGAGCGTCAGGACCAGCATGGTGCCCAGCCGCAGCCGCCGGCGCGGCTCGGCCAGCTTCGGCGGCCGGCGCGGCTTGCGGACGGGCCGCCGGGCCGCCGGGCGGTCCGGGCGGCGCGGCGCGCGCCCACCCGGGCGGCGCGGCGCCGGCTCGTCGAGGCCGAAGTCGCCGTCGGACCCGCGGTTCGGCCGGGCCTGCACGGTACGGATGACGCCCGCCCGCCCGGCCGGAGCGGTCTCCCGCCGGCCGCCGCGCCCGGCGCCCACCCGACCGCCGTCGAGCACCTGCAACGCGGGGCGGAACGGGTCGCCGGAGCGGTTCGCGCGCGGGGTACGCCGCTGCCCGCCGTCGCGGTCCTCGCTGCTCTCCCGGATGGTCCGGCCCCGCGGGGTGTACGCCCGCGCGTCGGAGATGCCGCCGACGCCCGGCTCACCGGTACGCGGCTCGGCCCCCCGGCCGCCACGAACCGGACCGCGCCGGGAGCCCGTAGGGTCCCGGCGCGGATCATCCGATCTCGATGGCACGGAGCTATCCCCCGTTGCCCTGCTGGCTGGTGATCGCCGGCTGCCCGTTGGCGGGCTGCGGCACGCCGATCAGCCGGCCGTCCGGCAGCCGGATGTACGCCGGGTCGCCGGCCTCCACCAGGCCGAGCTTGCGGGCCTCGGCGGTCAGGTTGCCCGGCGCCTCGGCCGCGTCGATCTTCTTCTGCAGCTGCTGCTCGTCGACGTCCAGCCGGGCCTGCTGCTGCTGCAGCTTCTCCAGCCGGAACGCGTTCTCGTTGATCTTCGTGTTCACCGCCAGGATGCCCAGCACCCCGCCGACCACCAGCACCACGATCAGCGCCGCGAACGGCGCCCGCGGCACCCGGACCGGCGGCGGCGGCGCCACCCGCAGCCGGGGCGAGCCCGACCCGGTGGCGCGGACCCGCTCCTCCGGCCGCAGCGCGGCGTTGCCCTGGGTCGGGAACTCGCGCGCCCCCCGGGCGCGAGTCTCCCCCTGCCGAACGGCGCGGTCCGCCGTCGGCGTCGCCGTTCCGGCGCGTGTGGCTCGCTGCGCCGCGGTCCGGCCCCCCGACCGCGGTGCACCCCGCCCGACGACCGCGTCCCGGCCGTCGCGCTTGTCAACGTTCATGTTCCCTCCCCCTCTTCGTCCGTCCCTCTGCCGTCCCCCGGCGTCGGCTCCGGGCTCCCGGTGGAACCCGTGGCCGACCCCGTCCCCGGTTGGTGCATCGCCTTGACCCGTCGGCGGTACCGTTCGCGGTCGGTCCGCCCCTGTTCCCCGGCCCGCGGGTCGAGTCGTTCCGCGGCCCGCAGGCGCACCGAGGCGGCGCGCGGGTTCACGGCGACCTCCGCGTCCCCGGCGAGTTCGGCGCCCCGGCTGAGCAGCCGGAACGTCGGACCCGACCCGGGAAGTTCGACCGGGAGGTCGACCGGGCCCTTACTGCGGACCCGGTCGGCGAGCGCCTGCTTGGTGAGCCGGTCCTCCAACGAGTGGTAGGACAGGACCACCATGCGACCGCCCACGTTGAGCTTGTCCAGAGCGGCCGGCAGCGCCGTCTCCAGCGCTGCCAGCTCCCTGTTTACCTCGATCCGTAAAGCCTGAAACGTTCTCTTGGCCGGGTGTCCCCCGGTTCGTCGGGCTGGTGCCGGAATGCTCTCCCTGACCAGCTCGGCGAGCCGGGCCGAGGAGGTGATCCGGCCGCGCTCGCGCTCGCGGATGATCGCCGAGGCGATCCGACCGGCGAACTTCTCCTCGCCGTAGACCCGCAGCACCCGGGCCAGGTCCGGATGGGCGTAGGTGTTGACCACCTCCTCGGCGGTCACCCCACGGGTCTGGTCCATCCGCATGTCCAGCGGCGCGTCCTGCGCGTACGCGAACCCGCGGTCGGGCGCGTCCAGCTGCAACGAGGAGACCCCCAGGTCGAACAGGATCGCGTCGATGGCCGGATAACCCAGCCGTTCCAGCACCTCGGGCAGCTCGTCGTAGACGGCGTGCTCCAGGTGGATCCGGTCGGCGAAGCGGGCCAGCCGGGCCCGGGCGTGCGCCAGGGCCTCGGTGTCCCGGTCCAGGCCGATCAGGATCGTGTCCGGGTGGCGCTCCAGCACCGCCTCGGCGTGCCCGGCCAGACCCAACGTCGCGTCGACGTGGATCGTCCGGCCGCCCCTGTCCAGTGCGGGGGCCAGCAGCTCGAGACACCGCTCGAGCAGCACCGGCACGTGCGTGCCGCGCAACTCCCCCATGTCGACCCCCACTGGTTGAAACGTTCGTTCTTTCCGCGCCTGCTCGTCGGACGACGCCTGCCGTCGTACCGCCAGATCCCCATCCGCTCCCGCCCGCCCCCCGGGCCGCGGGCCCCGGAGACTGATCGTGCGCCTGGCACCGGGGAAGGGGTGCCAGGAACTCGAAAGCGGCTGGAGATCTCGCAGTACGTCGGGCGTCGTCCCGCCCTACAGACCGCCGGGCAACACCCCCTCCTCGATGTCGGCGAAGTCGTCTTCGCTCTCCGCGAGGTAGGTCTCCCAGGCCGCCCTGTCCCAGATCTCCACCCGGGTGCTCGCCCCGATCACCACCAGGTCCCGGTCGAGTGCGGCGTACGACCGGAGGTGGGCCGGGATGGTGACCCGCCCCTGCTTGTCGGGGACCTCGTCGTGCGCGCTGGCGAAGAAGACCCGGCTGTAGGCCCGGGCCGCCTTGTGCGTCATCGGCTGCGCGCGCAACTGGTCCGCGATCCGCTGGAACTCGGGCGTGGGGAAGACGTAGAGGCAGCGTTCCTGCCCTTTGGTTATCACGACACCCCCCGCCAGTTCGTCCCGGAACTTCGCCGGAAGGATCAACCGGCCCTTTTCGTCCAGGCGTGGGGTATGGGTGCCGAGGAACATCGGCCCAACCCCCTCGCCCTTGGCGGCGTTCGCGGCGCCGCTGACCCCCCGGGCCGGTGGGCCCTCCCGGCCTCACCATCGCGCCCCACTCTACTCCACTTCCCTCCACCTGCAACCAGAATCGCCCGTGTGGCGCGCCGTGTCCGTGGGTAAAAGAGCACGTCAGGAGGGGTGGAGCCGAGTGGAGGGCCGGCGCGCCCCCGCGCCGCGTCCGTTACCCGACATAGATCGACTCCGTCCGGCCGAGCACGGGCGGACCGGACGCCCGGCCGCACCCGGCCGAACGGTTCGCCGTCTGCGGCGATCTGGTGGACGCCGGGGTCCGGTAACCTCGCTCGGGTGACGGACGCGAAGATGCCCCTGCGGGCGAAGGTGGCCACCTCCGTGTCGAGGACCGCTGCGGCGCTCTCGCGGGCCGCCGGCCGGGGCGACGGCTCGGTGATCGGTGGTTGGATCGGCCTCAAGATCGACCCGGACCTACTGGCCCACCTCTCCGCCGGCCGCGCCATCGCGCTGGTCTCCGGCACCAACGGCAAGACCACCACCACCCGGCTCACCGCCGCCGCCGTCGGCGTGCTCGGCCGGGTCGCCACCAACTCCTTCGGCGCCAACATGCCGACCGGGCACACCTCGGCGCTGGCCAAGGCGGGCAGCACGCCGTACGCCGTGCTCGAGGTCGACGAGCACTACCTGGCACAGGTGCTCGAGGCCACCGAGCCGCACGTGGTGGCGCTGCTCAACCTCTCCCGCGACCAGCTCGACCGGGCCAAGGAGGTCGCCATGATGGCGCAGCTCTGGCGCGCCGCGCTGGTCCGGCACACCGACCTGCGGGTGGTGGCCAACGCCGACGACCCGATGGTGGTCTGGGCGGCCACCCCGCCCGGCGACCCGGCCCGCGGCATCCACCCGCCGCACGTCACCTGGTTCAGCGCCGGCCAGCGCTGGCACGACGACTCCTGGGTCTGCCCGGAGTGCGGCTCCACCATCCAGCGCTCCGGCGAGCAGTGGTGGTGCACCGGCTGCCCGCTACGCCGCCCCGACCCGCAGTGGACGGTGGAGGACGACGGCGTGCTGGATCCCAGCGGCGCCTGGCACAAGGTCACCCTCCAGCTGCCCGGCAAGGTCAACCTCGGCAACGCGGCCACCGCACTGGCCGTCGCCGCCGAGTTCGGAGTACGCCCCGTCGATGCGGTCTCCCGGCTCGGCAGCGTCACGTCGGTCGCCGGCCGCTACGCCCAGGTCGACCGGGACGGGCGCAACATCCGGCTGCTGCTGGCCAAGAACCCGGCCAGCTGGCTCGAGGCGTTCGACATGGCCGACGAGGCGCCGACCCTGCTCTCCATCAACGCGCGCGACCCCGACGGGCTGGACACCTCCTGGCTCTTCGACGTCGACTTCGCCCCGCTGCGCGGCCGGCAGGTGCTGATCACCGGCGACCGCGCGTACGACCTGGCGGTCCGGCTCGACGTCAACGACGTGCCCTTCCGGCACGTCCGGACGTTCGACGAGGCGGTCCGGGCGGTCCCGCCGGGCCGGCTGGAGGTCATCGCGAACTACACCGCCTTCCAGGACATCCGAGCGGAGTTGGACCGTGTCAACTGAGAGCCTGCGCATCGTCTGGATCTACCCCGACCTGCTCTCCACCTACGGCGACCGGGGCAACATGCTGATCCTGGCCCGCCGGGCGCTGCAGCGCGGGATGCCGGTGGAGGTGCTGGAGGTCCGCTCCGACCAGCGGCTGCCCTCCACCGCCGACATCTACCTCATCGGCGGCGGCGAGGACGGCCCGCAGGCCCTCGGCGCCCAGCGGCTGCTCGCCGACGGCGGCCTGCACCGCGCGGTCGCCCAGGGCTCGGTGGTCTTCGGGGTCTGCGCCGGCTACCAGCTCCTCGGCACCTCCTTCTTCGCCAAGGGCACCAAGTGCGCCGGGCTGGAGCTGCTCGACCTCTCCTCCGACCGAGGGCCGACCCGGGCGGTCGGCGAGCTGGCCGGTGAGATCGACCCGCGGCTGGGCATTCCGGCGCTGTCCGGGTTCGAGAACCACGGCGGGCGTACCCACCTGGGGGCCGGCGTCTCGCCGCTGGCCCGGGTCACCACCGGGGTGGGCAACGACGGCGCCACCGAGGGCGCCTGGCGCGGCAAGCTGCTCGGCACCTACTCGCACGGGCCGGCGCTGGCCCGCAACCCCGCCCTGGCCGACCTGCTGCTGCGCTGGGCCACCGGCGTGCACCAGCTCCCGCCGCTGGACGACACCTGGCCCGAGCGGCTCCGCTCCGAGCGCCGCGCCGCGGTGGCCGCCGCCGCCCGGGCATGATCCCCGCCGTCCGGCGGCTGCTCCGGCAGCCGTCGGCGCGCCGGTTCGCCCTGCTGCTGCTCATCCTCGCCGGGTTCGCGGTACTGCTGTTCACGGTGCCGCGACCCGACCTGAGGCACCTGCCCGAGCTGGCCGACCCCCTCGGCGGGTACGCCCCGGTCGCCGCCGTCGTGATCGGGGCGCTGCTGCTGGTCGCGCTGGTCCCCCGGACGTTCGTCACGCTCGCCGCCGGCGCCGTCTTCGGACCCTTCGAGGGCGCCGCGTGCGCGTTGGGCTCGGCGCTGCTGGCCGCGGCGATCGGCTTCACCGTGGGGCGGGTGCTGGGCCGGGAGTTCGTCGCGGAACGGGTCCGCGGCCGGCTGGCCAGGCTGGACGGCTGGTTCGCCCGGCAGAGCGTGCTCGGCGTGATCACCGTCCGGCTGCTGCCGATCGCCGGCTTCGGGCTGGTCAGCTACGGCTACGGCACGACCGGCGCGCGTATGCTGCCGTTCCTGGTCGGCAGCGTGATCGCCTCCGCCCCGACCGCCATTGGCTACGCCGCGATCGGCGCCGCGGTCAGCTCCCCCGGCCAGATCAACTGGTACGCCGCCGCTCCCGCCAGCCTGGGCCTGATCGCCAGCGTGGTGATCATTCAGCGCTGGTGGCGGGCCGAGCGGCAGCGTCGGCGCGACCTGGCCGACGCGCGACCATGACGCGGGGCGGTCCGCAGCCCGGTGGCACCGGTCCCGGCGGCTGGCACTGGTCCCCGCTGGGATCCGGCGCCGACCCGACGGAGCTGGGCCGGCGCTGCCGGCTGCTCTGCGACGGCTACGACGCGGCCGGCCCGGGGACGCTGCCCCGGGCGGACCTGCTCGACGTGATGCTCGACCAGCTCGAGGGCACCTGGCGGGGCATCGCCGCCGGCGCCGACCGCGACGAGCCCGGCATGCGCCGGCTCCGCGCGGCAGGCGCCGTCGAGGGGGTACGCCGCTGGCACGAGTGGCTGCTCGCGCACCACGCCACGGTGGACGACGCCCTGCGCGGCTGACCCGCCCGGGTGCCCGTCAACCACCGCCCGGTGGCACCCGGTGAGCGCCTGCGGGCCCGGGCGTGTCGCGGTGCGGGCGCACTTGTCTCCGCAAGCGATATGACGGTGAGTCATAAATATGCCGCTGCGTCATATCGCTCGTCACGGCAACCGCCGCCACGGACGTCACCCCCGGCGAGTGGCGACGGGCAGGGCCTGCCAGAAGGGCCCCCACGCGGGGCCGCGTGCCCGCCCTCACCAGGGCGCGGCAACCCGGTCCGCCCTCACCCGCGCGGGGCGACCGGGCCCGGCCTCAACCGGGCGGGGCGACCAGGCCCGCTTCGTACGCGGCGATCACCAGGTGTACCCGGTCGCGGGCGCCGAGCTTGGCGAAGAGTCGGGCCACGTGCGCCTTCGCCGTGGCGGCGCTGATCACCAGCTCGGCCGCGATCTCCGCGTTGGACAACCCCCGGCCGACCAGGGTCAGCACCTCCCGCTCCCGCTCGGTCACCCCAGTCAGAGCGCGCGGCCGGGGCGGCGGCCCGGGCCGGCGGACGAGATCGGCGATCAGCCGCCGGGTGACCGCGGGCGCGAGCAACGCGTCCCCGGCGGCGACCACTCGGATCGCCCCCAGGATGTCGTCCACGGCCATGTCCTTGACCAGGAACGCCCAACCGGTCGCCGCCTGGGAACGCCTGGTCGGCCTCGTCCCGTTCCCGAACTACGACGGCCACGTGGCGAGCATCGCGGGCTCCTGGACGGTCTTCGGAGCCTGGTCCCTGGTCGCCGCGGTGGTCACCGTGGTGGCCGTACACCGTCGGGAGCCGTGACGCGGGGCACCGACGGCGGAGGGCCGCGACCTCACGGTCGCGGCCCTCGCAGTGGCTCGGCGTCAGGCGACGACGGAGACCATCCGGCCCTTCACCACGATGACCTTGCGGGGCTCCTTGCCGGCCAGCGCGGACGCGACCGCCTCCAGCGCCGCCGCCCGTACCGTCTCCTCGGACGCGTCGGCGGGGACCTCGACCCGGCCGCGGACCTTGCCGTTGATCTGCACCGGGTAGGTGACGGTCTCGGCGACCAGCAGCGCCGGGTCGGCGCTCGGGAAGTCCGCGTACGCCAGCGAGGTCTGGTGCCCCAGCCGTCGCCACAGCTCCTCGGCCAGGTGCGGGGCGAACGGTGCCACCATCAGCACCAGCGGCTCGGCCACCTCGCGCGGGGTCTCCGCCAGCCGGGTCAGCCCGTTGGTCAGCTCGATCAGCTTGGCGATCGCGGTGTTGAACCGGATCCCCTCCATGTCGCCGCGGACCCCGTCGATCGCCTTGTGCAGCAGCCGGCGGGTCGCCTCGTCAGCCGGCGCGTCGGTCACCCGCAGCGCACCGGTCCGCTCGTCGACCACCGCCCGCCAGACCCGCTGCAGGAACCGGTACGACCCGACGACCGCCCGGGTGTCCCAGGGGCGGGACACCTCCAGCGGGCCCATCGACATCTCGTAGACCCGGAAGGTGTCCGCACCGTACGCCTCGGACATCTCGTCCGGGGTGACGACGTTCTTCAGGGATTTGCCCATCTTGCCGTACTCACGGCGCACCTCGGTCTCGCCGTGGAACCAGCGGCCGTCGATCTCGACGACCTCCTCCGCCGGTACGACCGCCTCGCGGGAGTCGCGGAAGGCGTACGCCTGGATCATGCCCTGGTTGAACAGCTTGCGGAACGGCTCGAAGGACGAGACGTGGCCCAGGTCGTACAGCACCTTGTGCCAGAAGCGGGCGTACAGCAGGTGCAGCACGGCGTGCTCGGCGCCGCCGACGTACAGGTCGGTTCCCCCACAGTCGCCCTCGGAGCGCGGGCCCATCCAGTAGGCCTCGTTCTCCGGGTCGACGAAGCGCTCGCTGTTCGTCGGGTCCAGGTACCGTATCTCGTACCAGCAGGAGCCGGCCCACTGCGGCATCACGTTGGTCTCCCGGGTGTACCGCTTCGGGCCGTCACCCAGGTCCAGCTCCACCTCGACCCAGTCGCGGCGGCGCGACAGCGGGGTCTCCGGGTCGCTGGCCGCGTCGTCCGGGTCGAACGTCTTCGGCGAGAAGTCGTCCACCTCGGGCAGCTCGACCGGCAGCATCGACTCGGGCAGCGCGATGGCGGCACCGGTCTCGTCGTAGACGATCGGGAACGGCTCGCCCCAGTAGCGCTGCCGGGAGAACAGCCAGTCGCGCAGCCGGTAGGTGGTCGCCCCGGTGCCGTGCCCGTTCGCCTCCAGCCACTCGATGATCCGGGCCTTGGCGTCGGCGACCCCCAGGCCGTCCAGGTCCAGGCCGCGGTCGGGCGCGGCGCTGTTGATCGCCGGGCCGTCCCCGGTGTACGCCTTGCCGTCGAAGCCCTCCGACGGCTGCACGGTACGCACGATGGGCAGGTCGAAGACCTCGGCGAATTCCCAGTCCCGCTCGTCCTGACCGGGCACCGCCATGATCGCGCCGGTGCCGTAGCCGGCCAGCACGTAGTCGGCGATGAAGATCGGGATGCGCCCGCCGGTGACCGGGTTGGTCGCGTACGCGCCGACGAAGACGCCGGTCTTCTCCTTACTGTCCGCCTGCCGCTCCATGTCCGTCTTCGCCGCCGCCGACTTCCGGTACGCCTCGACGGCCGCCCGCGGACTGGCGTGCCCGCCGGTCCAGGCGTCCTTCGTCCCCTCCGGCCAGGCGGCCGGCGCCAGCGCGTCGACCAGCTCGTGCTCCGGCGCCAGCACCATGTAGGTGGCACCGAAGACGGTGTCCGGCCGGGTCGTGAACACCCGCACCGGGGCGACGTCGGTCGGGAAGTCGATGTGCGCGCCGATGGATCGGCCGATCCAGTTGCGCTGCTGCAGCTTGATCGGCTCGGGCCAGTCCAGGGTGTCCAGGTCCTCCAGCAGCCGGTCACCGTACGCGGTGATCCGCATCTTCCACTGCTTCAGGTTGCGCTTGAAGACCGGGAAGTTGCCCCGCTCGGAGCGGCCGTCGGCGGTGACCTCCTCGTTGGCCAGCACGGTGCCCAGCCCCGGGCACCAGTTCACCGGCGCGTGCGAGACGTACGCCAGTCGGTGGTCGTCGACGACCTGCCGGCGCTCGGCGACGGTCAGCTCGGCCCACCGGCGGCCGTCCGGGGTGGGCCGGTCGCCGCCGGAGAACTCGGCGATCAGCTCGGCGATCGGGCGGGCCCGCTGGGCGTCCGCGTCGTACCAGGAGTTGAAGATCTGCAGGAAGATCCACTGGGTCCAGCGGTAGAAGTCGGTGTCGATGGTCGCCACCGAGCGCCGCTCGTCGTAGGCCAGGCCCAGCCGGCGCAGCTGCTCCTTGTACCGGGCGATGTTCGCCACCGTGGTGGTCCGCGGGTGGGTCCCGGTCTGCACCGCGTACTGCTCGGCGGGCAGCCCGAACGCGTCGAAGCCCATCGCGTGCAGCACGTTGCGCCCGGCCATCCGCTGATAGCGGGCGAAGCAGTCGGTGCCGATGTAGCCCAGCGGGTGGCCGACGTGCAGCCCCGCGCCGGAGGGGTACGGGAACATGTCGAGCACGAACAGCTTCTCCGCGCCCGCCCGGGGGTGGTCGGGATCGGCCAGCGGACCGGTCGGGTTCGGGGCGTGGAAGGTCCCCTCCCGCTCCCAGGTGTCCTGCCACCGGCGCTCGATCTCATCGGCCAGGGCCGCGGTGTACCGGTACGGGGGAATGTCGCCCGCCGGTGCGGCTGCCTCACTCATGGCGTCTCCTTGGCGCAAGTCGGATATGGGGAGCCCTGCTGCGGGCACAAAAAAGCCCCTCGCGCAGGAGGGGCCGCCGTGCTGTCGCGCGTCAGCGCATCAGCACGGCCCGGTAAGAAGCAGGAAGACTCCGGCCATAGGCGTGAGTGTACCCCGCCCGGCGAGCCGGTACGGGCCCGCCACCGGCAGAAATCACCGGGCGTGAGCGCCGGCCGCCCTCCGGGTCCCCCGTCGGAACGAATATTCGGGGCGTAACCGGCCGACCGCCTGCGAGGGTCGGCGATCACGACAAACATGGTTAGCCTGAGAGGCCAGTGAGATTTTTGCGGCAGACGAGGCTCGACGTCGCGAACCCAACGGCGGGTCCAGGTGCTCTTTACAGAGCTGCCGTTCCGGCGACGAGGAGGAGGCCCGTGACACAACAGACCTGGGACGAGGTGGGCGGCGTACTGCCGCACGACGAGTTCCGCGCCGCCAGCGAGGCCATCGTGGCCAACATCGAGCAGGTCATCGAGGGTAAGACGGCCACCGTCCGGCTCGCCCTGGCCGTCCTGCTCGCCGAGGGCCACCTGCTCATCGAGGACGTGCCCGGCGTCGGCAAGACCAAGCTGGCGAAGGCGTTGGCCCGCTCGATCGACTGCTCCGTGCGCCGGATCCAGTTCACCCCCGACCTCCTGCCCAGCGACGTCACCGGGGTCAGCGTCTACAACCAGGAGACGCACGACTTCGAGTTCCGGCCCGGCGCGGTCTTCGCCAACCTGGTGGTCGGCGACGAGATCAACCGGGCCTCGCCAAAGACCCAGTCCGCCCTGCTGGAGTGCATGGAGGAGCGGCAGGTCACCGTCGACGGCGTGACCTACCAGCTCCAGACGCCGTTCATGGTGATCGCCACCCAGAACCCGATCGAGATGGAGGGCACCTACCCCCTCCCGGAGGCGCAGCGCGACCGGTTCACCGCACGGATCGCCATGGGCTACCCGGGCCCGGAGGCCGAGCTGGCCATGCTGGACGGTCACGGAGCGGCCGACCCGTTGCAGGAGCTGCGCCCGGTCTCCGACGCCGACACCGTGCGCCGGCTGATCGCCACCGTCCGCCAGGTGCACGTCGCGGACGCGGTCAAGCAGTACGCCATCGACCTGGTCACCGCCACCCGCGAGGCCCCCGACCTGCGACTGGGCGCTTCCCCGCGGGCCACCCTGCAGATGCTGCGCACCGCCCGCGCGGTCGCCGCGCTGGAGGGACGCGACTACGTCCTGCCGGACGACCTCCAGGCCCTGGCGGTGCCGGTGCTGGCGCACCGGATCATCCCGACCGCCGACGCCCAGCTGGCCCGCCGCACGACCGACGCGATCGTCTCCGACCTGGTGCACCGGCTGGCACTGCCGCAGGAGCGCAAGCGCACCCAGTACGACCCGCCGCGGCCGGCCACCGGCAACGGCCGCGGGCCGTACGAGCCGCGGAGGCCGTGACGTGCGCGACGGGCTGCGTGGGCTGACCACCCGCGGTCGCTCGTTCCTGGCGGCCGCGGTCGCGGCGGCGGTCTCCTCGGCCATCCTCGGCGAGCGGGACCTGCTGCGGGTGGCCGTGCTACTGGCCATCCTGCCGCTGCTCGCCGCGCTCTACGTCGGACGTAGCCGCTACAAGCTGGCCTGCAACCGCTCGCTGGAGCCGCACCGGGTGCCGGTGGGCGCCAGCTCCCGGGTGGTGCTGCGGTTGCAGAACCTGTCCCGGCTGCCCACCGGCACCCTGCTGCTGGAGGACCGGCTGCCGTACGCGCTGGGTAGCCGCCCCCGGGTGGTGCTGGAGCGGCTCGGCGCGCACCAGGCCAGCTCGGTGGCGTACACCGTCCGCGCCGACGTGCGGGGCCGCTACGAGGTGGGGCCGCTGGTGGTCCGGATGACCGACCCGTTCGGGCTCTGCGAGCTGAGCCGGGCCTTCCCCAGCACCGACAGCCTGACCGTCATTCCGCAGGTCACGCCGCTGCCCTCGGTGCGGCTGCCCGGCGAGTACGCCGGCAGCGGCGACAGCCGGGCCCGGTCGGTGGCCGTGCACGGCGAGGACGACGCGGCCACCCGGGAGTACCGCAGGGGCGACGACCTGCGCCGGGTGCACTGGAAGTCGACCGCCCGCACCGGTGAGCTGATGGTGCGGCGGGAGGAGCAGCCCTGGGAGAGCCGGGCCACCGTGGTGCTGGACACCCGGGCGTACGGCCACCGCGGCGACGGGCCGACGGCGAGCTTCGAGTGGGCGGTCTCCGCCGCGGCGAGCATCGCCGTGCACCTGCGCCAGGCCGGTTACAAGCTGCGCCTGGTCACCGGCTCCGGCGCGGATGTCGACGCCACCGAGGCGGCCGGCGACGGGGTGCTCCTCGACCACCTCGCCGACGTCCGGCTCGACCAGCGCGGCGACGTCGCGAGCCTGGTGCAGCGGGTCCGGCAGCGGGCCGACGGCGGGCTGATCATCGCGCTGGTCGGCTCGCTGAGCACCACCGAGGCGGAGCTGCTGGCCGGGCTGCGCGGCAACGGCGCGACCTGCGTCGGCTTCCTGCTGAACAGCTCCACCTGGTTGAACCTGCCGGAGAAGGCCCGGTTCGAGGCCGAGCAGACCCACGGCGCCGCCGCGCTCGCCCTGTTGCAGGGCGGCTGGCGGGTGATCGGGGTCGACCACGACGGCCGGCTGCCGGCGCTCTGGCCGCAGGCGGCCCGCGGCTCGCAGGGTTTCGCGCTGCGTGCGGCGCTGGCCGAGACGGTGGCCGGCGGCGTCCGATGAGAAGGAGGAAGGCGTGATCGCCTCCCGGAACCTCGGCTTCGTGGCCGCCGCGGCGACGCTGCTCGCCGCGGCGCCGCTGTCGTCGATCTTCCAACGCTGGACCTGGCTGATCGAGGCGACCATCGCGGTCGCCGTGGTGGCCGGGGTGGCCGCGTTGACCCGGCTGGTCCGGGCCCCGCTCTGGGGTCAGGTGCTGGGCATGCTCGCCGGGCTGCTGCTCGCCCTGACCTGGCTCTTCCCCGGCGGCACCGAGCTGGTCGCCTTCCTGCCCACCCCGGGCACGGTGGCCCACTTCGGCGAGCTGCTCCAGGGGTCCCTGACCGACATGCGCTCGTACGGCGTGGAGGTCCCGGACACCACGCCACTGCTGTTCATCACCGTGCTCGGCGTCGGTGGCGTGGCGATCCTGGTCGACGTGCTGGCCGTCGGGCTGCGCCGTCCGGCGCTGGCCGGCCTGCCCATGCTGGCGATCTACTCGGTGCCGGTGGCGGTCTACGTCGACAGCGTCCCGGCGACGCCGTTCGTGGTCGGCGCCTGCGGCTACCTGTGGCTGCTGGTCACCGACAACGTCGACCGGGTACGCCGGTTCGGCCGGCGGTTCACCGGCGAGGGGCGCGACGTCGACATCTGGGAGTCCTCCCCGCTCGCCGCCGCCGGGCGGCGGCTCGCGGTGGTCGGCGTGGCGCTGGCCGTGGTGCTGCCGCTGGCCGTGCCGGGGATGACCGGCGGGCTGCTGGACCGGTTCAACACGACCGGCGAGGGCACCGGCAACGGGCGGCCCGGGCAGGGCGGCAGCGCGGGCCGGATCGACCTGTTCGCCTCACTCAGCGGGCAGCTCAACCAGTCCACGGTGACCGAGATGGTCAAGGTCAACACCAACGAGCCGAGCCCGTTCTACCTGCGCTTCGGCGTCGCCGACGAGCTGCGCCCGGACGGCTTCCGGGGGCGCAACCCGAACGGGCGGCCGGTCAACCGGCAGCTGCCCGACCCGTCGGACCGGGCCCGGCCGGGGGTGGAGCAGCAGACGTACCGGGCCACCGTGGAGGTGACCCGCAACCTCAACATGTCGCTGCTGCCAGTCTACGCCGACCCGGTCCGCACCGACGGTCTCAACGGCAACTGGTCGTACGACCCGAACATGGGGGTGGTCTTCTCCAACCGGGACAACTCCCGCGGCAAGCGCTACTCGTTCGACTACGTGCGCTCGTCGTACTCCCCGGCCACGCTGCGCAAGGCGAGGTCGCTGCCGGCCGAGCACCCGATCGCGTTGCAGCAGACCCGGACGCCGGCGGTGCAGGAGGTCGAGCGGGTGGTCTCCCGGCTGGTGGAGGGGAAGACCACCGACTACGACAAGGTCCGGGCGATCTACGACTACTTCTCCCGGGAGAACGGCTTCAGCTACTCGCTGAGCACCAAGGGCGGCACCAGCGGCCAGGACATCGTCAACTTCCTCACCAACAAGGTCGGCTACTGCCAGCAGTACGCGGCGGCGATGGCCTGGCTGGTCCGGGCCGCCGGCATCCCGGCCCGGGTGGCGTTCGGCTTCACCCGCGGCAGCAACACCGACGGCGACACGTACGTGCTGACCAACCGGAACCTGCACGCCTGGACGGAGGTCTACTTCGACGGGATCGGCTGGGTGCCGTTCGACGCCACCCCGGCGTACGGCGTGCAGGGCTCCACCCGCTCGGCCTGGGCGCCGGACAGCGACGCGCCGGACCCGGAGCCCTCGGACAGCGCCGCGCCGGGAGCCATCCCCGACGACCCCGCCGCCTCGGCCGGGCCGGAGCGGGACGACGCCGCCGACAAGGACGCCGACACCGGTTTCGACGCGGCCACCGGCGCTCCGGTCGAACGCGCGCCGACCTGGCCGTGGTGGACGGCCGGGACGCTGCTCGCCCTGCTGGCGCTGCTCGCCGTCCCGGCGTTGCGCCGGGCGTCGCTGCGGCGCCGGCGGCACGCCCGCACGGTGCCGGCGCCCACCGCGATGGCGGCCGACGCCGAGAGCGGCGGGGCCACCACGATGGTGGTGGTCGGGGCGGACGCCGACCGGGCCCGGGCGGACGCCCACGCCGCCTGGGACGAACTGATCGACACGCTGGTCGACTACCGGGTCCGGGTCGACCGGACGGAGACCCCGCGGGCCACCGCGGAGCGCCTGGTCCGGGACGCTGTCGGTGACGACGCCGGGTCGGCCTCGGCGGTACGCCTGCTCGGCCGGGCCGAGGAGCGGGCCCGGTACGCCCGCGACCCGCTGACCGGCGAGCCGTTGCACCCGGCGCTGCGTACGGTCCGGAACACGCTCGCGGCCCGGGCCGACCGGCGTACCCGCCTGCTCGCGGCGGTGCTGCCGCCGTCGGTGCTGCTGCGCTGGCGGCTCGCGCTGGGCGACTCGTCGTCCCGGCTGGTGGCCAGCGGCGGCCGGGCCCGTAACCGGCTGCTGCGCTTCAACCCGCGTCGGGTGCTGGCCGACCGTTCGGCCCGCCGCGCCTGATCCGCGTTCCGGCCCGCCGGTCCGACCCTCGGTCAGGCCGGCGGGCCGCTCTCCCCGCGGCCGTCACGAGCCCACGACCGTCACGAGTGCGCGCCGCCGCGAATGCGCGGCCGGCGAGGGCACGGTCTGTCCGGACGCGCGTAAACGACGGAGGTGGCCGGACCCCGTCCGGCACCCACCGTCGCGGTGATGCCCTCCACCTCAGCGGTGGACGGCGATCAGCGATGTCCCTCCGGGCGCTGCCGCCACCGGTCCTCCATGCGGTCCAGCAACGACGGCCGCCGACCGGCCCGCCCGCGCGGACGGCGACGACTCGTCGTGCCACCCACCACGTGCAGGTCGGGTGACTGGGCCCGGCGGTGCGACTGCACCGCGTAGCCCAGCGCGGCCAGCATGACGACGAAGCCCGCCACTGCCAGCGGCGGAGTCTTGATCACCGCGCCGTAGACCAACAGGGCCAGGCCGACAACGACCACGCCCGCGGCGACGAGCAGGCGACGCCGCGCGTGGAAACGCGGGTCGCTGGCGCGCACGGCCGAGGCGAATTTGGGATCCTCGGCAAGCGACCGCTCGATCTGCTCGAACAGCCGCTGCTCGTGCTCCGAGAGCGGCACGGCACTCCTCCCCGGTCACGTTGGTCGGCCCGGGCGGGCCGACAGACCGTGACAGCCAACCGGCTGCTTACCGTCAAGTCTACGAGGGGGGTCGCGCGTCGGAAAGCGGGACGACCTACGGGTGGGGTTGATTTTCGCCGCGTCGGGGATCCCGCGTCCGGAGCAGACTGGCCGGACCTATGACGGACCGCCCGAAACGGGCAGCCGCGGCGTCGGCGGCCGCTTCCGCCTCCCGCCAGCCGTGCTCCGGAGCGCCGAGGGCGAGCTGCCGCGGGGTCTCGGCCGCGCCCGCCAGCCCCTCGGCCCGTACGCCCACCAGGCGGATCCGCTCCCCGGGATCGAGAGCGGTCCAGAGCGCCCAGGCCGTGTCGAAGAGTTCCCGGGCCACGTCGGTCGGCACCGCAAGGGTGCGGGACCGGTTGACCGTGCGGAAATCGGCCATCCGCACCTTGAGCGACACCGTCCGCCCGACCTGCCCCGCCCGGCGCAGCCGGACGCCCACCTTCTCGCTCAGCGCCAGCAGGGCCCGGCGGATCTGCGCCGGGTCGTCCACGTCGGCGTCGAAGGTCACCTCGGCGCCGATCGACTTCTCCACGTGCTCCGGGCTGACCGACCGCGGATCCCGCCCCCAGGCCAGCTCGTGCAGGTGGGTCGCGGACGCCTCGCCCAGCGCCTTGCGCAGCATGCCGAAGGGTGCCTCCGCGAGGTCGCCGATGGTGCCCAGGCCGAGCCGGCGCAGGGTCTCGGCGGAACGCTCCCCCACGCCCCAGAGCGCGTCGACCGGCAGCGGGTGGAGGAACTCCAGCACCCGGTCGGCGGGCACCACCAGCAGGCCGTCCGGCTTTGCCCGGGTCGAGCCGAGCTTGGCCACGAACTTGCTCGGCGCCACCCCGACCGAGCAGGTCAGCCCCTGCTCGGCGGCCACCCGCCCGCGGATCAGGCGGGCGATCGCGGCCGGCGACCCGAACAGCCGCCGGGCGCCCGCCACGTCGAGGAACGCCTCGTCCGTGGAGAGCGGCTCGACCAGCGGGGTGACGTCCCGGAAGATCTGCATCACCGCCGTCGACGCCGCCGAATACTGCGCGAAGTCGGGCGGGAGGTAGATCGCGTGCGGGCAGAGCGCCCGGGCCCGCATGGTCGGCATCGCGCTGCGGACGCCGTACCGCCGGGCCTCGTAGCTGGCGGAGCTGACCACCCCGCGCGGCCCGACGCCGCCGACCACCACCGGCCGGCCACGCAGCTCGGGACGGCGGCGCACCTCGACCGAGGCGAAGAAGGCGTCCATGTCGACGTGCAGGATGGGACTGCCGGCATCGTCCGCGTCCGGCCCGAAGCGTGGGTCACCGCCGCGCGGCAACGACTGGCTCCGACCCATTGCAGCAGGCTAGCCGGCCGGTACGACAGTCCCGCCGGTCAGCCCCGGACCACCAGCAGCGGGATGGTCATCTCCGCCGCGGTGTCCGCCCCGTGGTAGGCCACCAGCCGGGACACCGCCGGCGGCTCGGAGCGGGTGGCGAGCACCGCGTACGTGCCGCGGCAGGTCACCACCACGTCGCCGATGCGCCGCAGGTGCTCCTCGGGCACTGGGCCGAACCGGCCGTCGGCGACCGCCTCCTCCCGGGTCCACACCCGGGCGGCCGGCCCGAGCACCGCCGACCAGGCGGCCACCACGTCGTCGACCGCGCCCGGCGCGACGTGCAGATAGCGCACCCGGGGCTCGCCGGCGACCACCCGCACCCCGACCCGCAGCCGGGGATCGGTGTCCAGGTCGAAGCGGTGCGCGACGGGCACGTCGAGCTGCCCGTGGTCCGCGGTGACCAGCAGCGCGGCGTCCGGCGGGAGCCCGTCGACCAGCCGGGCGAGCAGCGCGTCCACCTCGGCGGCGGCGATCCGCCAGGGCACCGAGTCGACGCCGGTGAGGTGGCCGTGCCGGTCCAGGTCGGGGTGGTAGCCGGAGACCAGGGTCGGGCCGGCGCCAGCGGCCAGCGCGGCGAGCATCGTCGCGGCCAGCGCGTCCACCCCCGCGGCCGCCCGGTAGTCGCCGCCCCGGTTGGCGGCCAGGGTCAGCCCGCTGCCGGCGTACTCCGGGCGGCTCACCACGGTGACGGCCACGCCGGCGGCCCGGGCCTGCTCCCACTGGGTACGGACCGGCTGCCAGCGCAGCGGCTCCGGATCGCCGTCCCACTCGATGTGGTTGAGCACCCGCTCGGTGCCGGGCACCCGGACGGTGAAGCCGAGCACCCCGTGCGCCCCGGGGGCGACGCCGGTGCCCAGGGTCACCAGGCTGGTCGGGGTGGTGGACGGGAAGCCCGAGGTCAGCGGCCGGCCCACGGTCGCGGCGAGGCCGGCCAGGGTCGGCGCGTACCGGGCGGCGGTGGGAATCTGGTACCAGCCGAGCCCGTCGACGAGCAGGACGGCGATCCGGCGCACCCCGGCCAGCGACGGGGTCAACCCGAGCAGGTCGACCGCCCCGGGCACGCCGAGCACGGCGAGCGCGCTGGGCAGCACGTCGGCCAGGCTTCCGCCGCCGTAGCGCGGCGGAACCACGGCGAGGGGGTCGGCGGCGGCGGTCGGGCCCGGACCGGTCATGCCGGCCGGCGGGCGAAGAGGTGCAGCTGGGCGGCGAGGTCCCGGTACGGCGGGCGGGCCGCCAGGGCCCGTTCCAGCTCGACCAGGGCAGCCGGCTGGCCGTCGGCCACCGCGGCGGGGAGCAGGTCGGCGAGGACGCGTACCCCGTGGATCTCCTCCACGGTGAGACCGGCGGCGCGCAGCAGCGCGGCGGCGCCCTCGGCGTCGAAACGCCGGCGCAGGGTGTCCCGCCGCCCGGCGGAGCCGTCCGGGGCGGCGGCCAGCGCGGCGGCGACGTCCAGGTGGCCGTTCATCGCCCGGCCCAGCACGGCGGCGGCCCGGCCGGCGACCAGGACGCTGACCGCGCCCCCGGGACGCAGCGCGGTGACCAGCGCGGCCACCACCGGCGCCGGGTCGTCCACCACCTCCAGCACGGAGTGGCAGAGCACCAGGTCGGCGCCGGCCGGTTCGACCAGTCCGGCCATCGCGTCACCGTCGCCCTGGACGGCGCGTACCCGGTCGGCGACCCCGGCCTCGGCGGCCCGGCGGGTCAGCGCGGCGAGCGCGTCGGGGCTGGCGTCGACGACGGTGACCCGGTGCCCGGCCTGGGCCAGCGGCACGGCGAACCCGCCGGTGCCGCCGCCCACGTCGAGCACGGCCAACTCGTCGCCGGCGCGACGGTCCAGCTCGGCGGCGAGCACCGACCAGATGACAGCGGTACGGGGGGTCAGCGGCGGCCCGGTGAACCGGCCTCGGGTCTGCTCCACCCCGACGAGCCTAGTCATCCGCGCCAACCGACCCCCCGTAGGTGGTACCGGTCTTCGATCAGGTCAGGACTCGCCGCCGCCGGCGGGGTCCTCCTCCGCGCGGGACCGCTGGGCGTTGGCCACCGGCCCGTCGGTGATCTGGTACTCACGCGGCTCGGCGTCCTGCGCCGGCGTCCATCCGGCACCGAGCCGGGTGCGCCGGGCGTTCGCCAATCCGGTGTACGTGCTGTTCCCCGTCACTGGTCTTCCCCCTTGCGGCGAGCGGGCCACTCTGCCCGCACGTGCTGGAAGTGTCCCTCCTTCCGGCCCCGGAAACCGTAATGTGGATCACTCGGCTCAGCGGAAGTCCCGGGACGCCGGGGCGACCGGCGGCTCGATCGCGTCCAGCCGGTCGGCGGTGAGACTGGTGACCCCCTCGTGCCGCTGCAACCGGCCGCGGACCACCAGCGCGGCGCTGGTCCGGGCCACCCGGCGGTAGCGCTGCCACAGGCCCGGCGAGCAGGTGACGTTGAGCATCCCCGTCTCGTCCTCCAGGTTGAGGAAGGTGACCCCGCCCGCGGTCGCCGGCCGCTGCCGGTGGGTGACGATCCCGCCGACCCGGATCCGCTGGCCGGGCTCGACCCGGCCGAGGCGGGCGATCGGCACCGCGCCCAGGGCGTCCAGCCGGTCCCGGATGAACCGGGCCGGGTGGCTCTCCGGCGACAGCCCGGTCGCCCAGACATCGGCGACGAGGCGGTCCACCGCCTCCATGCCGGGCAGGGTGGGCGCCGCCGTCCCGGTCACCGTGCCGGGCAGTCGACCCGGGCGGTCCTGGGCCGCCGCGCCGGCGGCCCAGAGCGCCTGCCGCCGGGTCAGCCCGAAACAGGCGAAGGCGTCCGCGGTGGCCAGCGCCTCCAGCTGCGCGGCGGTCAGGCCGACCCGCCGGGCCAGGTCCGGCATGTCCCGGTACGGCCCGTTGGCCGTCCGCTCCGTCTCGATCCGCTCGGCCACGTCCTCGCCGAGGGTACGCACGCCGCCCAGCCCGAGCCGGACCGCCGGCCCGCCCAGCCCCCAGGCGTGCGGCGGCTCCCCCGGCTGGCTCCCCCACCGGGTCTCCGGGGTGGACTCCAGCACCGCCAGAGCGCCGCTGGCGTTGACGTCCGGGCGGCGTACCTCCACGCCGTGCCGGCGGGCGTCGTCGACTAGGGTCTGCGGCGAGTAGAAGCCCATCGGCTGGGCGTTGAGCAGCGCGGCCAGGAACGGCGCCGGGTGGTAGCGCTTGAGCCAGGAGCTGGCGTACACCAGGTAGGCGAAGCTCATCGCGTGGCTCTCCGGGAAGCCGTAGCTGGCGAACGCGGTGAGCTTGCGGTAGACGTCGTCGGCCAACTCCCCGGTGATGCCCCGCTCGGCCATCCCGGCGTAGAGCCGGTCGGCGATCTGCGCCATCCGCTCCACCGACCGCTTCGACCCCATCGCCCGGCGCAGCTGGTCGGCGCCGGCCGCGTCGAAGCCGGCCAGATCGATCGCGAGCTGCATGAGCTGCTCCTGGAACAGCGGTACGCCGAGGGTCTTCTCCAGCGCGTTGCGCATCAGCGGGTGCGGGAAGGTCACCGGCTCCTGGCCGTTCTTGCGCCGGATGTACGGGTGCACCGAGCCGCCCTGGATCGGGCCGGGCCGGATCAGCGCCACCTCCACCACCAGGTCGTAGAACTCGCGCGGCTTCAGCCGGGGCAGGGTGGCCATCTGGGCCCGGCTCTCCACCTGGAACACCCCGACCGAGTCGGCCCGGCAGAGCATGTCGTAGACCTCGGGGTCGTCCAGCGTCATGTCGCCCAGGTCGAGGGTCGCGCCGATCATGTCGTAGCCGTAGTGCAGCGCGGAGAGCATGCCGAGGCCGAGCAGGTCGAACTTGACCAGGCCGACCGCCGCGCAGTCGTCCTTGTCCCACTGGAGCACGCTGCGCCCGGGCATCCGCCCCCACTCCACCGGGCAGACCTCGATCACCGGCCGGTCGCAGATCACCATGCCGCCGGAGTGGATGCCCAGGTGCCGGGGAAAGGTCTGCAACTCGTTGGCGTACGCCACGACCTGCTCGGGGATGTCCTCGACGTCCACCGACGCGACCGAGCCCCAGCGGTCGATCTGCTTGCTCCAGGCGTCCTGCTGGCCGGGCGAGAAGCCGAACGCCTTGGCCACGTCCCGCACCGCCGACCGCGGCCGGTACGAGATGACGTTGGCGACCTGGGCGGTGTGCTCCCGGCCGTACCGGGCGTAGACGTGCTGGATCACCTCCTCCCGACGGTCGGACTCGATGTCCACGTCGATGTCGGGCGGGCCGTCGCGCTCCGGGGCGAGGAAGCGCTCGAAGAGCAGCCGGTGCCGGACGGCGTCCACGTTGGTGATCCGCAGCGCGTAGCAGACCGCCGAGTTCGCCGCCGAACCCCGGCCCTGGCAGTAGATGTCCTGCTCCCGGCAGAACGTGACGATGTCGTAGACCACCAGGAAGTAGCCGGGGAAGCCCAGGTCGTCGATCATCCGCAGCTCGTGCTCCAGCTGCCCGTACGCCTCCGGGTGCGCCTCGGGCGGGCCGTAGCGTTCCCGCGCTCCCTGCATGGTCAGGTGGTGCAGCCAGCTCATCTCGGTGTGCCCCGGCGGCACCGGGTACGCCGGCAGCCGGGGCGCGACCAGTTGCAGGTCGAAGGCGAGTTCCGCGCCGAACTCGGCGGCCCGGGCCACCGCACCCGGGTACGCGGCGAACCGAGCCGCCATCTCCGCGCCGCTGCGCAGGTGGGCGGTGGCCGCGGCGGGCAGCCAGCCGTCGATCTCGTCCAGGCTGCGCCGGGCCCGCACCGCGGCCAGCGTGGTGGCCAGCCGGCGTCGGCCCGGGGTGGCGTAGTGCACGTTGTTGGTGGCGACCGTGGGCAGCCCGGCCGCGCCGGCCAGCTCGGCGAGGGCGTCGTTGCGGTCGGCGTCGACCGGGTGCCCGTGGTCGGTCAGCTCCACCGCCACCGTCTCCGCGCCGAAGAGCGCGGTGAGCCGGTCCAGCTCCCGGGCTGCCGCGTCGACGCCCTCGGTGAGCAGCGCCGCCGGCACGTGCCCCTTGCGACAGCCGGTGAGCACCAGCACGTGGTCACGTAGTTCGTCGGCGACCTCCTCAAGCTCCCCGTAGACCGGTCGGCCCTTCTCGCCACCGCGCAACTGCGCGCGGGCGATGGTGGTGGCCAGCCGGGCGTACCCCTCGTGGCCGTGGGCGACCACCAGCAGGTGCCGGCCCAGCGGATCCGGCTCGCCGTTCTGCGGGCCGGGCAGCCCGAGGGAGAGCTCCGCGCCGAAGATCGTCGGCAGGTGCAGCTCGCGGGCCGCCTCGGCGAACCGGACCACCCCGTAGAAGCCGTCGTGGTCGGTGACGGCGAGCGCGGTGAGCCCCAGCCGGGCGGCCTCCTCGGCCAGCTCCTCGGGATGGCTGGCGCCGTCGAGGAAGCTGAAGTTGGAGTGCGCGTGCAGTTCGGCGTACGGGACGGTGCCGTCGGGGCGGGGCAGCTCGGGCGCCTCGTACTGCTGGCGCTTGCGGCTCCACGCCGGGGAGTCTCCGCCGTCGGCGTCGACGGCGAGCGGATCCACCACGTGCAGGTGCCGCTCCTCGCGCGGCCGCCCGCCCCGGGACCGGTCGGCCGCCCCGCCGCCGGTGGGCCGCCCGGACAGCACCCGCTCCAGCTCCGACCAGGGCAGCTTCGGGTTGTGGAAGCTCATCCGGCCGCCCCGGCGACGCTGGCGGGCGGTGGCCGCCCACCGGGGGCGCTTCCGGGGGCGCTGCTGGACGCGCGGTGGGCCGGGGTCACCGCCGGATTCCCCGGTGAGCGGTATGACGCTGGGTCATATTTATGACTCTCCGTCATACCGCTCACGGGGAAACATCTCCACGGCGCGGACCGGACCGGCGCGGACCGGACCGGCGCGGACCGGACCGGCGCGGGGCGGGCCGGGCGGGCGACGGCGCGGGCAGTCCGGCGAAGCGCGCCGGGCCCGGGCGACCGCTCAGTCATAGATCGCCTCCACCAGCCAGTGGCCGGCCTCCACCGCCAGCAGCAGGGCGGCACCGTCGGCCAGGCAGACCTGGAACCGGGCCCGGCGGCGGGCCTCGGCGGGGGCCCACCACCGCTCGTCCACCGGCCACGGGCCCACCCAGCCGACGATCTCGGCCGGTCGGCCCGTGCCGACGGTCAGCCGGGCCGGCGGGGCGCTCACCGCGAGCCGGGCGCTGACCACGACCGGCTCGCCGGTGGCGTCGTGCACGGCAGCGGCGAGCGGGCTGGGCAGCACCACTGCCGGTGCGGGCGGTGGCAGCCGCCCCGGCCAGGGTGGGGGCGCGGTCCGGTCCGGAGACGGCGAGACACCCGGCCGTGCCGTCGCGCCCGACCCACCCGTCGCGCCTGGCCCGCCGGGCAGCGGCGGCGGGCCGGGGCGGGCCGGCAGCCGCTCGTCGCCCCACGGCACCAGGTGCGTCTGGTCGGCCGGGGAACGGCCGCCGCCGAGCACGGCGGTGACCACCGCCTCCGGGCCGAGGATGCCCTGCACCCGGCTCAACGCCCGGTGCGCCCGCTCCCGCTCCTCCCCCGTCTCCCCCCACAGGCCGGGCTGGAGGCCCACGTGGGTGAGCACCCCGTCGGGGACCAGTCGCAGTCGGACGATCCCGGCGGTCGGCCGGGCCGGGCGGCCACCGGCCCGGCCGGCGCTGCCCGATAGCCACCCGTCGAGCTGCCAGCGGACCCGGTCGGCGATGGCCGCGGCGGTGAGCAGCCCGTCGTGCCGCCACACCCGGTGCAGCTCCTGGCCGTGCGCGGTGACCGCCTCGATGCCGAGCCGGGTGCAGGCCAACCCGTACGAGGCGAGCCGGTCGTGCAGCTGCTCGGCCAGCGCGCGGGCGGCGAAGGCCGCCGCGTCGACCCGGTCGAGCGGCTCGTCGTGGTCGGCGGTGACCGCCAGGTCGACCGGGGGCTGCCGGACCGCCAGCGGCCGGTGGTCCCGGCCGGCGGCGAGCCGGTGCGCGAGGGCACCGTCGAAGCCGAACCGGGCCAGCACGTCACCGGCGGGCAGCGTGGCGAAGTCGCCGAGGGTACGCACGCCCAGCCGGCGCAGCAGGTCGGTCAGGGCCGGCCGGCCGAGCGCCTCGACCGGCAGCCCCGCGAGGAACTCGGGCGTCCCGCCGGGCGGCACCACCCGTCCGTCACGCGCGGCGAGCCCGGCGGCGAAGACCCCGTCGGCGATCCCCACCTGACTCTCCACCGCGCAGGCCTGGGCGACCTGCTCGACGATCCGCTCGGCGGCCGCCTCCTCCCCGCCGAGATAGCGGGCCGGACCGCGGGCGGCCAGCGCGCAGGCGCCGGGGCGGACCACCTCGACCCCGGCGGCGACCTCCTCGACGGCGGCGACCACCGGTTCGAAGGCGCGGGCGTCCCGGCCGGGGTCGTGATCGACGACGGTCAGCTGGGGGCAGCGCCCCTGCGCCTCGCGCCGGCGCAGGCCCCGCCGTACCCCCTCGGCGCGGGCCTGCTCCGAGCAGGCCACCACCCGGTTGGCGTGCAGCACGGCCACCGGCCCGGTGGCCGGCACCCCGTCGACGATCTCGGCGGCGATCACCGGCCAGTCCGGACACCAGAGCAGCAGGGTGCGCACCGGCGCGCCGGTCATGCCGGCCCGACCACGGTGAGCGCGCCCCGACGGGCCTCGGGAACGGCTCGGGCCATGGCGGTGACGGTGCGGGGGATGATCCGGGTGAGCCCGTCGCCGGGCAGCCAGACCTTGATCTCCTTGGGCCGGGCGGCCGCGCCACGCCCGCGCGCGGAGACGGTCACCTCGCGGCGGCGCAGCCGGCCACGGCCCTGGCCGAGCCCCTCCCAGACGCCCCGGACCACCTGGAGGGTGACGTCCGCGCCGTCCCAGCGGCCGTACGGGACGAGCACGCAGCCGCGCTGCCGGGCCCGGGCGGCCAACCGGTCGGCGACCGAGGCGGAGACGGCGTGCGGCACGGCGGTCACCACCACGTCGACCCCGTCGATCAGCGCGGCGACGACGGTGGGCCACTCCGGACCGGGATGGGGCACCAGGGCCAACCGGTCCAGCGCGATGCCGACCTCGGCGGCGGCGCCCGCGCCGAAGGTCGGCACCCCGACAACGGCGCACCACGAGCCGGCCCGGGACGCCTCGGCGAGCAGCGCCAGGACCAGGGAGGTGCCGCCGCTGCGCCGGGGCTGGCCGGCGGAGACCGCGATCGTGCTCCCCCGGCGCAGCCCACGGCTGGGCAGCAGGCCGGTCAACTCGGGTGTCACCGGGAGCACCCGGTGACCGCCCGCCGGGTCCGGCGCGCTCGCCGGGCGCACCAGACCGGCCAGTGCGGCGGAACCGACCACCATGCGGCCCGCCATGGGACCAACCCCCCGTCGTGTTGCTGCTGGATCAGGTGTCGCTGCTGGAACGGATGGAGGCCGGGCGGCGCCCGGCGAGGGACCCGGGCGGGGCCGGGTCAGGCGGCGAGGCCGTCGAGGGTGGGTTGGTGGGCCAGCCCGAGCGCGGTCTCCACCACCGCCACGAACTGTTCGGCGGCCCGGAGCAGGTCGTCGGCCTCCCGGGCGGTCACCACCCGGGGTATGCCCGCCTCGGCGGCGGCGCGCTTGCCGGCGCCGGCGGCGAAGTAGCGGGACCACTCGTCGAGCTCGGGGGCGACGGTGGAGAGCAGGACCCAGACGCTGGTGATCCGGTTGCGCCGGGCGGGGGCGGGGCGGGCCCGGGCGGCGAGCAGGGCCGCCGCCGCGCGCAGCGCCGCCAGGTGGGCGGCCGCGTAGCGCAGGCCGTCGGGGCGGGTCTGGGCGGCCTCGGCGAGCCCGTGCCGGGCCACCGCGAGGAGCTGGGCCGGGGTGCGGTGGGGCAGCACGTGCGCCGGCACCGTCGGTGCCTGGGCCGGGTTGCTCGGCATGACTGTCTCCTCCACGTAGCCGGGGCGGGCGCGACGCGCGACGGATCGGATCCGTCGGCGGGCGCTCGGAGCGGGTGGTGCGGAGGAAGACACACCGGTGTGGGGGCCGGCCGGGTGTGGATGCTTCCCCACACCACACCCGGCCGGCGAACCGGCGGGTTCGTCGCCCGCCGCCCGGGGGTCGTGGGCGGCGGACGACGATCCTGCCTTTGATGGGACCGGGCTCGCGACTGCCCGGAACCCGGTGCGGTCCGCGAAACCGCACCGCCCGGGAGCCGGCGCCGCGAAACACCTCTCCCGGGTGCGTTGGAACGGGCGTACGACTCAATCGAACACTCGTTCTAACTGCTCTGACAGTACACCCTGCCACCGACGAAAACGCAACGAGTGGCGTACGGGGAGGCGCGGCGATTCTCAGGCCGCGCACAGCAACGGCAAAGCCGGTCCAGAGGTCGTCCCCGCAGGGTGGAACCCATGACAGACCGATCCGCAGAAACGACCGTCGGATGAGCACGATCGTCCTGGAGCGGCGCGCCACGCACCGACCCCTGCCCACCGCGCCCGGCTGGTGGGCCGATGTCGCGGGCAGCCTGGCGGTGCTCAGCCTGCTGGTCGTCACCGCGCTCTGGACCGCCGACCGCGGCGTACAGGAGCTGGTCTCCGGGCTCGCCACCGGCCTCACCTCCGCCGGCCGGCTCACCGGCCTGCTCAGCGCCGACCTGATGCTCATCCAGGTGGTGCTGATGGCCCGGGTACCGCTGATCGAGCGGCGCTTCGGCCAGGACCGGATCGCCCGTTGGCACCGGCTCGCCGGCTTCACCTCGTTCCACCTGCTCCTGGCCCACGTGGTGCTGACCACCCTCGGGTACGCCGGCACCGCCCGGGAGAACGTGCTGACCGAGACCTGGCTGCTGGTCACCGGCTACCCCGGCATGCTGCTGGCCACCGCCGCGCTGGCGCTGCTGGTGCTGGTCGTGGTCACCTCGATCCGGGCGGCCCGCCGCAGGCTGCGCTACGAGTCCTGGCACCTGCTGCACCTCTACGCGTACCTGGGCATCGGGCTGGCGCTGCCGCACCAGCTCTGGACCGGCGCGGACTTCGTCGCCTCGGCCGCCGCCCGGGCCTACTGGTGGACGGCGTACCTGGTGGCGCTAGGCAGCGTGCTGGTCTTCCGGCTCGGCGTGCCGGCCTGGCGCACGCTGCGGCACCGGGTCGAGGTGTCCGCCGTGGTCCCGGAGGCCCCCGGCATCACCTCGGTCTGGCTGCGCGGGCGCCACCTGGACCGGCTGCCGGTCCGGGCCGGGCAGTTCTTCAGCTGGCGGTTCCTGGACGGCCCCGGCTGGTCCCGGGCGCACCCGTACTCGCTGTCGGCGCCCCCGTCCGGCGACCTGATGCGGATCACCGTGAAGGAGCTCGGCGACGACAGCGCCCGGGTGGCCACCCTGCGCCCCGGCACCCGGGTACTGCTGGAAGGGCCGTACGGGCGGATGACCGGGGAGCACTGGCGCGGCGGCGGGATCACCCTGCTGGCCTGCGGCGTCGGCATCACCCCGCTGCTGGCCCTGCTCTGGGAGCTGCCGTACGCCCCGGGCCGGGCGGTGCTGCTCTACCGCGCGCGTACCCACGAGGAGCTGGCCTTCGCCGCGGAGCTGGACCGGCTCGCCGCGGAGCGCGGCGTGGTGGTCCACCACCTGGTCGGGCCGCGTGCGCGGCGACCGGCCTGGCTGCCGGCCTACGCCGACGGTCTCTCCGACGCGGAGGCGCTGCGCCGACTCTCCCCCGACATCGCCACCCACGACGTCTACCTGTGCGGCCCGGACGGCTGGATCGACGCGGCGCGGGCCGCGACCCGGGCCGCCGGCGTGCCCGAGGCGCACACCCATCACGAACGCTTCGCCTGGTGACAGGCGCGAAGGGAGGATCCGTGCGACGGATCACCATCTGGCTGCTGTCCACCGTGGCCGCCCTGGTCCTGCTGTTCAGCTACAAGACCAGCACCATGGGCGTGGGCGGCGGGACCAGCGCCATCGCCGCCGGCGGTGACACCACGAGCGCCGGCTCGGCCGACGCCGCCGGAGGCACGACCGACGAGGGCTCGTCCACCGGCTCCGGCACGTCGAGCGAAAGCGGAAGGTACGACGGTTCGGTGGCGCAGACCCGGTGGGGGCCGGTGCAGGTCCGGATCACCACCTCGGGCGGGAAGATCACCGACGTCAGCGTGCTCCAGGTGCCGGACGGCAACCACCGCGACCAGGAGATCAACGACTACGCGGTGCCGATCCTGCGGCAGGAGGCCATGGCCGCGCAGAGCGCCGAGATCGACACCGTCTCCGGCGCCACCGTGACCAGCGACGGCTACCGCGAGTCGTTGCAGGCCGCCATCGACGCGGCGCACCTCAAGTGAACGGGGCGGGCACGATGAACCCGGCCCTGGAACAGGACCGGCGGGCCTGGGTGGTGCAGGTGATGGGGCTGCCGGTGAGCGTGCACCTGCGCGGGCCGGACGTGCACACCGACGCCGTCGCCGCCCGGGTGGAAGGGCTCTTCGCCGAGCTGCGCACGGTCGACGCGACGTTCAGCACCTACCGGCCGGAGAGCGAGATCGGGCGGCTGGCCGGGCGGGTGCCGGACCTCGCCACCGCCAGCGACCCGGTCCGTGAGGTGGTGCGGCTCTGCGAGACGGCCCGGACGCGCACCGGCGGCCGGTTCGACGCCCGTCGGCTGCCGCTGCCCTCCGGCGGCGCCGGCTTCGACCCGTCCGGGCTGGTCAAGGGCTGGGCCGTGCAGCGGGCCGCGCGCTGGCTGGCCGACCTGCCCGAGCACGACCTCTGCCTCAACGCCGGTGGGGACGTGCTGCTGCGTACCGGCCCGGGCCGGCCGGCGTGGCGGGTCGGCATCGAGGACCCGGACCACCCCGGCCGGCTGCTGGACGTGCTGGAGCGGCGGGACGGCGCGGTGGCCACCTCGGGGACCGCGCGGCGCGGGCCGCACATCCTCGACCCGCGCACCGGCCGGCCGGCGACCACGCTGCGGTCGGTGACCGTGGTCGGGCCGGAGCTGCTCTGGGCCGACGTGTACGCCACCGCCGCGGTGGCCGCCGGCCCGTGGGCGCTGGACTGGCTGGCCGGCCTGGACGGGTACCCGGCCCTGCTGGTGGACACCGCCGGCCGGGTCCGGGCCACCCCGAACTGGCCCGGAACCCGACCGGCGGCTCAGACCCGCGCCGGATAGTCGGGCAGGTCGAGATCGGTGGCCAGGGAACCGGTGCCGCGCACCAGCATCGCCCGCACCGCCCGGGTGCGCAGCAGCCGGTTGCGCAGCCAGAGTCCCCCGGCGGTGGCCGGCGCCAGGAAGCGGCCGGGGTTGGCGCCCCGCTGCCAGCGGGCGGCGTAGCCGCGCAGCCGCCGCTCGTACGCGGCGAGGGCGACCCGGTGGTCGCCGGCCGCCGCGGCCAGCTCGCCGGCCAGCACGTACGCCCCGACGACGCCGGCCCCGACACCCATGCCGCCGAGGGTGACCCCCCAGGCCGCGTCGCCGAGCAGGACCACCCGGCCGGTGTGCCAGCGGGGCACCCGGACCCGGCTGATCGAGTCGAAGTACAGCTCGGGGGCGTCCCGGAGGCCGGCCAGCAGCCGGGGCACGTGCCAGCCCAGGCCGGCGAAGGCCTCCGTGACCAGCCGCTTCTGCCGGTCGACGTCCCGCCAGTCGTGGTCGATTCGATGCGAGGCGAAGACGACGAGCGCGCCGGCCCGGCCGGGGTCGCGCTGGTCGGCGGCGACGCCGGCCATCCGCCCGGGGACGGTGTACTGCCGGGAGACGGGACCGGCGCCCAGGTCGTTCGGCAGGTCCCAGCCGGCCAGGTGGTAGCCGAGGTGGGTGACGTACGCCGACTCGGGCCCGAAGGCGAGGCGGCGGACGCCGGAGTGCAGCCCGTCGGCCCCGATCACCAGGTCGACGGTGCGCGACGGGGCGTGGGCGAGGTCGACGCGCACCCCGTCGGGGGTGTCGGTCAGCGCGGTGACCACGTCGCCGAAGAGGTAGTCGGCCCGCTCGGCGCTCTGCGCGTACAGGATCCGGGACAGGTCGCTCCGGTGGACCTCCAACTCGCCGCCGGCGAACTCGGCGGGCAGCCGGAAGATCTCCCGGTCGTGGGCGTCCACGCAGCTGATCGCCCCCGCGTGGGTCTGCACGGCACGCAGCTCGCCGAGCACGCCCGTGGCGGCCAGCACGCCGAGGTGGGTGGGGCCGCGGAAGTCGACCGCGAAGCCGCTGGTGCGCAGCGCGGGCGCCGCCTCGACCACGGTGACGTCGGCGCCGTAGCGGGTCAGCCAGCAGGCGGCCGCCGGGCCGGCGACCCCGGCCCCGGAGACCAGGACGCGCAGGCCGCGCAGGCCGCGCAGGCCGCGCAGGCCGCGCAGCGGAAGGGCATGGGACATGGTTTCCCCCCGTTGAAACTGTGTCCGTTGGATACAGAGTACTGTAGACACAGTTTCCGGCCACGACAAGACCGATCCGACGGGAGGGCCATGGACCGGGCGGACGCCGGCGGCAGGGCCGACATGCGCAAGCTCTACGAGCTGCTCTGGGAGACGCCGGGCAGCCCCCGGCGCGGGCCCCGGCCGACTCTCACCCTGGCCGACATCGCCCGGGCCGGCGTCGCGATCGCCGACGCCGACGGGCTCGCCGCGGTGACCATGCAGCGGGTCGCCGAGTCGCTGGACGTCACCAAGATGGCGCTGTACCGGTACGTGCCCGGCAAGGCCGAACTGGTCGCCCTGATGATCGAGACGGCGATCGGCGAGCCGCCCGCGCCGCCGCCCGACGCCGGCTGGCGCGAACAGCTCGACGACTGGGCCCGGCAGATCTACGACCGGTTCCGCCGGCACCCGTGGTCCATCCCGGCGACCGTCGGCCCCCGCCTGCCGGGCCCGAACGAGATGGGCTGGCTGGAACGCGCCACCGCCGCCCTCACCGGCACCGGACTGCGCGGCGCCGAACTGCTCGACGTCGCGGTGCTCCTGCTCGGGCACGCCCGCGGCCTGGCCCAGCAGGACGCCGCCACCCCCGCCGGCACGCCGGGACAGCACCGGGAGACCGGATTCACCGCACTGCTGCGGGGACGCGAGGAGCACTTCCCGGCGGTCGTCGCGGCGGCCCGGTCGGCGGCCGCCAACGACGCTCCCGACCAGGCCTTCGACTTCGGGCTGGCGCGCATCCTCGACGGCATCGCCCTGCTCGTCGAGCGCCGGAAACGGTCCTGACCTCCGCTCCCGGGTCGAGGTCGCGCAGCCGGAACGGCCCGTGGTCCGCCGCGCCCCCGGCTGGCCAGCGGGACCGCGGCGCTACTCGGTCGGCGGCGCGGCGCGACTCGGTCGGCGGCGCGGCGGACCCGGCGTGGCCGGGTGCGACCGGCCCGGCCGCACCGGGGACAATGGGCGGATGCAGCCACACCCGAACGTGCAGGCGGTGCAGGACGCGCTCGACGCGGCGGACACCCGGGACGGCTCCGGCGGCCCGAGCCGGGTCCGCCTGCTGCCGGAGGCGGTGCACACCGCCGCCGCGGCCGCCGCCGCGCTCGGCGTCGAGGTCGGGGCGATCGCCAACTCGCTGGTCTTCGAGGCCGACGGCGCACCGCTGCTGGTGCTGACCTCCGGCGCGCATCGGGTGGACACCGCCGAACTGGCCGCCCGCCTCGGGGTCACCCGACTGCGCCGGGCCACCCCCGAATTCGTCCGGGAACACACCGGCCAGGTGATCGGCGGAGTCGCCCCGCTGGGCCACCCGCGCCCGCTGCGCACCCTGGTCGACACCGCCCTGCAGGGGTACGCCGAGGTGTGGGCGGCCGGCGGGGTGCCGCAGGCGGTCTTCCCCAGCACGTACGCGGACCTGCTCCGGATCACCGCCGGCACCCCGGCCGAGGTGGCGTGAGCGAGCGAGACGCGGCCGGCGACACCGTCCCCGAGCTGGTCACCCTGCACGTGTGGCGGGTCTCCCGGGCCGCGCTGCCCCGGGCGCTGACCCGGATGGCGCTCGACCCGCGCCGGCTGCGCGCCACCCCCGGCGTACGGTTCGGCAAGCTGCTCGGCACCGGGACCGGCACCGGTTTCGGGCCCGGCGACGCCGACCTGACCCGGTGGGCGGCGCTGACCGTCTGGGACTACCCCGCCGCGGCCGACGGCTTCGACGCCTCCCCGGTCGGCCGGGCCTGGGCCCGGATCGCCCGGTCCGGGGTCCGGGTCGACCTGCGCCCGGTCAGCAGCCGGGGCGAGTGGTCGGGGCGACGCCCCTTCGGCGAACCGCCCGGCGGCCGGGTCGCCGGGCCGGTGCTGGCGCTGACCCGGGCCCGGCTGCGCCCCCGCCGGGCGGCCACCTTCTGGAAGGCGATCCCGCCGGTCGCCGCCGCGCTGCACACCGCCCCCGGGCTGCTCGCCCGGTTCGGCGTCGGCGAGGCGCCGCTGGGCTGGCAGGGCACGGTCAGCGTGTGGCGTGATCCCGCGGACCTGGTGGCGTTCGCGTACCGTCACCCGGAGCACCGCGCCGCGATCACGCGCACCCCCACCGAGGGGTGGTACGCGGAGGAACTCTTCGCGCGGTTCGAGGTGCGCGGCGTGGTCGGCGACCGGACGGTGCTCGGGTGGGTCGCCGACGGCGATCCGGCAACGGTGAAGGGACACGCATGAGGTTGGTGCGCTGGACGCCGGACGATCTCGTCCGGCGGCTGGACGACGTGGTCGCCGTCTACGGGCAGGCGATGGGCTACCGCACCGACCTGCTGCTGGCCCGGCGCGGCTACATCGCCACCCACGTGCGCCGGCCCGGCTTCCGCGCGGTCGCCAGCCTCACCACCGAGGGTCACCTCGCCGGCTTCGGGTACGGCTACCTGGGCGCCGCCGGGCAGTGGTGGCACGACCAGGTGTACCGGGCGCTCGACCCCGACGCCCGGCAGCGCTGGCTGACCAACTGCTTCGAGGTGGTCGAGCTGCACGTCCGGCCGGCCGCGCAGGGACACGGCCTGGGCACCCGCCAACTGCACGCCCTGCTCAGCCTCGCCGAGGGCACGACCACCCTGCTCTCCACCCCCGAGGCCGACGAGCGGACCTCCCGGGCCTGGCGGCTGTACCGCCGGTTCGGCTTCGTCGACGTGCTGCGCCACTTCCACTTCCCCGGCGACGAACGCCCGTTCGGCGTGCTCGGCCGGGACCTGCCGCTGGCCGCCCCCGACCCCGCCGCACCGGGCGCGGCCGAGTCGTGAGCCGGCAGCGCGTCGTCGGATGGGCGCTGCTGACCGTCCTCGTCCTCGCCCAGATCTGCTACCCGCTCACCACCGGCGGGACCCGGGCCCGGCTGACCGTCGCCACGGTCGTGCTGGGCTATTTGCTCGCGGTGAGCCACGCCCTGCTCAGCCGGGGCCCGCGCACGGCGGCGGCGCTGGTCGCGGTCGCCACCGGCGGCGGCTTCGCCATCGAGGCGCTCGGGGTGGCCACCGGCTTCCCCTTCGGCAGCTACGACTACTCCGGCGAGCTGGGCCCGAAGCTGGCCGGGGTACCGCTGATCATCCCACTGGCGTGGACCTGGATGGCCTGGCCCGCCTGGCTCACCGCCGTCCGGCTCACCTCGTCCGCGCTCGGCCGGATCGCACTGGCCGCCGTCGGGTTGGCCGCCTGGGACCTCTTCCTCGACCCGCAGATGGTGGCCGAGGGGTACTGGATCTGGCGGGACGCCACCCCGGCGCTGCCCGGGCTGCCCGGCGTCCCGGTCAGCAACTACCTGGGCTGGCTGCTCTTCGCGGTGCTGCTGATGGGCGCGCTGCGCCCCCTCGCCGGGCCGACCGCGGGGCACACCGACGGGCGGGACGCGCCGATGTTCGCGCTCTACCTGTGGACGTACTTCTCCAGCGTGCTGGCGCACGCGGTCTTCCTCGACCTGCCCGCGTCGGCGGCCTGGGGCGCGGTCGGCATGGCGGTCGCCGCGGTGCCGCTGACGGTGGCGCTGCTGCGCGCCCGCCGGGACGACGTCGACCGGCCGCAGCCGCGCCGGGCCCGCCGCAGCGGCGTCGACGCCACCGCATGACCGCCGTCCTCGTCCTGGTCGCCGCGGTCGCCGCGCTGACCGCGCACACCTGGGTCAACGCCGGCCGCTGGCTGCGCCGCCCGACCGGCGGCCCGGCCGAGGCCGGCGCGGCGGTCGCGGTGCTGCTGCCGCTGCGCGACGAGGCCGACCGGGTGACCCCCTGCCTGCGGTCGCTGCTCGCCCAGCGGGGCGTGCCATGGCTGCGGATCGTGGTGCTCGACGACGGCTCCACCGACGGCACCGCCGACGTGGTCCGCGCGGTGGTCGGCGACGACCCCCGGGTCACCCTGCTCATCGGGGTCGCCCCGCCGCCCGGCTGGCTGGGCAAACCACACGCCTGCCACCAGCTCGCCGTCCGCGCCGACCCGGCCGCCACCGTCCTCGCCTTCGTCGACGCCGATGTGGTGCTCACCCCGTACGCCGTCGCGGCGGCGGTGGCCGAACTGCGCGCGGCCGGGGCGACGCTGCTGTCGCCGTACCCCCGGATCCTGGTGCGGACCGTGGGTGACCGGCTGGTCCAGCCGCTGCTCCAGTGGCTGTGGCTGACCTTCCTGCCGCTGCGCGCGATGGAGCGCTCGGCGCGACCGTCGCTGGCCGCGGCCGGCGGGCAGTTCCTGGTGGTGGACCGGGCCGGGTACGACCGGGCCGGCGGGCACGCCGCGGTGGCGGACAAGGTGCTGGAGGACATCGAGCTGGCCCGGGCGGTCAAGCGGTCCGGCGGCCGGGTCGCCCTGGCCGACGGCTCCCGGCTGGCCGCCTGCCGGATGTACGAGAACTGGCCGCAACTGCGCGACGGCTACACCAAGTCGCTCTGGGCGTCGTTCGGCCACCCGAGCGCCGCCGCGACCGTGGTCACCCTGCTGCTCCTGCTCTACACCGCGCCCCCGCTGATCGCCCTCGGGGCGCTGGCCGCCGGCGCGCCGGTGGTGGCCGGGCTCGCCCTGGCCGCCTACGCCGCAGGGGTCGCCGGGCGGGTGCTCAGCGCCCGGGCCACCGGCGGCCGGGCCTGGCCCGACGCGCTGGTACACCCCGTGTCGGTCGTGGTCCTCGGTTGGCTGACCCTGCGGTCGTACCATCTGCGAAAGCGGCACCGTCTGTCCTGGCGTGGCCGCCCGGTCAGCTAGGAGGAGCGCGGCATGGCGCGCATCGTGGTCATCGGCGCCGGCGTGGGCGGGCTGGCCACCGCCGCCCGGCTGGCCGTCACCGGACATCAGGTCACCGTCTTCGAGCGGGCGGACACCGTGGGCGGCAAGCTCGGCCGGTACACCCACGACACCCCGGACGGGACGTTCCACTTCGACACCGGGCCGAGCCTGCTCACCCTGCCCGAGGTCTTCCACGACCTGTTCGAGTCGACCGGGGCCAAGCTCGACGAGTACCTCGATCTGGTCCCGCTCGATCCGATCGTGCGGCACGTCTTCGCGGACGGCGGGCCGACCCTGGACTCCTGCGCCGACCACGACGAGTTCACCGCCCGGATCGGCGCCGCCCTCGGCGACCGGTCCGCCGCCGACTGGCAGCGGCTGTGGCGCCGGGCCGCCCGGGTCTGGGCGGCCTCGCACCGCGACATCCTGCGCCGCGCCGTCGACTCCCCCCGCGACCTGGCCGCGCTGGCCTGGCGGCTGGGCGACCTGGCCGCCATCGGCCCCGGGCGGACCCTGCGCGGGCTGGGCCGGAGCCACCTGTCCGACCCACGGCTGCGGATGCTGCTCGACCGGTACGCCACCTACACCGGCGCCGACCCGCGCCGGGCCCCGGCCGCGCTGGTCGCCGTTCCCTACGCGGAGCTGGCCTTCGGCGGCTGGTACCTGCGCGGCGGGCTGGGCACGCTGGCCGACGCGCTGCTCTCCCGCTGCCTCGACCTGGGCGTGGAGTTGCGCACCGGGGAGACGGTCACCCGGATCGATGCCGCCGGCGGCCGGGTGCACGGGGTACGCCTCGCCGGCGTCGCCGCGCCCGTCCCGGCCGACGTGGCGGTGGCCAACGTCGACGCGCTCACCGTCTACCGCGATCTGTTGCCCAGCCCCCGCCGGCTGGCCGGGCTGGCCGACCGCAGCCTGGCCGGCTTCGTGCTGCTGCTCGGGGTACGCGGCGACACCGGGCTGGCCCACCACAACGTCTACTTCCCCCGCGACTACGACGCCGAGTTCGACGCGGTCTTCGGCGACCCGGGGCGCGGGGTGCGGGCCCGGCCGGCCGCCGACCCGACGGTCTTCGTCACCGTCGCCGACGACCCGATGGTCCGCCCGGACGGGCACGAGGCGTGGTTCGTGCTGGTCAACGCCGCCCGCCACGGCACCGCGACCGGCGCGGTGGACTGGCGCCGGCCGGGGCTGGCCGACGCGTACGCCGACCGGATCCTCGACGTGCTCGCCGAGCGCGGGATGGACGTCCGGGACCGGCTGGCCTTCCGGGAGGTGCGCACCCCCGCCGACCTGGCCGCCACGACCGGCGCCCCGGGCGGGACGATCTACGGCACCGCGGGTGGCCTGCTGCGCCCGGCCAACCGGGGCCCGGCGCACGGGCTGTGGCTGGTCGGCGGCTCCAGCCATCCCGGCGGCGGCCTGCCGATGGTCACCATGTCCGCGCAGATCGTCGCCGACGAGATCGGCCCCGCCTGGTAGCGGCTGACCGGCCGGTGGCGGTGGCCAGGGGTGGTGGCCCGGGGCGGTGGCGGTGGCGCGGCCCGTGGCGGTGGCGCGGCCCGTGGCGGTGGCCCGGCCCGGGGCCGAACAGCCCGGTTGGTCAGCCGGCGCCGAGCAGGGCGCGGCGCACGGTCGACAGCAGCTGCCCGAGGCCGAAGCCGGCCAGCAGCACCCAGACGGCGGTGGCCATGGTGACGGTGCCGGCGGCCAGGTCCGGGTCGATCAGGCCGGTCAGCCCGGCCAGCAGCAGCCCGACCAGGGCCACGCAGACCCGGGTGGGCCGCTCCCCGACGGTGACCGCCCCGATCTCCCGCATCCCGGCGGCCACCGCGCGGGCCCGGACGTACTCGTGCAGCCAGGAGAGCGCGCCCCCGGCGACCACCAGCGCCCCCGGCGCGCCGACCAGCCAGAAGGCGACCAGCCAGGCGATCTCACCGAGCCGGTCGGCGAGCGAGTCGTAGACGTAGCCGAGCCGGGTGGTCCGGTTGGTGACCACCGCCACCGCGCCGTCCACGCTGTCGGCCACCGAGGCGAGCAGCACGAAGAGCGCCCCGATGATCGGCCCGGTCACCGAGCGGGTGACGAACAGCGGTACGCAGAAGCAGAGCAGCACCCCGGCCGCGGTGACCGCGGTCGGGGTGACCCGGAGCCGGCCGAGGACGTACCCGACGTGGTAGGCGAAGCGCAGCCACGCGCGTACCACCGGCGCGGCGGCCCGCGGGTCGAAGCCGCCGTGCAGCCGCGCCCACGCGGTCGCGTAGTCGTCCCACTTCAGCTGTGTGCCCACCATGGATCAACCGTCGCGGCGTGGTTCAGGTGTCGGGACGTTCACACGCGTGCGTCGGCCCGCAGGTTGCGCCAGACCTCGCGGGTCGCGGTGGACCGGTTGAGGGTGATGAAGTGGATCCCCGGCACCCCCTCGTCCAGCAGCGTCGCGCACATCTCGCTGGCCTGCTCGATGCCGAGCCGGCGGACCGCCTCCGGATCGTCGGCGACCCGCGCGAAGCGCTCGGCCAGCGCCGGCGGGAACGGCGCGCCGGAGAGCTGCACGGACCGCTCGATGGTGCCGATCTGGGTGACCGGCATGACGCCGGCCAGGATCGGGGTGTCACAGCCGGCCGCCACCACCCGGTCGCGCAACCGCAGGTATTCCTCGGCGTCGAAGAACATCTGGGTGATCGCGAACTCGGCGCCCGCCCGGCACTTGCGGACGAAGTGGGCGGTGTCGCTCTCGATGTCCGGTGAGCGGGGGTGCTTGTACGGGAAGGCGGCCACCCCGACGCTGAAGTCACCGGCGTCCCGGACCAGGCGGACCAGGTCCTCGGCGTAGCCGACGCCCTGCGGGTGCCGGATCCACTCGCCGCCCGGGTCGCCCGGCGGGTCGCCCCGGACCGCCAGCACGTTGCGCACCCCGACGCCGGCCAGCCGGCCGATCACGTTGCGCAGCTCGGCGACGGAGTGGTTGACCGCGGTCAGGTGCGCCATCGGCAGCAGGGTCGTCTCGGTGGCGATCCGCTCGGTCACCGCGACGGTGGTGTCCCGGGTCGAGCCGCCGGCGCCGTAGGTGATCGAGACGAACGAGGGCTGGAGCGGCTCCAGCTCCCGGATCGCCTGCCAGAGCAGCCGCTCGCCCTCGCGGGTCTTGGGCGGGAAGAACTCGAACGAGAAGGTCGGCTGGCGGTCACGGATGAGCTCCCCGATCGCCGGCTGCGGATTGGGGAGGACCGAGGGAAGACCGAGCGCCACGCCACGACTCTAGCGGGCGCCGCCCGACGCACCACCGACTTCCCATCCGGCGATCGAGGGTCGTCACCGGGGCGGCGGGGGTGACGCACCTCGGGTCCGGCGTGTCGTCGTACCCCCGGGGTAGGAATGTCGCAGCGCGGGTGGCGCCGGCCGGGCCGGTGCCCGGGGGCACGCGCGGGGGTCAGCACGCACCGCGGCGCGTCGTCCCGTCCTGTCCTGGCGGGCGGCGCCGCGCCGACGCCCGACCGGAGGACCCATGACCCCGCCCGACCCCCGCCTGCTCGGGCCGCTGATCGCCCAGCTGCGGCTGGCCCGTGGCTGGAGCCAGCAGCGGCTCGCCGCCGAGCTCTGCGCCGCCGCCGGCGTGCCGACCCTGACCAGGCACGAGGTCTCCCGCTGGGAGCGCCAGGCGCGGCTGCCGGGCGACCGCTGGCTGCACCGGCTCGCCCTCGTCCTCGACGCGCCGGCCGGGCTGCTGACCGACGCCGCAGCGCGCAGCCGCCGGCACGACGTGCCGGGGCCGGCCGGGTCTCGGTCCCGGTCCGCCCTGCTGGCGCTGGCACAACGCTGGTCGGCGGACCCGTCGGCCCCGCTGGTCGTCGCGCCGCCGGCGGGCGGCCTGGCCGGGCCGGCGGCGCCGGGCCGGGCGGCCGACGGCCCGGCCGACCTGCCCGACGCCGACGCGCTGGCCCGGATGCGCCGCCTCGACGACCTCGCCGGCGGGGCCGACCTGGCCCCGCTCGGGGCGGGGCGGCTGCGGCGGGCGGTCCGGGCGCTCTCCGGCGCGGGCCCGGCGGGCCGCCGCCGGCAGCTACCGGTGCTCGCCGAGACGGCCCAGCTCGCCGGCTGGCTCAGCACGGACGCCGGTGACCTCGCCGCCGGGCTGGACGCCTACCGGCTGGCGCTGCGGGCCGCCGCCGCAGCCGGCGATCCGGCGTTCGCCGGGCACGTGCTCGGGTCGGCGAGCCACCTGCTGGCCGGCGCCGGCGATGCGGAGGGCGCGCTGCTGCTGGCCCGCGCCGGCTACGCGGGCGCCCGCCGGTCGGCCAGCCCGGGGTTGCGGGCGCTGCTGCTGCACCGGGTCGCGCTCGCCGCGGCGCTGGGCGGCCGGGCACCGGCCGCCCGGCAGGCCCTCGACGCGGCCGGGCGGACGGCCCTCACCCCGGGCGCGGAGCCGCCCTGGCTCTACTGGCTCGACGACGCCGAGCTGGCCGCGATGACCGGCCGCACCCTGGTCGCGCTCGGCCGTCCCGGCCCGGGCGTGCCGTTGCTGCGCCCGGCGCGGCGTCCCGGCCGCCCCCGCAGCGCGGCGGTCTACGGCGGCTGGCTGGCCCGCGGCCTGCTCCAGCTCGGCGAGGTGGAGCAGGCCTGCGCGGTGGCCGGGGAGGCGGTGCTCGACGCGGTCCGCACGGGATCGGCGCGGGCGGCCACCCCGCTGGCCGAGCTGGGGCGCCGGCTGGCCGTGCACCACGCCGAGCCGGCGGTACGGCGCTACACCGCGCTGCTCGGCGAGGCCCGCCCGTTCCTCGCCCGGGCACCGGCTCCCACGACGCGCCGACCCGGTGGTGCCGCATGGCCCCCCGGGACCGGCTAGCGTCGTGGCGTGACCCACGCTGCTCCCGTCTCCCCCGTCGACCGCGCCGGCCTGCGTCAGCGGGTGGACAAGGCGCTGACCGAGTTCCTGGCCAACCAGCGCACCTGGATGACCGGCGTCGACGACGCGCTGGTGCCGGTCGCCGAGGCGATCGAGGCGTTCGTGCTCGGCGGCGGCAAGCGGCTGCGCCCGGCCTTCGCGTACTGGGGGTTCCGGGGCGCCGGCGGGGTGGACGCGGACCAGGTGGTCACCGCCCTGGCCGCCCTGGAGTTCGTCCAGGCCAGCGCCCTGATCCACGACGACCTGATGGACCGGTCGGACACCCGGCGTGGTGAGCCGGCGGTGCACCGGCGGTTCGCCGCCCGGCACCGGGCCGCCGGCTGGGGTGGGGACCCGGACGGGTTCGGCGACGCCGCCGCCCTGCTCCTGGGCGACCTCTGCCTGGTCTGGTCGGACGAGCTGCTGCACTCGTCCGGGCTGGAGCCGCGTACGGTGGCCCGCGCCCGGCCGGTCTTCGACGAGATGCGCACCGAGGTCACCGTCGGTCAGTACCTCGACGTGCTCACCCAGGTCACCGGCGACACCTCGGTGGAGCGGGCCAGCAAGGTGGCCCGGTACAAGTCGGCGAAGTACACCGTCGAGCGGCCGCTGCTGCTCGGCGCGGCGCTGGCCGACGCGTCCGCGGACGTCCGGACGGCGTACTCGGCGTACGGGCTGCCGCTGGGCGAGGCGTTCCAGCTCCGCGACGACGTGCTGGGGGTCTTCGGCGACCCGGCGCAGACGGGCAAGCCGGCCGGCGACGACCTGCGCGAGGGCAAGCGCACCTATCTGGTGGCGGCGGCCGTCGAGGCGACCGACGACGCCGGCCGGGAGCTGCTGCTCGGCCGGCTGGGCGACCCCGAGCTGGACGAGGCCGGGGTGGCCCGGCTGCGGGAGCTGATCAGCGGCAGCGGGGCGCTGGCCCGTACGGAGCAGCGCATCGTCACCCTCACGGATGCCGCGCTGGCCGCGCTGACCACCGTCGACCTCGACACCGAGGCCCGCCAGGCCCTGGTCGACCTGGCCATCGCCGCGACCCGCCGCGCCGACTGACCAGCCGGACCGCGACGTCTCGGTCGATCACGGCGTTGACGGCGGTCCGGGCCCGGAAACCGCCGCCAACCCCGTGATCGGCGGAGGAGGAGCGGGTCAGAAGCCGAGGGCCTGGGCGCGGCGCTTGACCTCGCGGGCGTGGTCGCCGCCGAGGGTGGCCGCCCCGGTGCCGCCGGAGAGGGTGTCGTCGCGCTCGTAGAGCCAGCGCAGCGCGGCCTCGTCGTCGTAGCCGGCGTCGGCGAGCAGGTTCAGCACGCCGGGCAGGTGCTTGAGCACCGTCTTGTTGGCCACCAGGTCGGCGGGGATCCGGCGGACGCCGTCGCGGCGGACGGCGATCAGCTCGCGGTCCCGGATCATCTGGTGGACCTTGCTGATCGACAAATCGAGCCGTTCGGCCACGTCGGGCAGGGTCAGCCAGTCGGCCGGGTCGGTCGGGCCGGCGAGGTCGGCGCCGGGGGCCTGGTCGGCGGGTACGGAATCGGTCACCCGCCCACCCTGCCACGTCGCCCCCGGACGGGTGCAGCGGCACCCCGGGTGGCCTGCGCGAGCGCGGCGGGACCGCCGGGATCGGGCCCCGGCTGTAGCATCCTGTTCAACCTTCACCCTCCGGACACATAGACTGCCTGCCGATGGACACACAGGTCGCCGACACGTTGCTGGGCTCGCTCCTCGACGGGCGCTACCGCATTCGCGGGCGCGTCGCCCGTGGCGGCATGGCGACCGTGTACACCGCCACCGACGAGCGCCTGGAGCGCACCGTGGCGGTCAAGATCATTCATCCGTCCCAGGCGCCCGAGGCCCGGTCCCGGCTGGCCGGGTTCGTGGACCGGTTCACCGACGAGGCCAAGACCATCGCCCGGCTGACCCATCCGAACGTGGTGGCGGTCTACGACCAGGGCACCCACGGCGGGCTGCCGTACCTGGTGATGGAGTACGTCCGGGGGCGCACCCTGCGCGACGTGCTGGCCGAGCGGCGCCGGCTCAACCCGGACGAGGCGCTCGCGATCATGGAGCAGATGCTCGCCGCGATCGGCGCCGCCCACCGGGCCGGGCTGGTCCACCGGGACGTCAAGCCGGAGAACGTGCTGGTCGCCGAGGCGCCCACCGGCGGCGCCGCCAACCTGGTCGACAGCGTGGTCAAGGTCGCCGACTTCGGGCTGGCCCGCGCGGTCGAGGCCAGCGCCGAGGACGCCGACGGCAACCAGCTGATGGCCACCGTGGCGTACGTGGCGCCGGAGCTGGTCACCGACGGGCACGCGGACCCGCGCACCGACGTCTACTCGGCCGGCATCGTGCTGTTCGAGATGCTCACCGGCCGGGTCCCGTACGACGGGGACCGGCCGGTGGACGTGGCCTGGCAGCACGTCGACCGGGACGTACCGGCCCCGTCGACCCTGATGCCCGGCCTGCCCCGGGTCCTCGACGAGCTGGTCCGGCGGGCCACCCGGCGCGATCCCGGTGCCCGGCCCACCGACGCCGGTGCCCTGCTGGCCGAGGTGCAGGTGGCCCGGGACGACCTGGGCAACCCGAACACGCACACCGCCACGCTGGGCCGGGTGACGGACCAGGAGTCGGCGGTGTCCCAGCCGACCATGGTCGTCGCCGCCGTACGGCCGGCCGAGCGCCCGGCGTGGGCGCGGCTGCCCGAGGGGCAACCGCAGCGGCCGCACCGGCGCCGGGCCGCCGCGGCCGGCGACCCGAAGGCCCGACTGGCCGAGCTGCGCGACCGGGTGATGGGCACTCCCCGGGGTCGACTCTCGGTGGCCGCCGTCGTGGTGGTGCTCGGCCTGCTCGCCGCTGTGGGCGGCTGGTGGGTCGGGGTGGGCCGCTACACGGTCGCCCCGCAGCTGGTGAGCATGACCAAGGCGCAGGCCCAGGCGCAGGCGGACCGGGGTGGCTTCGCCCTCGCCTACGCCGAGCCCCGCTACGACGAGAAGGTGCCCCGCGACGCGGTCGTCGCGCAGAGCCCGGCCTCGGCGGGCCGGATCCTCAAGGGCGGCACCATCACGCTCACCCTGTCGCTGGGGCCCGAGCGGTTCCCGCTGCCGGACGTGGTCGGCAAGGAGTTCGACCTGGCCGAGGCGGATCTGACCAGCGCGAAGCTGGTGGTGGCCAAGGGCGCCGCCCGCTACGACGACAACCTCCCGGCCGGGGTGGTGGTCGAGACCAACCCGAAGGCGGGGGCCCAGGTCCGGCCGGGCACCCGGGTCACCGTCGTGCTGAGCCGGGGCCGGGCGCCGATCACGGTGCCGAACCTGGTCGGCCGGAACATCAACGAGGCGCGGGCGACGCTGGCGCAGCTCGGGCTGGTGCCGGTGGAGACGTACAAGGACTCGGACAAGCCGAAGGACGAGGTCCTCGGGCAGAGCCCGGCCGACGGCGCCGGGGTCGTGAAGGGCACCCAGGTCAAGCTCGACGTCAGCAAGGGCCCGGCCCAGGTGGTCGTCCCCCGGGTGATCGACCAGCCCTGCCCGCAGGCCCAGCAGCAGTTGCAGGGCATGGGCTTCCCGGTGACCGTGCAGTTCAACCCGAACGGCATCGTCCGGTTCCAGAACCCGGGCGAGAACTCGTCGGTGCCGCCGGGCACCCCGGTCACGATCGGGTGCCTGTGAGCACGGTGGCGACGCGCCGGCCGGTCGGCTCGCACACCCCCACCTCGGGCGGTCTGGCGAAGGCGGCCCTGCCGTACCTGGACGCAGCCGGCTCCCGGGTGGTGCAGGTCTACGTCTCCAACTCGCGGGGCTGGGCGCTGCCGGCCGGCGACCCGACGCAGGACGGCCTCTTCCGCGACGGCTGCGCCGAGCGGCAGGTGCCGATCTTCATCCACGCGTCGCTGCTGGTCAACCTCGGTTCACCCACCGCGGCGACGGTCGAGCGATCCGCGGAGACCCTCGCGCACGGGCTGCGCCGGGGTCGGGCGATCGGGGCCCGCGGGGTGGTCTTCCACGCCGGCAGCGCGGTCGACGCCGGGCACGCCGAGGCCGCCATGCGGCAGGTACGCGAGGCGTTGCTGCCGCTGCTGGACGAGACGCTGGCGGCGGGCGGCCCGATGCTGCTGGTCGAGCCGAGCGCGGGCGGGGGCCGGTCGCTGGCCTCCCGGGTCGAGCACCTGGGCCCGTACCTCGACGCGGTCGACCGGCACCCGGCGCTGGGGGTCTGCTTCGACACCTGCCACGCCTGGGCGGCCGGGCACGACCTGGCCGCCGAGGGCGGCATGACGGCGACCCTGGACACGCTCGTCGCCACGGTCGGGGCGGACCGGCTGCGGCTGGTGCACGCGAACGACTCGAAGGACCTGTGCGGCTCCACCCGGGACCGGCACGAGAACATCGGCAAGGGCAGCATCGGCGAGCCGGCGTTCGCCGAGCTGATGGCCCATCCGGCCACCGCCGGGGTCCCGATCGTGGTGGAGACCCCGACGGAGAAGCACGAGGGTCACGCCACCGACATCGCCACCCTCAACCGCCTCCACCCCTGACCCACCCCCGGCCCCGCCTCGGACCGCCCAGCCCTCGTTGATCAAGAAGTTTGCGTCCGGATTCCGGCTGCGGAGGACGCAAACTTCTTGATCAACTCGCCGAGGGGGGTCAGGTGCGGAGGAGGTGGGTGAGGGTTTCGGCGGCGCGGTTGATGGCGTCGTCGGTCACGTCCAGGTGGGTGACCAGGCGGGCGGTACGCGGGCCGAGCACCGAGATCAGCATGCCCTCGGCACGGGCCGCCGCGGCCAACGCCTTCGCGTCGAGCGGGTGCTTGGTCAGGTCGAGCGGGACGATGTTCGTCCGCACCCCGGTCGCGAGCACCCCGAACGGGGCGACCGCCTCGGCCAGCCGGGCCGCCTTGGCGTGGTCCTCGGCGAGCCGCCCGACGTGGTGGGCGAGGGCGTACCGGCCGGCGGCGGCGAGGACACCGACCTGGCGCATGCCGCCGCCCATCCGCTTGCGGACGAAGCGGGCCCGCGCCACCTTCTCGGCGCTGCCGACCACCAGCGAGCCGACCGGGGCGCCGAGGCCCTTGGAGAGGCAGACCGACAGGGTGTCGAAGAGCCGCCCGTACTCGATCAGCGGCACCCCGTCGGCGACGTGCGCGTGCCAGATCCGGGCGCCGTCGCAGTGCAGGGCGAGGCCGTTGTCGTCGGCGATCCGGCGCAGGTCCCGCAGGGTCGCCAGCGGGATCACCCCACCACCGCCGCGGTTGTGGGTCTGCTCGACCGCGATCGCCCGGGTCGGCACGGCGAAGTAGCCGTCGGGCCGGACCATGCCGGCGACCACGTCCGGGTCGACCTCCGCGCCCACCGCCGGCCAGGTCCGTGAGGAGATGCCGCCGTACGCGGCCGCCGCGCCGATCTCGTAGGTGACGACGTGCGCGTCGGCGTCGCAGAGCAGTTCGTCACCGGGCGGCACGACGAGCTGGAGGGCGATCTGGTTGGCCATCGAGCCGGTCGGGGCGAAGAGCGCCGCCTCGTGCCCGAAGAGGGCGGCGACCTCGGCCTCCAGCGCGGCGACGGTGGGGTCCTCGCCGTAGACGTCGTCGCCGACCTCGGCGGTGGCCATCGCCTCGCGCATCCCGGCGGTGGGCCGGGTCACGGTGTCCGATCGCAGGTCGATGAAGTCAGCCACGGTCATCCTTTCGGCCGCCGACTGCGGGGCTCGCAAGCTCACTCCTCGCGTCAGCCACGGAGCATCTCCGCCACCAGGAAGGCCAGCTCCAGCGACTGCTGGGTGTTCAGTCGCGGGTCGCAGGCGGTTTCGTACCGATCGGGCAGGTCGAGGTCCTCGATGCCCTGGGCGCCACCGAGGCACTCGGTGACGTCCTCGCCGGTCAGCTCGACGTGCAGGCCGCCCGGGTGGGTGTCCAGGCCGCGGTGCACCTCGAAGTAGCCGAGCACCTCGTCGACGATCCGGTCGAAGTGCCGGGTCTTGTAGCCGTTGGAGGACTCGTGGGTGTTGCCGTGCATCGGGTCGCACTGCCAGACCACCTTGGCGCCGGCCGCGGTGACCTTGGCGACGATCGGGGGCAGGGCGTCGCGCACCTTGTGGTTGCCCATCCGACTGATCAGGGTGAGCCGGCCGGGGATGTTCTCGGGGTTGAGCTTCTCGCAGAGCTCGATCGCCTCGTCCGGGGTGGTGGTCGGGCCGAGCTTGACCCCGATCGGGTTGGCGATGCGGGAGATGAAGTCGATGTGCGCGCCGTCGATCTGCCGGGTGCGCTCGCCGATCCAGAGGAAGTGCCCGGAGAGGCCGTACGCCTGCCGGCCGGAGACCCGGGTGAGCGCCCGGTCGTACTCCAGGGCCAGCGCCTCGTGCGAGCAGTAGAGGGTGACCGTCCGCAGGGCCTCCTCCTCGGTCATCCCGCAGGCCCGGATGAAGGCCAGCGCCCGGTCGATCTCCCGGGCGATCGCCTCGTAGCGCTCGCCGGCCGGGGAGTTCTTGACGAAGCCCTTGTTCCAGTCGTGCACCGCGTGCAGGTCGGCCAGGCCACCGCCGAGGTACGCGCGGAGCATGTTCATCGCGGCGGCCGAGTTCGCGTAGGCCCGGATCATGCGCTGCGGGTCGGCGACCCGCGCCTCCGGCGTGGTGTCCAGCCCGTTGATCATGTCGCCGCGGTAGGCCGGCAGGCCGCGCGCGTCGGTCGGCAGCGAGCGGGGCTTGGTGTACTGCCCGGCGACCCGGGCGACCTTGACCACCGGCAGCGAGGCGCCGTAGGTGAGCACGATCGCCATCTGGAGCAGGGTGCGGGCGTTGGCGAGCAGGTGGCTCTCGGTGTTGTCGGCGAACGTCTCCGCGCAGTCGCCGCCCTGGAGCAGGAACGCCTTGCCCTCGCAGACGAGCGCGAGCTTTTGCCGGAGCTGGTCCACCTCGTAGGGCGCGACCACCGACGGAACGGTGTCGAGCACCTTGCAGACCTCGGCGACCGCGGCCGGGTCGGACCACGGCGGGGTCTGCGCCCGGGGCAGGTCCCGCCATCGGTCCAGGCCGAGGGCGGCGTCCTCGGCGGAGTCGACGGTGGGTCGGCTGGTCTGCAGCCCGGGGCTGCTCACGGCGGGGTAGCTCAGCTGATGCCACTCATGGCGCATGGGAGAAAGCGTACGGCGACGGCCGGGGTGGCCAGGCGGCGAGGGTGCGGGTTCCGGAAGGTGGGAGGGTCAGGGGGTGACGGCCGGGGCGGGGGTGTGCCCGCCAGGGGTCTCGGCGGAGATGCACCAGTCGGCCCCGCCCCGGGTGACCGTGAACAGCAGCGCCCGGGAGATCTCCTTCGACCCCACCGAGACGGTGACGGAGGTGCTGACCTCCTGGCCGCGGGGGCCGGTACGCACGTCGGTGATGGCCGCCCTCGGCACGTCGAAGTGGTCGGCGAAGTCGCCGTTGGGGCCGGTGGCCGCCGCGTCGAAGGCCTCGTGCATGGGCGCGCAGAGCTGGCTGCGGCCGGCGTCGACGTCCTTGGCGGACATCGCGTCGAGGTAGGCCTGCACCCGCTCGCGGGACTTGGCGGCGGCCTCCTCGGCGGGGGCCCGGGGGGTCGCCGTGACGCCGCCGGTGTCCTCGTCGTCGCCGCCGATGCCGCAGCCGAGCAGGGTGAGCGGCAGGAGCGCGAGGGCGGTGACGCCGCCGGCCCACCTGCGCTGCGTCGGGCCCATGAGGTCCTCCCCCGGGGGTGCGGTCTCGACAGATGTCGAGCGGCGAGTCTGTCACATCGACGTACTTGCATGGCAGGCCGTCGTACCGGAAACTTTCAGTTAACACTCTTAACTGTTGGGAGGAACGATGGAGCGACGACGACGCCTCGCCCTGACCGTCGGCGCGATCGGGGGCGTCCCCGTGCTGGCCTCGCTGGCACTGATGGGCGCCGCCGGGGCACACGGCTCGATGCAGTCCCCGGTCAGCCGCACGTACGCCTGCCTCCTGGAGGGACCGGAGTCGCCCGACTCGGCCGCCTGCCGCGCGGCGGTCGCGGCCGGCGGCACCCAGGCCCTCTACGACTGGAACGAGATCAACATCGCCGACGCCGCCGGCCGACACCGTCAGCTCATCCCGGACGGGCGCCTGTGCAGCGCCAACCGGGACAAGTACCGCGGCTTCGACCTGGCCCGGGCGGACTGGCCGGCCACCGCGCTGCCCTCCGGCGGCAGTTGGACCTTCGCCTACCGGGCCACCGCGCCGCACCGCGGCACCTTCGAGCTGTACGTCACCCGGGCCGGCTACGACCCCGGCCAGCCGCTGCGCTGGGCGGACCTGGAGCTGTTCCACACCGCCACCGACCCGGCGCTGACCGACGGGGCGTACCGGATGACCGCGCGGCTGCCGCAGCGCACCGGGCGGCACCTGGTCTACTCGATCTGGCAGCGCTCGGACAGCCCGGAGGCCTTCTACACCTGCTCGGACGTGACGTTCGGCGGCACCACCCCGACCACCACCGCGCCCCCGCCGACCACCACGGCGCCGCCGACCACTCCCCCGCCCACCACCCCGCCCCCGAGCAGCACGACGCCGCCGTCCACTCCCCCGCCGTCGGGCACCGCGCCGGCCTGGCAGCCGAACACGGCGTATCCGGTCGGGGCGCTGGTGTCGTACGCCGGCCGCACCTGGCAGTGCCGCCAGGCGCACACCTCGCTCACCGGCTGGGAGCCGTCCAACGTCCCCGCCCTCTGGCTCGCCGTCTGACCCTCCGCCCCACCGGTCGCGCCGGCCCCGGCGCGCCTGCCCGCCGAGGGGAGGCGCGCCGGGGCGGGGGCACGACACGCTGCGCCGGCGGTCCGTCCCGTGCGGCACCCGCCGCCGAGCGGCATCGCGGCGGGCTGGCTAGTCTGCCGTGGACGGCGGACCGACCGTCGGCGAACAGGGGGTGCCGGCCATCCTTCCCGTGTCCTCGGTAGACACCGGCTGGCTGGCACCGGCGGAACGGTTCGACTTCTGGCAGGACCTCGTCGCCCGGCAGTCCGCCGCGGCCCGGATCGACAGCGACCACGCCGCGGACTTCACCGCCTCGGCGCGGGTGGTCGAGCTGGGCATGGTCCGCCTCGGCGTCTGGCAGTACCCGTCGCTACGGATGACCCGAACCTCGGCAATGATCCGGAGCACCGACCCCGAGCTGTACCAGCTCGCCCTGCCGCTCACCGGGCACGGCGGGATGTCCCAGGAGCGACGCGAGGGGCCGCTCGACCCGTCCGGGTTCGCCTTCGTCGACACCGTCCGCCCGCACGGCTCGACGCACCACCCCGGCCCGGCCGGCGGCCCGGTACGCACCCTCACCGCGCTGGTGCCGCATGGCGCGCTGCCGCTGCCCACGCGCCGGGTCGAGGCGCTGCTGGCCGCGGAGATCCCGTCCAGCACCGGGATGGGGCTGCTGCTGGCCCGCTTCCTGCGCCAGGTCGTCGAGGACCCCGGGCAGTACACCCCGGCGGACGCCCCGCACCTGGAGCGGGTGGCCCTGGACCTGATCGCCGGCACTCTGGCCGGACAGCTGGGGCTGACCCCGGAACTGCCCGCCGAGGTACGGGCCACCGGCCTGCGGACCAGGATCGAGGCGTTCGTCCAACGGCACCTCGCCGAGCCCGAGCTGACTCCGGCCGCCGTCGCTGCGGCCCACCACCTGTCGGTGCGCTCGCTGCACCGATTGTTCGAGGGCACCGGCACCACCGCCGCCGCGCTGATCCGCACCCGCCGGCTGGAGCGCTGCTTCCGGGACCTGGCCGATCCCGCCCTGGCCCGGCTGAGCGTGCACGAGGTCGCGGCGCGCTGCGGTTTCCGGGACCGGGCCCACTTCAGCCGGGCGTTCCGGGCCGCGTACGGCCTCTCGCCAAGGGAGCACCGGGACCGGGCCGGCAGGCGCTGACCGGGGCGAGGGGGACGAGCGGGCGGGGAGGGACCGGTGCGTGGTCCCTCCCCGCCGGGTGGGTGGTGCGTCGGCGCTCGGCTCAGCCGAGTCCGCCCTTGATGGCGCCGATCAGCTCGCCGTTGCTCGTGTCACCGGAGAGCTCCCAGAAGAAGGCGCCACCGAGGCCCTGGTTCTTCGCGTACGTCATCTTGCCGCCGATGGTGGACGGGGTGTCGTAGCTCCACCAGTTGCTGCCGCACAGCGCGTACGCGGTGCCGGCGATCGTGCTGGTGGCCGGGCAGGTGTTCTTGAGGACCTTGTAGTCCTCGATGCCCGCCTCGTAGGTGCCCGGCGCCGCACCGGTGGCACTGCCGCCCGGAGCGGCCTGGGTGACCCCGGTCCAGCCCCGGCCGTAGAAGCCGATCCCGAGCAGCAGCTTGCTGGCCGGGACACCCTTGCTCTTGAGCTTCTGGATCGCCGCGTCCGAGTTGAAGCCCTGCTGCGGGATGCCGGTGTACGAGGTGAGCGGGGAGTGCGGGGCGGTGGGGCCCTGCGCGTTGAAGGCCCCGAAGTAGTCGTAGGTCATCGGCATCAGCCAGCTCAGGTACGGCGCGGCGCCGGCGTAGTCGGTGGCGTCGATCTTGCCGCCGCTGCTGCCGTCCGCGGTGATCGCGGCGGTGACCAGGGCGGCGGAGCCGAACTTGGCGCGCAGCGCGCTGACCACGTTCTTGAAGGCGTTCGGGCCGCTGGCGTCGCACTGCAGGCCGCAGGCGTTCGGGTACTCCCAGTCGACGTCGATGCCGTCGAAGACGTCCGCCCAGCGCGGGTCCTCGACCAGGCTGTAGCAGCTGTCGGCGAAGGCGGCCGGGTTCTGTGCGGCCTGGGTGAAGCCGGCCGACCAGGTCCAGCCGCCGAAGGACCAGATCACCTTCAGGTGCGGGTACATCTTCTTGAGCTTGCGCAGCTGGTTGAAGCTGCCGCGCAACGGCTGGTCCCAGGTGTCGGCGACCCCGTCCACGCTCTCCGCGGCGGTGTACGCCTTGTCGTAGTCGGCGTAGCTGTCGCCGATGGCGCAGCGGCCGCCGGTGGTGTTGCCGAAGGCGTACAGGATGTGGGTGAGCTTGGCCGCGGACCCGCTGGTGGCGATGTTCTTGACGTGGTAGTTGCGGCCGTAGACGCCCCACTCGGCGAAGTAGCCGACCACCTTGCGGTCGCCGCTGGGCGGGGGCGCGGTCGGGGAGACCGTCGGGGACGTCGTCGGCGAGGCGGTGGGCGACGGGGTGGGCGAGGTCGTCGGGGACCCGGTCGGCGAGACCGTGGGCGAGGTGGTCGGGGTGCCACCGCCGCACGGCGCGCCGTTGACGGTGCAGTTCAGCGGCCCCTTCCACGGGCCGGTGCCGTTGTAGCCCCAGCTGAAGCTGGCTCCGGGGGCGAGTGGGCCGGCCCAGCTCTTCTTGACCGCCACGTAGTGGTTGCCGCTGCTGGTGACGTCGGCGTCCCAGGCGCTGCTGATGGTGGTGCCCGAGGGCAGGTCGAACTCGATGCGCCAGGTGTCCACGCTGGCGCTGGTGCCGTTGGCGACGGTCACCCGGGTCTCGTGTCCGGTACCCCAGTCCTGGACCTTGGCGAAGGTGGCGGTGACACTGCCGGCGCCGAACGCCGAGGTCACCGGTACCGCCGCGACGGTCACCGCGAGCACGGCGCCGGCCCAGAGGGCGCGGCGGAGCGATCTCTTCATGTGGCGCCTCCCCTAACAGTTAGGAAACTTTCCAGAAGGATGGGGAGACGCTACTCACGCTGTCATCACTTCGTCAAGATGTGCATGTGTCGATTTCTTCAGGGCGCCCCGGCGGGTCGTCCCGGGCGCGTAGCCTCGCGGCATGACCGTCTTCGACATCGAGATCGACGCGCTGGCCGGCGGCCCGGCCGACCTGGCCGCCTACCGCGGCAAGGCGCTGCTGGTGGTGAACGTGGCCTCCCGCTGCGGCCTCACCCCGCAGTACGCCGGCCTCCAGGAGCTGTACACCGACTACGCCGACCGCGGCCTGGTGGTGCTCGGGGTGCCGTGCAACCAGTTCGCCGGGCAGGAGCCGGGCACGGCCGACGAGATCGGCGAGTTCTGCCAGGTGAACTACGGGGTGACCTTCCCGCTGACCGAGAAGGTCGACGTGAACGGCCCAGCCCGGCACCCGCTCTACGCCGAGCTGGTGTCCACCCCGGACGGCGAGGGGCACACCGGCGACGTGCGGTGGAACTTCGAGAAGTTCCTCGTCGCGCCGGACGGCACGGTGGCCGCCCGGTTCGCGCCGACGGTCACCCCGGACTCCGCCGAGCTGCGCGCCGCGATCGAGAAGGTGCTGCCGGCCTGATCCCCGCCCGCCGGGCGAGCGTTCCCGCCCGGCGAGGAACGCCTCGGCGGGTACGACACGGAGGAGCCCGGGGCGGTCACCCGCCCCGGGCCCGCCGTCCGCGGCCGGCCGGCGTCTCGTCGAACGCGCCGCCTGCGCCGTCGAGCGACCCCGAGGCGGACCGGCCGCCCCGGGATCGCCCGGACCGGTCAGCCCGCCGTGGAGCGGAAGACCGGGTAGTAGCCGCCGGACTGGCCGGCCGCCGTCGGGTGGTACGAGATGCCGATGTTGGTGTAGTTCAACGCGTGCAGCCACTTGTCGCCGTAGCTGCACAACTGGTGGCCGACGAAGATCGACCGCACGTCGGCGAAGGTGAACCCGGCCGCGGTGGCCGCGCTGCGGGTGATGTCGTCCACCAGGTTGATGCCCTCGTTGATCTTCGCCCGGGAGGTGGCGCTGAGTCCGACGCAGAGGGTGCCGAGCTGGTAGAAGACCGGGTAGCCGACCACCACCACCCGGGCCGAGGGGGACCGGGTCCGGATGCCGTTGTAGACGGTCGAGAGCAGGCTGGCCAACTGCGCGCGTGCCTTGTCCTCGGCCGCCTGGACGGACGCCACGCACTGCGACTCACCGTAGAGCACGCAGGTGGTCATGATGCTGGAGAAGCCGACGTCGTTGCCGCCCACGGTGATGCTGACCAGCGTGGTGGTGGAGGAGAGCGCGGAGAGCTGGCCGTTGCTGACGTCCACGGTGGTCGCCCCGGAACAGGCGACCGAGCGGTAGGAGGCGGGCTGGACGTTGGTCGCGTACAGCGCCGGGTAGGCACTCGTGCTGCGCTGGCAGGAACCGCTCTCGGTGGTGTAGTTGCCGGCGCCGACGCCGGAGGCGTACGAGTCGCCGAGGGCGACGTACCGGTCGGTGGGGGATGCCTGGGCGGGTGCCGCGAGGCCGAGGGTGGCGCCGAGGGTTGCCGCGAGGCTCACGGCGAGGGTGGCAAGACGGGATCTCCGCACGTCGCACTCCTGGGGGTGGGAAGTGGTGGTGGGAGATAGATATCACTAAATTCTCATTTAGGGAACATCATCGATGGGCGACAGGGGTGGGTAGGGGTTCATCGGCGGGAAACATGCCGAATAACCAAGCGGGACGGTCGGGAATACGGCCCGGGCGGGGCTGGTTGGTGCCGGACATGACAACTGTGGGACTCATCGGCAGCGGCAACATCGGCGGCACCGTGGCCCGACTGGCGGTCGCCGCCGGTCACGACGTGGTGCTCAGCAACTCACGCGGCCCCGAGACGCTCAAGGAACTGGTGGACGAGCTGGGCCCGCGGGCCCGGGCGGCCACGGCGGCCGAAGCGGCGACGGCGGGCGACCTGGTCGTGGTCACCATCCCGCTGCGGGCCTACCGCGAGGTGCCGGTCGCGCCGCTCGCCGGCAAGATCGTCATCGACACGAACAACTACTACCCGGACCGCGACGGCGGCTTCCCGGAGCTGGACGACGAGTCGACCACCACCAGCGAGCTGCTCCAGCGGCACCTGCCGGAGTCGTACGTGGTCAAGGGCTTCAACAACATCTACTTCAAGCACCTGCTCGCCCTTGCCCGCCCGGCCGGCGCCGCGGACCGGACGGCGCTGCCGATCGCCGGGGACGACGCCGGCGCCAGGCGGACCGTCACCGCGTTCCTCGACTCGCTCGGCTACGACGCGGTCGACGCCGGCCCGCTCGCCGAGGGCTGGCGGTTCCAGCGGGACACCACCGCGTACGCCGCCCTCTACTCGGCCGACCCGGCCGACTGGGAGCGGCCGGCTCCGGTCGACGCCGAGAAGCTGCGCGCCGCGCTGGCCGCCGCCCGCCGGTACGCCGACAGCTGACCGCCGACCGGCCGGCCACGACGTCGGCGCGCGTCAGGTGGCGCGGCCGGGCCGCCCGGCCCGGCCGCGTCTGGGCGCTCCCCGGCCGAACCTCGGGTCGACGATGGAGAGTCAGGCCGGGGCGTGCCACTCCGGGGCGAGCACCGACCAGATCTCCAGGTCAGCCCGCCCACCCGGCCCCGGCAGCGCCTCCCGCATGGTGCCGTCGCGGCGCATGCCGAGCCGGCGGGCCACCGCGATGCTGCGCGCGTTGCCGGCGTTCGTGTGCCACTCCACCCGGTGGATCCCGCGCTCCCGCACCGCCCAGTCGATGATCCGGCTGACCGCCCGGGTGACCAGGCCGCGCCCCTCGGCCGCCGGCTCCAGCCAGCAGCCCGCCTCGCAGACCCCGACCTGCACGTTGAGGGAGACGAAGAGCACCCCGCCGACCAGCACACCGTCGTCCCAGATGCCCCAGATGCCGCCGTCGTCGCGGGCCCACCGGTCGGCGTAGCGATCCAGTACCCGCTTGGCACCGTCCAGGTCGGTGGCCACGAAGGACGGTGACACCCAGGGGGAGATGTGCTCGCGGGCCCGGTCGAGGTTGGCGAGGAACTCCTCCGCGTGCCAGGGCGACAGCGGCCGCAGCTCGGCGGTGTCGGTCAGGGGCAGGGCGAACACGGTGATCTCCTCAGCTCGGGACGGTGGCGTCGACGGGCAGACTGAGCCGCAGGGTCGGCCCCGAGGTGGGCAGGAAACCCAGCGAGCGGTACAGCGGTTCGCCCTCCGCCGAGGCGCGCAGGTCCACCTTGCCCACGCCCCGCTCCCGGTACCAGTCGAGCAGCGCCGTCAGGCAGGCCCGGGAGTAGCCCCGCCGACGGTAGCCGGGGTCGGTGACCACGTTGAAGACGTACCCGGTCAGGCCGCTGGGGTTGCCGGGGCCGCCGAGGCGACGGTCGATGGTGCCGGTCGCGCAGGCGGCGAGGACGCCGGACCGGTCCGGGGCGTCGACCACGAGGACGGCCAGCAACTCCTCCGGCTCGACCAGCCGCTGGCGCAGCACCTCCCGGGCCGCCTGCTGCCATGGCCCGGGTGCCGGTTCCGCGCCGTCCACCGAGGCCAGCATCACCCCGCGTAGCCGGACGATCTCCGCCGCGTCCCCGGGCTCGGCCCGACGCACCTTGATCATGTTCGGACCGTACCGGATCGTCGTCCGTCGGGGCAGCCGATATCGGCCGATCGGAAACAGCCGCATGCCCGCTTGCGATCGAGTCCCGTTCACGGGACCCTATGGGGCGGGACCGCACCCGACCTACCCCGGAGACGACATGCCCCAGCTCCGTACCGTGCCGCGCCGACCCGCCGCCGTGGCCGGCGCGCTCCTGCTCGGCGCCGCGTCGAGCACCGCCGCCGCACTCCCGGCCGGGGCCGCCGCCCCGCAGGACGTCGGGTACGTCCGGCTGGCGCACCTCTCCCCCGACACCCCCGCCGTCGACGTCTACCTCGCCCCGCCCGGCGCGGCCGAGCCGCGGGTCTTCCCCGCCGTCGGCTACGGCGTGGTGTCGAAGTACCTGCCGCTGCCGGCCGGCCGCTACGCGGTGGCCATGCGCGAGGCCGGCGCCCCGGCCAGCGAGCCTCCGGTGCTCACCACCGAGGTGGCCGTCACCCCTGGCGCCGCGTACACGGTGGCCGGGGTGGGACGCCACGCCGACCTGGGGCTGCGGGTGCTCACCGACGACCTCAGCGCGCCGGCCGGTGGGCAGGCCAAGGTGCGGGTCGTGCAGGCCTCGGTGCGGGCGCCGGTGGTCGACGTCGCCGCCGCCGGCGGACCGGCGATCGCCGACGCGGTCCGCTTCGCCACCACCACCGACTACCGGGTGGTGGAGCCCGGCCGTTGGCGGCTGCGGCTCGGCGGCGGCAGCGGACCGACCACCGACAGCGAGGTCACCCTCGACGGCGGCCGGGTCTACTCGCTGCTGGTGCTCGACGCCAAGGGCGGCGGCCTCACCACCGAACTGCGCGAGGACGCCCGCGCCGGGGCGGTCGCCCCGAACGGGGGCGTGCCCGCGGGCGCCGGCGGGCTGGCCGGGGAGCGGCGCGGGACGTACCCGATGATCGCCGGCGGCCTGCTCGCGGGCGCCGTGGCGCTCGGCGCGGTGCTGCTGGCACGACGCCGCCGGCGACCGGTCTGGTGACCCACCGGCCCGGCTTCGGCATCCGGCGGCACCGGGACCGCCGGACGCCGGCGGCCGTGCTGGTCGTGGCCGCCGCGGCGCTCGGTGTCGCCGCCGGCACCGGCGTCGGCCTGGCCGACGGATCCGGGCCGCCGCCCGCGGCCAGTTGGCGGCCGGGCTGCGCGGAGGGCTGCCCGGCGACCGCCGGCACGGCCCGCGCCCGGGACACCCCCACCCGGGTACGCGTGGCGCGGATCGGGGTGGACTCCCCGCTGGAGGTGCTGGGCCTCGACGTCGCCGGCGAACTCGTCCCGCCCGCCGCGTTCGACCGGGCCGGCTGGTACGGCGGTGGGCCGGCCCCCGGCGACCCCGGCCCGGCGGTGCTGGCCGGGCACCTGGACTCCCGTCGCGGCCCGGCCGTCTTCGCCCGCCTCGGCGAGCTGCGCCGGGGTGACCGGATCGAGGTCTGGCGCGCCGGGCGGCGGGTGTCGTTCCGGGTCACCGGCACACTGCGCACCCGCAAGGACGCCTTCCCGACCGCCACCGTGTACGGCCCGACCCCCGGCCCGGAACTGCGCCTGATCACTTGCGGCGGTGACTTCGACCGCCGCAGCGGCCACTACCGGGACAACGTGGTGGTCTTCGCGGTCGCCGATCCGCCCGCCGACCCGATCCCCCGTTCCGCCGCCGGCTGAGGCCGGTCAGACCGGGCGACGGCCGGCGAAGCCGCACTCCACCCGGTGGTACCAGCGCACGTCGGAGTCCCCCTCCAGCCAGCACCAGAGCACCTGCCGGCCCGCGCGCTCACCGGGGAAGTCCAGCAGCACCGGGGCGATGCCCTTGACCTGGATGTCGTGACCGTTCAGCTCCTCCAGCACGCCGTGCAACCGGGCCTCGAGGGCCTTGACCTCGGCCCGGCCACCGAGCGCGGAAACGCCCGGGCTGGCCAGGTCGGCGCGGAGTTCGGCCAGGTCGGCGCGGATCCTGATCAGCTCGTCGATCCGGGGTCGCAGGGTCGCCACCAGATAGCGCGCCTGGGCGAGAGTGAACACCGGGCCAGTATGGGCCACCGGCCACGCCGGGGTCGCCCCGCAGCGGTTAGGCGCCGGGTCGGGTGCCCGCCGTCAGTCGGCCTGGGCGGCCAGCTCGCGGGCCCGGTCCCGGGCCGCCTCCAGCGCCGCCAGCATGGCCGCGCGGACACCGTGGTTCTCCAGCTCGCGGATCGCCGAGATGGTGGTGCCGGCGGGCGAGGTGACCGCCTCGCGCAGCTTGACCGGGTGCTCGCCGGAGTCGCGCAGCATCACCGCCGAGCCGATCGCGGTCTGCACGATCAGCTCGTGCGCCACCTGCCGGGGCAGGCCGAGCAGGATGCCGGCGTCGATCATCGCCTCGACCAGCAGGTAGAAGTACGCCGGCCCGGAGCCGGAGAGGGCGGTCACCGCGTCCTGCTGCGACTCGGGCACCCGCAGGGTCGCGCCCAGCGGCTTGAACATCTCCTCGGCCAGCGCCAGGTGCGCCCCGGTGGCGTGCGCGCCGGCCGAGATGGCGCTCATCGCCTCATCGACCAGGGCCGGGGTGTTGGTCATCACCCGCACCACCGGGGTGCCCTCGGGCAACCGGCGGCTGAAGAAGGTGGTGGGCAGGCCGGCGCAGAGCGAGATCACCAGCTTGTCGGCCGGCACCTTGGGGCCGATCTCGTCCAGCAGCGTCGCCGCGTCCTGCGGCTTCACCGAGATCGCGAGCACCGCGGCCTCGTCGACGGCGGTGAGGTTGTCGACCACCCGGACGCCGTACCGGGCGGTCAGCTCCTCGGCGCGGGCGGGCCGCCGGGCGGTGGCGAGCAGCCGCTCCACCGGCCAGCCGGAGCGGAGCAGCCCGGAGAGCATCAGCTCGCCGATCTTGCCGGCCCCGATCACCGCCACCGTGTGCGCACCGGATGCCATGACGCCGTACCCCTCTCGGTCGAGGCCACGGCGCGGCGGACCCCGGTGGGCCGCCGCGCCGCCTGCCGTCGATCAGCTGCCGAAGAAGACCTCGGCCTCGGCGTACCGCTCCAGCGGCACGGTCTTCAGCTCAGCCGTGGCCTCGGCCAGCGGGACGCGGACGATGTCCGTGCTCTGCATGGCGACCATCTTGCCCCAGTCACCCTCGTGCGCCGCATCGATGGCCTGAAGGCCGAGCCGGGTGGCGAGCACCCGGTCGAACGCGGTCGGGGTGCCGCCGCGCTGGATGTGGCCGAGCACCACGGTGCGGGCCTCCTTGCCGGTCTTGGCCTCCAGCTGCTCGGCGAGCCACTGGCCGATGCCGCCGAGGCGGACGTGGCCGAAGGAGTCGAGCTCCTGGTTGTGCAGCACCATCTGGCCGTCCAGCGGCTGGGCGCCCTCGGCGACCACCACGATCGGGGCGTACTGGTGCTGGAAGCGCTTCTCGACGTAGCCGGCGACCTGCTCGACGTCGAACTGCCGCTCCGGCAGCAGGATCACGTTGGCGCCACCGGCCAGGCCGGCGTGCAGGGCGATCCAGCCGGCGTGCCGGCCCATCACCTCGACGACCAGGGTGCGGTGGTGGCTCTCCGCGGTGGTGTGCAGCCGGTCGATCGCCTCCATGGCGATGTTGACGGCGGTGTCGAAGCCGAAGGTGTAGTCGGTCGCGCCGAGGTCGTTGTCGATCGTCTTCGGCACGCCGATCACGTTGACGCCCAGCTCGTGGAGCTTGGTGGCGACGCCGAGGGTGTCCTCACCGCCGATCGCGATGAGCGCGTCCACGCCCTGCGCGGCGAGGTTCTCCTTGATCCGCTGCACGCCGTTCTCGATCTTGAACGGGTTGGTGCGGGACGAGCCGAGGATGGTGCCGCCGCGCGGCAGGATGCCCCGGACGTCCGCGATGCCCAGCGGCTTGGTCAGGCCCTCCAGCGGGCCCTTCCAACCGTCCCGGAAGCCCACGAACTCGTGTCCGTAGGTAGCGACGCCCTTGCGGACCACCGCCCGAATGACCGCGTTGAGACCTGGGCAGTCGCCACCGCCCGTGAGCACGCCGATACGCATGATCTGCTCATCCTCCTGGAGCATCAGATGAAGCCCGGATAAGCCCCAGGATATGGGTCGGATCAGACCGTCGGCGCCGTTGCCGGCCCGGGGCGGGCCGTCAGTGCGAACTGTAGTCGCCACCGGTGGGTCACGACAGCGCGCCCCGGCCCGTCCCCCCGTCCGGTGCGACTACCCGTCAGTAGCTGACCTCGTGGTTCTCGCCCGCCTTCGGCGGCTTCCCGGTCACCGCCGCCTTGGCGAAGCCGAAGAGGTTGACCACCGTGCTGTTCGGCGAGTCCCAGTACTCGGCGGAGCTGGTGTGCACCTTGATCAGGGTCAGGCCGGGGGTGTCCAGGCCGTCCGGGAACCAGGTCTTCAGGATCGGGCTCCACAACCGCTCGGCGCGCGCCCGGTCGAACCCCTCCTGGGCGGTACCGGACAGTGACACCCAGGCGTTGTGCTTCTGGTCGGAGAAGGCCACGTTCACCTCCGGGTTGACCCGGATCTGGCGCACCTTGGCCGAGTCGGCGTACGCGAAGAACCACAGGTCCCCGTCGAACTCGGCCTCCTGCAGCCCCATCGGCCGGCTCACCAGCCGGCCGTCCACGCCGATCGTCGTCAGCATGCAGATCCGGGCCTGGCGGATCAGCTCGGTCACCCGGCGCCGAGCGTCCTCGGTGCTGGTCGGCTCCTCGGCCATGACGTACCCCTTCCGTCGGCTGCCCGAAGCGGTGCCCGGGACGGAACGGGTCAAACCTGGTAGTCCCTTCCCGTCGCCGAGCGGGTGACGCCGCCCACGGCGGGCCGGCGGGCCGGCTCAGCCGGTCATCGCCCGCCAGCGGGCCAGGTTGTGCCGGGCGTCGACCAGCGCGTCGTGCCGGTCGGCGTCGGCGTCCGGCAGTCGGGGCCGGCCCCGGTCGTCCCAGAGCTGGCGCAGCTCCTTGGTGAACCGGGGGATCTCCCGGGGCAGGGCCGGCATCGCGCCCCAGAGCTGGGCGAGCACCACGTGGTCGTACGCGGCGTACCAGGCCCAGAGCTCCAACTGCTCGCCCGGCCGGTCCCGGATCGGCTCCAGCAGGAACTCGTGGAGGTCGTCGCGGATCCGCGCGCGGGAGCGCCAGGCCCGGTCGGCCGGGGAGGGCAGCTTGTCGAGGACGTTGCGGCGCACCCAGGGCACGGCGCGGGAGTCGTCGAACTCGGTGGAGACCGCGTAGAACTCGCGGCCGTACTCGTCGACGACGCCGATCGACACGAGATCGACGGTCAGGCCGTCCTCGATGAATTCGCAGTCGTAGAAATAGCGGTAGACCATCGGTTCCATCCTCGCCCACCGCCGCCGGGCGGGTCCGGCCGGGGGCCGGAGTGCGGTCGCGAGGGTGATCCCGCCGCCCGCGACCGCGCGATCCGCCCGGCGTCGGCCGGGCCATCCAACCTGGCGGCCGTCCCAGCTCGCGGCTGTCACGCAGACGATTTGAGGGGTGTACAGCAAGCGACCGGACCGTCATGATCTGATGTGTACCGCTACCGGACGCCGAACCGGTGTCAGTTCACCTCGTCCAGGGCCATCAGGTTCACCCGGTGAGCGAGTTGTGGTCCGTTACCGGGGAGGGGTTGGGCCGTGGAGATGCGCCTGCCGGAGCCGGGTGACGCCCTCACGGGCGTGGAGATGTTCGCCGGGCTCGAACCGGAGGTGCGCCAGCGGGTCATCGCCGCGGCCGTACCGCGCACCTACCGCAAGGGCCAGCTGCTCTTCGTGGAGAACGACCCGGGCGAGTCGCTGATCGTGCTGCGCCGGGGGGCGGTGGCGGTCTTCCGCACCGCGCCGACCGGTGAGCGGGCCGTGCTGTCGGTGATCCGACCGCCGGACGTGCTCGGCGAGGTGTCCCTGCTGGACGCCTCGACCCGGTCCGCCTCGGCCGAGGCGATCGAGGACTGCGCCGCGCTGGCCCTGTCCCGTCCGGCCTTCATGGAGCTGGTGCACTCCAATCCGCGCATCCTGGACGCGGTGATGCGTTCGCTGGGCGGCCTGATCCGCCGGCTCACCGAGCAGAACGCCGACCACGTCTTCCTCGACCTGCCCGGTCGGGTGGCCAAGACGCTGGTCCGGCTGGCCGGCGAGAGTCAGGCCCCGATGATCACCATCGAGCTCAACCAGAGCCAGCTGGCCGAGATGGCCGGCGGCTCCCGACAGAGCGTCAACCAGGCGATCGGTTCCTTCGCCAGCCGGGGTTGGCTGCGCACCGAGGGGCGGCGGATCGTGGTCACCGACGTGTCGGCGCTGCGCCGGCGCGCCGGCATGAACGACCGCTGACCCGATCGACCGGCCCTCCGCCGAGATTCCGGCGTACCTCGGCGGGGCCGCGCCGGCGGCCACGGCCGGCGGAGAACCGGCACCGCAGACAGAGCACGGCCGGCGGACCCTCGGTCCGCCGGCCGCGTCGGTGGGTCAGTTGGTGGTCTCGTCCGCGGGCGGCACGCCCGGGCCGGGGCCGATCTTCTGCGGGTCGGTCGACTTCGTGCTCGTCGACGACGTGCTGGTGGTGGTGGTCGTGGTGCTGGTGTCCGGCGCGCTCTGGCCGTCGGGGTTCTCTACCATGCCCTGCTCCTCCAGTCTGGCGAGAGTGACCGCGTCAACGTCCACCGTTTCCCCCGGGGACCGGACCGTCCCGTCCGGGTCGGTCCAGTAGGCGGACAGTCGAACCTGCACGGCACTCTCCTGACGGCGAACTTTCCTCGTGAGGAACACTAGTCCCGGCCGATCAGCCGCAGGGTCCGCCCGCACGTCGGGTACCCGACTGACCAGGCCCGCGGGATACTGGGATCTCCTCACGTACGGAGTTCGTCATCGACCTCAAGTGTGGACACTGCTCCCGGGTGGCAGGGCCGGACGACCGCTTCTGCGGTGGCTGCGGACAGGCGCTGGCGCTCGGCTGCTCCGGCTGCGGGCACGCCAACACCCCCGAGGCCAACTTCTGCACCAACTGCGGTCAGCCGCTGCGCGACCACCTGACCGTGGTGCAGGAGGACCGCCGCCAGGTCAGCGTGCTCTTCATCGACATCGTCGACTTCACCACCTACGCCGAGCGGGCCGACCCGGAGCAGGCGCGCAGCCTCCAGCAGGCGTACTTCGCCACCGTGCGCAAGCTGGTCCACCAGTACGGCGGGGTGGTCGAGAAGTACATCGGCGACGCGGTGATGGCGCTCTTCGGCGCCCCGGTGGCCACCGACAACGACGCGCTGCGCTGCGTGCGGGCCGGCCTGGAGCTGCAACGCAACCTGGCCCGCCAGACCGCCGCGCCCCAGCCGCCGCTCGGCTTCCGGGTCGGCGTGGCCACCGGCGAGGCGCTGGTCGACCTCTCCGCCACCCGCGACGGCGGGCAGGCCTTCGTCACCGGGGACGTGGTCAACACCGCCAGCCGGTTGCAGGCCCTCGCCCCGCCCGGCGGGGTGGTCGTCGACGAGAGCACCTGGTCGGCCACCCGGCACGAGATGGAGTACGTCGACCGCCCGCCGGTCACCCTGCGCGGGCGCAGCGCGGTGAGCCGGATCTGGCTCGCCGTCCGGGCCCGGCCGCGGACCGACCCGCGCACCGCCGAGCTGACTCCGATGGTGGACCGGGACCACGAGCGCGGCCTGCTGGTCAGCGCGCTGCACCGCACCGTCACCGAACGCACCTCGCAACTGGTCACCGTGTTCGGGCCGGCCGGGGTGGGCAAGAGCCGGCTGCTGCGTGAGCTGTCCCGGCACGCCGCGAACCTGCCCGGACACCGGGTGACCTGGCTGGTCGGGCAGTGCCCGCCGTTCGGCGAGAACGTCACGTACGCGGCCCTGGCGGACATCGTGAAGGGCTGGGTGGGCGTACCGGACAGCGACGACCCGGAGGCGCTGGCCGACCGGCTGCGACAACGGCTCGGCCAGCTCACCGACCCGCACGCCGCCCGGCTGGCCGGCCCGCTCGCCCCGCTGCTGGGCGTACCCGGGGAACGGCTGCACCCCGGCGAGACGGAGGCCGCCTGGCGGCGGTTCCTGCTCGCGCTGGCCGCGCAGGGCCCGACGGTGCTGATCTTCGAGGACATGCACTGGGCCGACCAGGCGATGCTCACCTTCGTCGAGCAGCTCGGCGCGGCGGCCCGGGGCGTACCCCTGCTGGTGGTGGCGACCGCCCGGCCGGAGCTGCGGGAGCGTCACCCCGCCTGGACCGGCACGATCAGCGGGGCGATGTCCATCTCGGTACCGCCGATGCACGACGGCGACATCGACACCCTCTACTCGCTGCTGCTCGGCCAGGCGGCGCTGCCGGCCGCGGCCCGAGCGCCGCTGATCGAGTTCGCCGACGGCAACCCGCTCTACGCCCAGGAGTACGCGCGGATGCTGATGGACGGTGGGCTGCTGGAGCCGGCCGCCCGGCTGGACCCGGTCAACACGCCGGGCATGCCGCGCACCGTGCAGGCGGTCATCGCCAACCGGCTGGACCTGCTCGACCCGGCCGACCGGGCGGTGCTCCAGGCCGCCGCGGTGGTCGGCGTGCAGTTCTGGCCGGCGCCGGTGGCGACCGCGCTGGGCCGGCCGGTGGAGTGGGTGGAGCGGGCGCTGGACCGGCTGCAACGCCGCGACATGGTCCTCGAGCTGCCCGCCTCCACCATGCCCGGCCAGCCGGAGTACCGGTTCCGGCACATCCTGGTACGTGACGTCTGCTACCAGCGACTCCCCCGCGCCGAGCGGGTGCTGCGGCACCAGCGCACCGCCGACTGGCTGGAACAGCTGACCGACGGGCGGCAGCAGGACCTGGCCGAGATGCTCGCCAACCACCGCTGGACCGCGCACGAGATCGCCCGCACGGTGGGCCTCGACCCCGCCCCGTACGCGGTGGCCGCCCGGACCGCCCTGCACCGGGCGGCCCGCCGGGCGTACGCGCTGCACGCCCTGGACAACGCCGCCACCCTGGTCGACCGGGCGCTGGCGGTCAGCCCCGACCCCGATCCGGCGCTGGAGCTCTTCGCCGCCGAGCTGGCGCTCTACCGCGACGGCGACGCGTTCCTGGTCGACGGTGGGACCGCGACGCTGACCGAGCTGGCCGGCCGGCTGGCCGACGCCGGGGACCGGACGGCGGCGGCCCGGGCCTGGACGCTGCTGGCCACGGCCGCCTGGAGCCGGGCGGACCGGTCGGAGACGCTGCGCTGCCTGGACCGGGCGATCGGCATCTACGGCGAACTGCCGGACACCGAGGAGAAGGCGGAGGCGCTGCTGGAGCTGGCCCGGGTCCGGATGCTCAACGCCGAGACGGACCCGGCGTGCGCGGCGGCCCGGTCGGCGGCCGAGCTGGCCGAGCGGCTCCAGCTGCGGGAGGTTCGGGCGAACGCCCGGATCACCCTGGCGGTGGCCCGGTTCATGGCCGGCGAGGAGGACGGCTACGCGGAGCTGGCCGAGGTGACCGAGCACTGCCGGGTGGAGCGGTTGACCAGCCGCCGCCGGGCGGTGCAGAACCTGGCCTGGGCGGCGCAGGAGGAGGGCGACCTGGCCGGCTCGGCCCGGCTGGTGGACGAGCAGCGCTCGCTGGACCTCGGCGGCGGGCACAGCCTGGCGACCAGCTTCGCCGACCAGTGGGCCCGGGCCTACTACGCCGGTGACTGGGTGGCGGCGCTGGAGATGGCGGCCGAGTCGACCCGCCGCCCGACGACGGCCGAGTGGGACCTGCACATCGTGGCCGTCTCCGGCTGGATGCGGGCGCTGCGGGCCACCCCGACCGATCCGGCCGTCCCGGCGCAGGGCGGCGTCGGCGAGCCGGACCTGGTGGCACGGGCGCTGGTCGCGGCCCGACGCAGCGGGTTCCACCGGGTGCTTCGCTCGACGCTGGCGCACGCCGCGCTCTGTCGGGCGGTGCGGGGCCGGCGGGACGAGGCGATGCGGCTGCTGACCGAGCTGGACGAGGACTGGCGGCGGACCCGGATGATCCCGTTCGCCGAGTGGGTACCCGCGGTCGGGCACGTGGCGGCGGTGCTCGGCCCGGAGGCGGCCCGGCTGGTCCACGACATGCTCGGCCGGGCGCCCCGGATGACGCCGTGGGCGGTGGCGGCCGGGCAGGTCGCCGACGCCACGCTGGCCCTGGCCGACGGTGATCCGGCCACCGCGGCGCGGCTGTTCGGCACGGCGGCGGGCAGCTATGCGCGGATGACCGACGCCACCGACCACGTGCTCACCACCGCGCTCTCGGTGGGCGCGCTGGCCGCCGCCGACCCGGTGGCCGCGGCGGCCGCCCGGGAGCGGGTGCGCGAGTTCGCCGACCGGAACGCGGTGCCCGGCCTGCTGCGCCTGGCCGACCCGGCCGCCGCGCACCGGGCCTGACGACCCGCCCCGGCTCCGCGGCGACTCCCAGCGGTCCGGGCGCTCAAGGACCGCGGGGCGGGCGGTGGCCGGCTCAGGCGGCGACGGGTTCGCGCGGCGCCGGGTCGGCCGCCGGCGGCGGCGCGTTCTTCAGCTTGGCGGCGTACGTGTCGACGTACTCGCGGCCGGAGAGCTCCATCAGTTCGTACATGATCTCGTCGGTGACGGCGCGCTCGACGAACCGGTCGCCGGCCAGCCCCGCGTACCGGGAGAAGTCCAGCGGGGCGCCGAACCGGATCCGGACCCGGCCGAGGTTGGGGACGATCTGGCCGGTGGGCTGGATCTCGTCGGAGTTGAGCATCGCCATCGGCACCACCGGGGCGCCGCTCTCCAGGGCGAGCCGGGCCACCCCGGTCTTGCCCCGGAAGAGCCGCCCGTCCGGAGAGCGGGTCCCCTCCGGGTAGATGCCGGCCACGCCGCCGGCCCGCAGCACCCTGAGCTGGGTGTCCAGCGCCGCCTGCGCGGCCCGGCCACCGGAGCGGTCCACCGGGATGCAGCCGGTGCCGGCGAAGAACGCCTTGGTGAGCCGGCCTTTGATGCCCCTGCCGGTGAAGTATTCCGCTTTGGCGATGAAGGTGACTTTTCGCGGGACGACGAGCGGAGTGAAGATCGAGTCGGAGAAGGAGAGGTGGTTGCTGGCGAGGATCACCGGACCGGAGGCGGGCAGGTGGTGCAGCCCCTCCGCCTGCGGCCGGAAGATCAGCTTGAGCAGCGGGCCGAGGATGATGTACTTCATCAGCCAGTACAGCAACGGCGTCCTTCCCGAGGAGGTGGCGCCGACCCCGTCCCGGCCGGGTCGCCGGCGGGCGGGATCGTCGGCACAGAGCCTACGAACCGGGAGCGGCACGCCACAACGCACTCCCGGCACCGGAAGCCGACGCGTCACGATTCACGGCCGTACGGCTCGACCCGCCGCCCCACCCGTCCGACTGCGGCTCCGGCGCTGCCCGCAGCGGCGGGCATGGTGGCGGTCGTAACGGGAAGGCCAGTGCCGCCAGCAGGACTGTGGAAGGTGCCCTCGGCTCCCACGTCGACCACTGGGACCCTCCCATGACCCTCGTGCAGCGAACGGGAGCGCAGCGATGACCGACACGACCGAGAAGGCGATTCTGGCCGGCGGCTGCTTCTGGGGGATGCAGGATCTCATCCGGAAACGCCCCGGCGTGCTCGCCACCCGGGTCGGATACACCGGCGGGGACGTGCCGAACGCGACGTACCGCAACCACGGAACCCACGCCGAGGCGATCGAGATCGTCTTCGACCCCGACAAGCTCTCCTACCGGGAACTGCTGGAGTTCTTCTTTCAGGTCCACGACCCGACCACGAAGAATCGGCAGGGAGCCGACGTGGGAGTCAGCTACCGGTCGGCCATCTTCTACACCGACGAGCAGCAGCGGCAGGTCGCGGAGGACACCATCGCCGACGTCGACGCCTCCGGCCTCTGGCCTGGCAAGGTGGTCACCGAGGTCAGCCCGGCCGGCCCGTTCTGGGAGGCCGAGCCGGAGCACCAGGACTACCTGGAGCGCAATCCCGGTGGCTACACCTGCCACTTCCCCCGCCCGGACTGGAAGCTCCCCCGCCGGGGAGAGAGCGCCACCTAGTTTCCAGCCCGGCGCGGAGCGCCTCCGCTGGACGTCCGAGGAACTCGAACGAGGAGGAGGCCCACGTGGCGGCCAAGACGCAGACCCTGACCCGTACTCCCACAGACATCCGGCCGTTCCGGGTGGAGATCCCCGAGGCGGACCTCCAGGCGCTGCGAGAGCGCCTCGCGGCCACCCGCTGGCCCGAGAAGCAGACCGTCGACGACCAGTCGCAGGGCGTGCCGCTCGAGACGAGCCAGGCGCTCGCCCGCTACTGGGAGAAGGAGTACGACTGGCGCAGGGTCGAGGCACAGCTGAACTCGCTGCCCAATTTCATCACCGAGATCGACGGGCTCGACATCCACTTCCTGCACATCCGCTCGAAACACGACGACGCGCTGCCGCTCATCGTCACGCACGGGTGGCCGGGCTCGATCATCGAGCAGATGAAGATCATCGGTCCGCTCACCGACCCGACGGCGCACGGCGCGAACGCGTCGGACGCTTTCCACCTGGTGATCCCGTCGATGCCCGGCTACGGCTTCTCCGGCAAGCCGGACAAGCCCGGCTGGGGCCCCGAGCACATCGCTAGCGCCTGGACCGAGCTGATGAAGCGCCTCGGCTACTCGCGATTCGTCGCCCAGGGCGGCGACTGGGGCGCACTCATCACCAACCTCATGGGTGTGCAGGCGCCCCCGGAACTGCTCGGCATCCACACCAACATGCCCAGCGCGGTGCCGCCCGACATCGATGCGCTGTTCCAGTCCGACATCACCGGAGTGAACAACGCGCTCGCCTCGCTGCCGTCCGGCCTCTCCGCCGAGGAGAAGCGGGCGTGCGAGCAGCTGGACTTCTTCTGGAAGCATTCCGCGTACGCGCTCATGATGGCGACGCGCACGGAGACGCTGACCGGACTCGCGGATTCGCCCGTCGCGCTGGCGAGCTACATGTTGGATCATGACGCGGCCAGCCTGGAACTGTTCTGCCGGGCCTTCGCCGGAAATCCCGGCGGCATCACGCGGGATGACATCCTCGACAACATCACGCTGTTCTGGCTGACCAACACGGGAGTCTCCGCGGCTCGCCTCTACTGGGAGAACAAGCTCTCCTTCTTCGGCGCCAAGAACGTCTCCGTCCCGGCGGCCGTGAGCGTCTTCCCGGATGAGCTCTACCAGGCGCCGAGGAGTTGGGCCGAGCAGGCGTATCCCAATCTCATCCACTACAACCAGCTCGACCGGGGCGGGCACTTCGCGGCATGGGAACAGCCGCAGCTGCTTACCGAGGAGTTGCGCACCGCCTTCCGGTCGCTTCGATAGCCGACCCTGCCCCGCACGCGCCCACCTGTCCGCACCCGGCCGGGTGGCTCGACGTTCGAGCCACCCGGCCCCGCCGTGCGGTGCGGCCGGGCGGTGCGGCCGGGCGGTGCGGCCCTCACGGACGTGCCCAGGACCGGCCCGCTGAGCGAAGCCCACCCGGGCGCAGGTCGCGGGTGCGCTGCTGGAGGAGCGCCGCGAACCGGCCAGTCCCCTGGCGCGCCCCTAGCAAGAACGGACAAAGAGGCCCGGCCGCGACCTGCGGCAGGGCCGCTGACTTTGGAAGACGCGACACAACGCACTCCCGGAACCGGGTCCCGACGTGTCACGATTCAGGGCACGGCGTGCGGGGCGCCGACACGACCGCACCGGGAGGTGCGCGGAGGAGGATGTCCGGTGTCAGCGGGTGGGGCCCGCCGGGGACGGCGGGACAACGGGCTCGACGCGAGCGAGTACGCCGTCGCGGGCGACGTCGACCCGCGCGTCGGCGAACATCTGCTCGACGTGCTCGCCGCCGGCGGGATCGCCGCCTACCTGCAGCCCTCCGCCGACCTGAACCCGGTGACCCGCACCACCACCGTCCCGGCCCGTCCGGTCGACCGGCTCTATGTGGATCGCTCGCACCTGACCACCGCCCGGGACTACCTCACCCAGCTCGCCGACGAGTCGACCCCCGAGCCGGCCCGCGCCGACCCGGACGTGGACGCCGAGTGGGAGCGGATCGTCGCCGCCTTCCACGCCCCCTCGGCGGCCGGCAGCCATCCCTGGCCCGCGGCCGAGGACGTCGACGACGAGCCGGTCGACCCGAGCGACCCGGCCGGTCGGACGGCGGGCGCCGCTCCCCGCACCGACGAGCCGGCCGGCCCGACCGCCACCGACGTGCGGCGGCTGCCGTACGCGGCCGACATCTCCGGCATCTCGGTGGGCCGGAGCCGGCCCGAGGAGCCCTCCCTGCTCGACGGGCTGGACACCTTCGGCGCCGACCTCCCCGGCGATTCGGAGGAGGGCTACACCCCGCCGCCGCCCCCGCCACTGCCCCGGGTCTCGAAGTACGCCGTGGTCGGCGTGCTGGGCATAGTCCTCGGCTTCGTGCTCTTCCTCAACCCGGCGCTGCTGCCGGCGGACGCCTCGGTGGTGACGCTGCTCGGCTTCACCGGCATCCTGGCCGGCTTCGTCACGCTGATCTGGCGGCTGCGCCCCGGCGACGAGGACGACCACGACCCCGACGACGGCGCGATCGTCTGACTGGGCGCCGGCAGCGCCCTCGCCCGCATCGCGGGACACTCGACACCCCGGTCGATGGCGTAACAATGGTGTAACTTACGGTCAGTAGGAATATCGCCGTACGTCACTTCCTCCACCGGCTGCCCGGTTGTTCCCCTCTCGCGGCGGTCGGTCGCTGCAGATCGGAATGCCCGAGATGCGACAGAATTCCCTCGTCCTGGTGGCCAACCGGCTGCCCATCGACGACAGCGTGGCCCCCGACGGCGCCTGCGAATGGCGCCGCACCCCTGGCGGACTGGTCAGCGCGCTGCACCCGCTGCTGCGACACACCCCAGCCAGCTGGGTCGGCTGGGCCGGCGGCACCGGTCCCGCCCCCACCCTCCCGGACATCGACGGCGTGCACATGCACGCCGTCCCGCTCACCGCCGAGGACCTGCGGGACCACTACGAGGGGTTCGCCAACGCGACCCTCTGGCCGCTCTACCACGACGCCGTCGAGCAGCCCGAGTACCACCGCCGCTGGTGGGAGGCGTACCAGCGGGTCAACCAGCGGTTCGCCGAGGCGACCGCGGCGGTGGCCGAGCAGGGCGGGGTGGTCTGGATCCAGGACTATCACCTGCAACTGGTCCCCGGCCTGCTCCGCGAACTCCGCCCCGACCTGCGGATCGGCTTCTTCCTGCACGTGCCGTTCCCGCCGCCGGAGTTGTTCATGCAGCTCCCCCGCCGGGCCGAGCTGCTGCGCGGCATGCTCGGCGCCGACCTGATCGGCTTCCAGCGGGCCCAGGCCGCGCACAACTTCGCCCAGCTCGTGACCAAGGTCCTCGACCTGCCCGCCACGGATCGGCGGATCGGCGTGGACGACCGGGTGGTGCGGATCGGGGCGTACCCGGTCTCGATCGACACCGCGGAGATGGCCGCGCTCGCCGGGCGGCCGGACGTGACCGCCCGGGCCGCCCGGTTGCGCCAGGACCTCGGCGACCCGGCGCAGGTGATCCTCAGCGTCGACCGGATGGACTACACCAAGGGCATCGAGCAGCGGCTCAAGGCGTACAGCGAGCTGCTCGCCAGCGGCGACGTCAAGGTCCGGGACACGGTGCTCGTGCAGGTCGCCATGCCGAGCCGGGAACGCGTCGGCCAGTACCAGATCCTGCGGGACCGGATCGAACGCGAGGTCGGCCGGATCAACGGCGAGTTCGGCCGGGTCGGCGAACCGGCGATCCACTACCTCACCCAGCCGTTCGACCGGCTCGAGCTGGCCGCGCTCTACCGGGTCGCCGACGTCATGGCGGTCACCCCGCTGCGGGACGGGATGAACCTGGTCGCCAAGGAGTACGTGGCCGCCCGGGTCGACGACACCGGCGCCCTGCTGCTCAGCGAGTTCGCCGGCGCGGCGGCCGAGCTGGAACAGGCGTACCTGGTCAACCCGCACGACCTGGAGGGCCTCAAGCAGGGGCTGCTCTCCGCGCTGCGGGCCGCCCCGGAGGACGTCGGCACCCGGATGCGGACGATGCGCGCACACCTGCACCGGCACGACATCCGGGCCTGGGCCCGCTCCTACCTCAGCGCCCTGGACGAGTCCGGTCAGCTGGTGACCCGGCTGGGCAGCACCGGCTGACCGGTCGGGGTCAGCCCCGCTGCGGCTCCTTGACCAGCCAGTCGAGGATCGCGTCGATCGGCTCCCGCCAGCGGGCGTCGAGCATCAGGTCGTGCCCCATGCCGGGGAAGAGCAGCGGCGCCGCGTCGTACCGGCGGGCGGCCCGGCTCAGCGCCGACGCCGGCACCACCCGGTCGTCCGGGCTGCCCAGCACCAGCACCGGCGGCCGGCCCACCGCCGGCTCGGCCTCCCGGCCGGCCAGCAGCTGCCACTGGGCGCGCCGGCCGGCCCGGCCGAGCCGGGCCACGTGCCGTCGGGCGTCGGCCTCCGGCAGCTCCCGGCTGAACAGCTGCCGGCGGTTCAGCCGCAGCGCCCCGCCGAACAGCGCCGGCAGCGTCCCGGCCGGATTGTGCCGCAACGCCGCGCCCACCGTCGACCAGCCGCCCAGCACCGGCGAGGCCAGCACCGCGGCCCGCGCCGGATAGCGGGCCAGCGCGTGGGTCACCACCAGCGCCCCGGCACCGTGCCCCACCAGCACCGCCTGGCGCGGCAGGCCCGCCGCCACCTGGACCACGTCATGGGTGTACGCCCGCAGCGTCGCGTCCCGCGCCGGGTCGCTGCCGCCGTGCCCGCGCAGGCTCAGCGCGTACGCCGGAAAGCCGCGCGACGCGGCGTGCTCCAGCCAGTGCTCGGCGAACGCCCACGCCCCGTGCCCGAAGCCGGGTACGAAGAGCAGCGGCGGTCGCCCCTCCTCCAGCTCCGGGGCCGCGCCCAGCACCTCGCGCCGCACCGGGCGGACCGGGCGGGCCCACTCCCGGCCCCGCATGATCCGCAGCCGCTCACTCATCGGGTTTTCTCCAGCTCGTCGAGGGCGCGTTGCACCGCGCGCAGGTAGTCGGCGTGGCCCACCTCGAACCAGTGCCGGCTGCTGTCCTTGACCTTCCCCGAGTACCGCTCCCCCGCCCCCGCCTCGACCTTCGCCGCGAAGGCGGCGGCCTGGTCCGGGCGGCTCAGCCGGAGCAGGAGCAGCCGGGCGAAGAGCACCGTCTGCCAGTGCGACAGGGTGAAGATGCCGGAGTCGGGCTGCACCAGGCCGGCGACCGCGAGGGTCGGGTGGCCGGGGGCGAAGGCGTTCAGCCAGAGTCGGGGCCGGCCGGAGGCCTCGGAGTCGCCGAGGACCTGCGGGTCGAGGAACTCGAAGCGCGGCAGGTAGCCGGTGGCGAAGACGACCAGCTCCGGGTCGATCTCCCGGCCGTCGGTGAGGGTGACCCCGCCGGCGTGGAACCGGGCCACGTCCGGCACCGGGGTGATCTCGCCGTGCCCGACGTAGTAGACGAGCTGGCTGTTGGCGATCGGGTGGGTCTCGTACACCCGGTGGTCCGGCTTCGGCAGCCCGAACCGGGTCAGGTCGCCGACGGTCAGCCGCAGCGTCCAGTGGTAGAGCCACTGCCGGATGCGCAGCGGCACCCGCAACGCCAGCAGGCTGTCGTTGACCTGGTCGGCCGGGCGGCCGAGGACGTACTTCGGGGCGTACCAGTAGCCGCGGCGGGTGGAGTGCCAGCAGCGGGAGGCCTGCTGGGCCGCCTCGACGGCGATGTCGCAGCCGGTGTTGCCGGCACCGACCACCAGCACCCGCTTGCCGCGCAGCTGCGCCGGGTCCTTGTAGGACGAGGCGTGCATGATCTCGCCCCGGTACTCCTCCAGCCCCTCGTAGCGGGGCAGCTTCGGCGACCAGTTGTGCCCGTTGGCGACCACCACGGCGGCGTAGCGGGAGGTGCGCTCCGGGCCGTACCCGCCGGTGCTGCGGGTGGTGACGTCCCAGCGGTCGCCGGCCACCGGCTCGACCCGGACCACCTCGGTGCCGAACCAGATGTGCCGCCGCAGGTCGAAGTGGTCGGCGTAGCGCTCGAAGTAGGACAGCAACTGGCTGTGGTGCGGGTAGTCCGGCCAGGAGTCCGGCATCGGAAAGTCGGGGAACTGGGTGAACGGCCGCGACGAGATGAGGTGGGTACTGGCGTACACCGGGCTACGGTCGTGCCGCCAGTTCCAGGCGCCGCCGATGCCGGTCTCCCGCTCGTAGCAGTCGACACCGAAGCCGTGCTCGGCCAGGTTCTTCACGGCGGTGAGACCGCTGGCCCCGGCGCCGATCACGCAGACCGTGTCGCCCCGGTCGGAGACCGGGCTGCCGTCCCGGGTCAGGGCGAGCGTGCTGGTCTCCGGATCGGGCCGGCCGTGCTCGGTGGAGGGGGACACCGGAATCTCCTTATGTGCGGCCAGGTACGCCGGTTCGACGGGCATCCTCCCCGTCGCCGGTGGCGGTTGTCCAGCCCCGGGCCGCGGGCGTGGGACGGCGTGCGGCCGGACCTCCCGAGGATGCCCTGGTCGGCCGCCGTCGGGTCAGTCGCCGCCGGGCAGCAGGAGGTCGGCCAGGACGGGGAAGTGATCGCTGGCCCGGCGGGTCTGCGGAGTGTCGACGACGTCGTACCCGACCACCCGCACCCGCGGGTCGACCAGCAGTGCGTCGATCCGGCGGCGCGGGTTCGCGCAGGAGAAGGTGTGCCGGTCGGCGGCGTCGGCGGCCACCGCCGCGTCGGTCAGTCCCTCGGCGACGGTCTGCCAGGCCGGGCCGTCCGGGCCCTCGTTGAGATCCGCGCCGAAGACCACCGGCAGGGTGGCCGCGGCCAGTTCCCGCTTCACCAGGGCGGCCTGCCCCGGCCGCTCGGCGGGGTCGGTGGACAGGTGCGAGCCGGCCAGCAGGAAGCGCGCGCCGCCGACCCGGCACTGGGCGTACGCGGCGCCGCGCAGGTGCCGCCCGGGGGTGAGCGGGAAGCGTTGGCAGCGGGTGGCGGTCACCCGCACCCGCAGGCTGGTCAGCAGCAGGTTGCCCAGCGAGGGCAGGCCGCCGGCGGCCACCACCAGGCCGAACGACTCGGCCAGCGCCGCGGACTTCTGCCGCCAACGGAACCGGCGCGGCGCCTCCTGCACGATCACCACGTCGGGGGCGGCCTCGCGGACCACCGCGGCCAGCGCGGCGGTGTCGTCCCGCTGGCTGTGGATGTTGTACGACACCACCCGCAGCGGCACCCCGGCGGAGGCCGGGGTGCCGTCGGACGCGGCGTTGCCGGGAATCTGCGTGGTCACCGGGCCGATCTTCCGTCCGCGACCACCGGGCCGCGCTCCGTGGCGTTCCCCGCGCTCACCGGCGGCGGGCGAGGTCGGCGGCGCCGATGACGCCGGCGCTGTTGCCGAGCTCGGCGGGGCGCACCTCGGCGACGGGCAGCCGGCTGCGCTGGGCGAGCGCGTCGGCGAAGGACCGCCGGGTCGGGCCGAGCAGTAGGTCGCCGGCCTCCACCACGCCGCCGCCCACCACGAGCACCTGCGGGTCGAGGATCTGGGCCATGTCGGCGAGGCTCGTGCCGAGCCAGCGCCCGATCTGGGCGAACGCCTCGGCGGAGATCGGGTCCCCGCCCTGCGCGGCGGCGGTGACCATCGGCCCGGTGATCGCCTCGGCCTCGCCGCCGGCTAGTTCGAGCAGGGCGGTGGCGCGCTGCGGCTCCTGCCGGGCGCCGGCCCGGGCGAACCGGACCAGGGCGCTGCCGCTGGCGTACTGCTCGATGCAGCCGAGCCGGCCGCAGCCGCACTGGTGGCCGTCCGGCACGGTGAGCATGTGTCCCAGCTCGGCGGCGATGCCGTGGGCGCCGCGGACCAGCTCGCCGCCGAGGACGATGCCGCCGCCCACGCCGGTGCCGATGGTGAACATGACCATCGAGTCGTCGGCGTCGCGGGCCGCGCCGTGCCGGAACTCGGCCCAGGCCGCCACGTTGCCGTCGTTCTCCACGATCACCGGCAGGCCGGTCGCGGTGCTGACGTAATCCCGCAGCGGCTCGTCGCGCCAGGCCAGGTTGGGGGCGAACAGGACGGTGGACCGGGACGCGTCGATCCAGCCGGCCGCACCGATGCCGACCGCGTCCACCTCGTGCCCGCTGGCCAGCTCGGTCACCAGCTCGATGATCACGTCACGGGTCTTGCCGACGTCGTCCGCGGGGGTGTCCCGCCGGGCCTGCACGAGAACCTTGCCGGTGTCGTCCACGACACCGCCGGCCACCTTCGTGCCACCGACGTCGACTCCGATGGTCAGCGTCACCGCTGCCACTCCCCTCTGCTGTGCTGCCCGACATCGGCCGAACCGGCCGTGCGATGCCGGGATGTCCGGTGATCAGGCTCCGTCGCCTGGTGCTTCCCCGCCCGCGCCGGCCGGCGCACGCGAGGCGGGCACGGGACGGTCGGCTGTCGGCCGGACCTGCTGGGCCGGCGCGACCGGCCCGGCGTCGTCGACGGGCGGGGCGGCGGTGGCCGGTACGACCGCGTCCTCCGCCCGGGTGGCGGCGGACCAGACGTCCCGCTCCGGCGCCGACGCCGAATCATGCCCGGTACGGGTGGCCTCGCGCCACACGTGGTCGGCGTCCGGGTCCGCCGGGGCGGGCCGGCCGGTCGCTCCGGTAGCGGCACCCGGCGTCCCGTGGGAGGCTTCCCCACCTTCGGGCGCGGCGAACGCCCGCATCAGGCTGGCGATTCCGGCGGCCAGATCACCCGCGCCGGTGGCGAGCCGCTCGGCGAACTCCGGACTCGGGTCCCGCAATGCCGCGATACCCCGGCAGACCGGACAGATGCAGCACTCGGGCGTTCCGGTGGCGAACGTCCCGGACCGCTCGTCCGCTCCCGAAGGGCGGGACGGGCCAGCACTGTGACCGAGGACACCCGAGAGGATCCCACCGAGCGGACCCCACGGGCTCGCGCCGGGGCCGGACGTGGCCAGTCGGGCCGTCGCCAGCAGCGTGGCCACCAGCCGCTCGGCCTCCTCGCGCGCGGAGCCCGGGTCGGCCTCCCACCGGGCGGAGCCCGGCTGCGTTCCCCCCATGGTCGACTCCTCTACCGTGCCGCCGGCTGTCGCGTCACTGCGCCGCACCGGGTGCTTCTACCCGACGCTTGAGCTGCTTCAACGCGGTATCCATGATCATCTTCTCGGCCTTGCGCCGAAACATGCCGAGCATGCCCACGGAGAGCTCCACCTCGAGGGCGTAGGTCACCGTGGAGGTGCCGTCCGGGTTGCCGACGATGTCGTACGAGCCCCGCTGGGACCGCTGCATCTTCGACGGCGCCACCAGGTGCCACTCGATCCGGGACAGGTCCTCGGCGTACTCGTAGGCCAGGACGTACTCGTCGGCCATCACCCCGGCGTCGATGGTGAACCGGACCTGACTGGCGTAGCCGTCCTCGTACTCCTCGACCACCTCCACCCGCTGCATCGCGTCGGTCCACTCGGGGTAGCTCGGGAAGTCGCAGATGACCGCCGCCACCTGCTCAGGTGACGCGCCGATGATGATCGACTGGGTGGTGGAGTCCGCCATGGGGGGAGGCTACCCGCCGGGGCCCCCGCGCGCGCCGCTCCACCCCCGCCGCGCCGCGCACGGCCCCGTTTCGCCCCGGGGCGGGATTTCACCCCCCGGCAACCTCCCTACCGCACCCATCTGGGTGTGCGGGTAGGTTGCGACAAAGCCGACCCGTGGCCGGCCCGGCCAGTGCGAGCACGAGGGAGTGCAGGTGCGCGAGTTCTCCGTTCCGCCGATCGTCACCGTCGGCGACGCGGCCAACCTGACCGACCCGGTCTGGGACAACGCCGAGGTCGCGCCGGACGCCGTGCAGTTCGTCCGCCCCACCCCGACCGCCGAGGGCCGCGCCTGGACGGACGTGACCTGCCGGCAGTTCCGCGACGAGGTCGTCGCGGTGGCCCGGGGCCTGGTCGCCGCCGGCATCGCCCCCGGCGACCGGGTCGCGCTGATGAGCCGCACCCGCTACGAGTGGACCCTGCTCGACTACGCCATCTGGGCGGCCGGCGCGGTCACCGTGCCGATCTACGAGACCTCCAGCGCCGAGCAGGCCGCCTGGATCCTCGCCGACTCCGGCGCGGTCGCCGCGGTGGTCGAGTCCAACGCGCACGCCACCCTGGTCGCCGGGCTCCGCGACCGGCTTCCCGAGCTGCGCCAGGTCTGGCAGATCGAGCTGGGCGGGGTGGACGAGATCGTCGCCGGCGGGGACGCCGTCGACCCGACGGAGGTCCAGCGCCGCCGCACGGCGGTCACCGCGAACGACATCGCCACGATCATCTACACCAGCGGCACCACCGGCCGGCCCAAGGGCTGCGTGCTGACCCACCGCAACATGTACGCCGACATCGCCAACGCCGTGCCGGTGCTGCCCAACCTGTTCCGGCCCGGCGCGTCGACGCTGCTCTTCCTCCCGCTGGCACACGCCTTCGCCCGGCTGATCCAGATCGGCGTGGTGCAGGCCCGGGCCACCATGGCGCACTGCTCGGACACCAAGAACCTGGTCGGCGAGCTCCAGGAGTTCAGGCCGACCTTCGTGCTCTCCGTCCCCCGGGTCTTCGAGAAGGTCTACAACGGCGCCCGGCAGAAGGCCGAGGCGGAAGGCAAGGGCAAGATCTTCGACCGGGCCGAGCAGGTCGCCATCGCCTACAGCGAGGCCCTGGAGACGTCGGCCGGGCCGGGCCTGGCGCTGCGTACCCAGCACGCGTTCTTCGACAAGCTGGTCTACCGCAAGCTGCGCGCCGCGCTCGGCGGCCGCTGCCGCGACGCCATCTCCGGCGGCGCGCCGCTCGGCGCCCGGCTCGGGCACTTCTTCCGCGGCATCGGCGTGACCATCTGCGAGGGGTACGGCCTGACCGAGACCTCCCCTGCCGCCGCGGCCAACCTGCCCACCGGCACGAAGATCGGCACGGTCGGCCGGCCGCTGCCCGGGGTGACCATCCGGCTCGACGACGACGGCGAGATCCTGATCTCCGGCGACCTGATCTTCCAGGGTTACTGGAACAACGAGGCGGCGACGGCCGAGGCGCTCACCGCCGACGGCTGGTTCCGCACCGGCGACCTGGGCCACCTCGACGACGACGGCTTCCTGACCATCACCGGCCGGAAGAAGGAGATCATCGTGACGGCCGGCGGCAAGAACGTCGCCCCGGCCGTGCTGGAGGACCAGGTCCGGGCGCACCCGCTGATCAGCCAATGCGTCGTGGTCGGCGACCGACAGCCGTTCATCGCCGCCCTGGTCACCGTCGACGAGGAGGCCCTGCCCAAGTGGCTGGCCGCGCACGGCCGCCCCGAGGACACCCTGGCCGACCAGCTGCGCGACGACGAGACGCTCCGCGCCGAGATCCAGGGCGCGATCGACCAGGCCAACCAGGCGGTCAGCAAGGCGGAGGCGATCAAGGTGTTCCGGATCCTGCCCCACGACTTCACCGAGGCGACCGGTGAGCTGACCCCGTCGCTCAAGGTCAAGCGGCAGGTCGTACACAAGACCTACGCGTCCGAGATCGCGGATATCTACCGAGGCTGACTACGATCCGTCACGTGCCCGCCTCCACACCTGCCCGACCCCAGACCCAGCCTCTCGCCGTCGCCGCGCGCGCGGTGATGCTGGCGCTGGTCGCCGTCCTGACGCTGATCACCACCCGCGATCCCGCCCAGCTCTGGTGGATCGCCCTGCTGGCCGTCGCCGGGCTGCCCGCCCTGATCGCCCCCGAGCACCGGTTGCTCGGCCCGCTCAGCCGGGTCGCCGAGGCGGTGCTGATCGGGCTGGCCGCCAGCCAGGTCGCCGTCGAGTCCGCTCTCGGCGGGTCGGTCGGCGGGCTGGGCGCCTCGGCCGTGCTGCCGTACCTCGCGGTGCCGGTGACGGTCACCGCGCTGCGCCGACGGTTCTCCGAGGGCGCCGCGCTGCTCGGCATCACCGCGGCCACCCTGCTGGTCGCGGGCGCGTTCACCGAGGTCGACGGCGGCCGGCAGCTCGGCCAGCCGGGCTACCTCGCGGTCTGCGCGCAGTGGCTGATCCTGGCCGCGCTGGGTCTCTACGCCGCCGGCACGCTGCACCAGGTGATGCGGGTCCGTGGCGACGGCAAGCCCCAGCCGTACGCCGAGGCGACCCGGCTGCTCACCCAGCTGCGTACGGTCGCCCGGCAGCTCCCCGGCGCCACCCTCGACCCGGGCGGGATCGCCGAGCACCTGCTGGAGGAGCTGCGCACCGTCGCCCCCAGCACCCGCGCCGCGGTCCTCTCGGCCAGCGGCGGCGGCCGGCTGGTGGTGCTCGCCCAGGTGGGCGTGGACCGGGTGGACTGGGAGACCACGCTCGACGCGGACTCGGCGATCGCCGACGCCTGGGCCAGCCAGCAGCCGCAGACCGCGGCCCGCTCGCAGGCCCGCTCGCACCGCGGCGGGGACGTCTCCGCGCTGATCGTCCCGCTGGTCGCGGGCGTCCGCACCATCGGCCTGGTGGTGATCGAGGCGGACGCCGCGCACGCGTACCCCCCGCCGGTGGTGTCCCGGGTGACCGCGCTGACCGGGCCGGCCGCGCTGCGGCTGGAGGCGGCGCTGCTCTTCGACGAGGTGCGCTCGCTGGCCACCAACGAGGAGCGGCAGCGGCTGGCGAGGGAGATCCACGACGGGGTCGCCCAGGAGCTGGTGATGGTTGGCTACGGCATCGACAACGCCATGGCCACCGTGCACGACGACGCCGAGGAGACCGCCGAGAGCCTGCGCGCGCTGCGGCACGAGGTCACCCGGGTGATCACCGAGCTGCGGCTGAGCCTGTTCGAGCTGCGCAGCGAGGTGGACCGGCACGGCGGCCTGGCCGCCGCGATCGCCGAGTACGCCCGCACCGTCGGCGCCTCCGGCGGGCTGCGGGTGCACCTGTCGCTGGACGAGTCCACCGCCCGGCTGCCGTCGGCCACCGAGGCCGAGTTGCTGCGCATCGCGCAGGAGGCGGTCACCAACGCCCGTAAGCACGCCGGCGCCTCGAATCTCTGGGTCACCTGTGAGGTCGACCCCCCGTACGCACAGATCGAAGTGTCGGATGACGGTCACGGCATCGGTGACCAGCACGCGGACGGGCACTACGGTCTTGCGATCATGGCCGAGAGGGCGGAACGTATCCGGGGCCGGTTGGAGATCAGGCCGCGGCAACCCAGCGGTACGACCGTGGCGGTGGTGGTGGGATCGTCGCCCCGGCGCGATAACGTGCGTGGCAGCGCAGCAGCAGAAGGGGAGTAACCCGAGGATGACCACAAGTCCGACACCGGCCACCCGTACCAAGGTTCTCCTTGTCGACGATCACGATCTGATTCGCAAGGGGCTCCGGCACGCGTTCGAGCGTGACCGGCAGTTCGAGGTCGTCGGCGAGGCCGCCACCGCGGCGGAGGGCGTGCGCCAGGCCGGCGCGCTGCAGCCGGACGTCGTGATCATGGATCTGCGTCTCCCCGACGGCAGTGGCCTCGAGGCCACCCGGGCGCTGCGCAAGTCCAGCGCGTCGATGGGCATCGTGGTGCTCACCATGTACGCCGGGGACGACCAGCTCTTCGGCGCCCTGGAGGCCGGGGCGAGCGCGTTCGTGCCGAAGACCGCGCCGGCCGACGAGGTGGTCGCCGCCGCCCGGCACGCGGCCTCCTCCCCCAGCGCGTTCACCGCGGCCGACCTGGCCGAGGCGATGAAGCGCCGGCTGGCTCCGTCCGGCCCGCAGCTCTCTCCCCGCGAGGGGCAGGTGCTGCGGCTGCTCGCCGACGGCATGAGCGTGGCCGGCATCGCCAAGCAGCTCTTCGTCAGCGAGTCCACCGCCAAGACCCACATCTCGAAGCTCTACGAGAAGCTGGGCGCGGCCAACCGCGCCCAGGCGCTGATGACGGCGCTGCGGCTCGGCCTGCTCGAGGCACCGGACGCGCCGAAGTTCTGAGGGTCTCCCGACCCGTCGCCGCGAGGTCCGCGTCCGCCCGTCGGACGCGGACCTCGTGCCGTTCCCGCAGGTCCCCGCGCGCCGCTGCGTGAGCGGACCGTCGCGCAGCGACCGCGGTCTTTGCACCGCGACAACGGGCGGGCAGAATACCCGGGTGGCCCGCGCGGGCGACGTCTCTCGCGTCTGTCGACAAAGGGGTAGGGCATGCAGCGGCCGGACTGGGCTCCCGAGGACATCGACATCGAACGCCCCAGCGTGGCCCGCATGTACGACTACTACCTCGGCGGCTCGCACAACTTCGCCGCCGACCGGGCCGCCGCCCGGGCCATGATGGAGGCCGTCCCGGACGCGCCGCTGATGGCCCAGGCCAACCGGGCCTTCATGCGCCGGGTGGTGCAGCACCTGGTCGACTCCGGCGTGCGCCAGTTCCTCGACATCGGCTCCGGCATCCCGACCGTGGGCAACGTGCACGAGATCGCCCAGCGGGTCGCCCCCGACTCCCGGGTGGTCTACGTCGACGTCGACCCGGTCGCGGTGGCGCACAGCCGGGAGATCCTCGGCGGCAGCCCGAACGCCACGGCGGTCCAGGAGGACCTGCGTCGGCCGGCGGCGATCCTGAGCCATCCCGAGGTGACGAAGCTGCTGGACTTCTCCCAGCCGGTCGCCGTGCTGATCGTGGCGGTGCTGCACTTCGTGCCCTCCTCCGACCAGCCGGAGGAGATCCTGCGGACGCTGCGCGAGGCGCTCGCGCCCGGGAGCTACCTGGTGCTCTCCCAGGCCAGCGACGACAGCCGCAGCGGCACCGGCGAGCGGGCCGAGGCCGAGCGGGTCTACCGGCGCACCGACAGTCCGCTGTGGATCCGCAGCCGGGCCGAGCTGACCGCCTTCTTCGACGGCTTCGAGCTGGTCGACCCCGGCGTGGTCTGGGTGCCGCAGTGGCGGCCGGAGACGCCGGAGAGCGCCGAGGAGGCCGAGCAGGCGGTCTTCCTGGGTGGCGTCGGACGCCTCGGTGGGTGAGCCGGCGGTCGCGTCCTGCCCCGGGACGTTCGCCCGGGCCTGGGCCAAGGCGGTCTCCGGCACCAGCTACCTGCCGATGACCCAGGCGCAGCTGGAGGCGCTGCTGCAACGACTCACCGTACGGCTGGCCGCGGCGCTGCGGGCGGAGCCCTTCGACCCCCGGGTCGGCCACCAGGTGGGCGCGGAACTGGTCGCCGCGCACATCGCCTCCGCCGAGGGGCTCGGCCGCACGGTGGAGGTGATCCAGCTCCGGCTGGTCCGGGATCTCGGGCTGCTCGCCGACGACGTCGAGGACCGGATGGCCCGGCTGCTGGCCACCGTGGCCACCGGGTACGCCCGCGCCCTGCGCGACCGGACCCTCGACGAGCAGGAGTCGATCCGGCGGGCCGCGCTGGTGGCCCGCGCCCAGGCCGAGCGGGCGCTGCGGGACAGCGAGTCCCGCTTCCGCCACCAGGCCACCCACGACCCGCTCACCGAGCTGCCCAACCGGACCCTGTTCACCGAACGGCTCAGCGCGGCCATCGCCCGACCCGGGCGTGGCACCGACCGGGTCGGAGTGTGCTTCCTGGACCTGGACCGGTTCAAGGTGGTCAACGACTCGCTCGGACACCAGGTCGGCGACGCGTTGCTCATCGCGGTGGCCGGGCGGCTGCGCCAGGCCCTCGGCGAGCACCTGGTCGCCCGGGTCGGCGGCGACGAGTTCGTCATCCTGGTCGAACGCACCGCGAACACCGACGACGTGGTCAAGGTCGCCGAGGCGGCGCTCGCGGCGGTCGGCGAGCCCGCGCTGGTCAGCGGCCACGAGCTGACCGTGTCGGCCAGCATCGGCATCGTCGAGCGGCCGGTGGCCGGCACCACCCCCGGCGAGCTGATGCGCGCGGCGGACAGCACCCTGCACTGGGCGAAGGCGGCCGGCGGCGCCCGCTGGTCGCTGTTCGACCCGGACCGGCACCGCACCGAACTGGCCCGGTACGCCCTCGCCGCGGCGATCCCCACCGCGATCGACCGCGGCGAGTTCTATCTGGACTACCAGCCGCTGACCTCGCTGCGCGACGGGACGCTGCTCGGCGTGGAGGCCCTGGTCCGCTGGCGCCATCCCGAGCTGGGGGTGCTCCGCCCGGACGCGTTCATCGGGCTGGCCGAGGAGACCGGGCTGATCGTGCGGCTCGGCGGCTGGGTGCTCGCCGAGGCGTGCCGCGAGGCGGAGAGCTGGTCGACCGGGGGCGGCCCGGCGCCCTTCGTCAGCGTCAACCTGGCCGTCCGCCAAGTGCACCGGCCCGGCCTGGTGCAGGAGGTGAGCGGGCTGCTGGGGCGGACCGGCCTGCCGCCCGAGCGGCTCCAGCTGGAGATCACCGAGAGCACCATGATGAGCACCGCCGAGGATCCGGTCCGGTCCCTGCGGGTCCTGGCCGACCTGGGCGTGCGGATCGCCATCGACGACTTCGGCACCGGGTACTGCAACCTGGCGTACCTGCGGGACCTGCCGGTCACCGAGCTGAAGGTGGCCGGGGAGTTCGTGGCCGGGCTGCGGGCTCCGGCGGTCGGCCCGGGCAGCCGGACCGACGAGCGGATCCTCTCCTCGCTGGTCTCGCTGGCCCACGCGCTGGACCTGACGGTCACCGCGGAGGGCGTGGAGACCGCCGGGCAGGCCGAGCGGCTGCGGACGATCGGCTGCGACGCCGGCCAGGGCTGGCACTTCGGCCGGCCGGCCCCGGCCGCCGACATTCTCGCCCGGATCCGCTGACCCGCGTCAGCCGGCGAGCAGCGCGGCCATCCGCTGCGCCTGCGTCTCCCAGCGCCACTCCCGCTCCACCCAGGCCCGGCCGGCCGCGCCGAGCTGGCGGGCCAGGTCCCGGTCGGCGAGCAGGGTGGCCACCCGGTCGGCGAGGGCGGCCACGTCCCGGCCCGGCACCACGTACCCGGTCTCGCCCTCGCGGACCGCGTCGGGCGCGCCGCCCGAGTCGCCGGCCACCACCGGCAGGCCGGTCGCCGAGGCCTCCAGGTAGACGATGCCGAGCCCCTCCACGTCCAGTCCCCGGTTGCGGGTCCGGCAGGGCATCGCGTAGACGTCACCGGCGGCGTAGTGCGCGGGCAGCTCGCTCGAGGGGACCGAGCCGGTGAAGACCACGTCCCGCTCCACCCCGACCTGGCGGGCCAGCTTCTCCAGCGTCGCCCGGTACGGCCCGCCCCCGACCACCAGCAGCGCCGCGTCGGGCACCCGGCGGCGGATCTCCGGCATGGCCCGGATCAGCATGTCCTGCCCCTTGCGGGGCACCAGCCGGGACACGCACACCACCACCGGCCGGTCGGCCAGCCCGAGCCGGACCCGGACCGGTTCGCCGTCGACGGACGGGTGGTAGGTGTCCACGTCCACGCCGGGGGCGAGCCGGTGCAGCTCGGTCACCCCGTGCAGCGCGCGTTCCAGGCGCACCCGGGTGTAATCGCCGAGGTAGGTCACCACGTCCGTACCCCGGCCGATCCGGCGCAGCGCGGACCGGGCGGCGGGCAGCGCGGCCCAGCCGACCTCGTGCCCGTGGGTCTGGGCGACCACCCGGCGGACGCCGGCCCGGCGGCGCAGCCCGGCGGCGAGCAGGCCGAGCGGGGCGGCGGCGCCGAACCAGACGGTGTCGCAGTCGTGCTCGCGCGCCAGCCGGGCCGCCCGGCGGGCGATCAACGGGGTGGGCAGCAGCACTCTGGTCCGTTCCCGAACCACCTCGAACGGCTGGTCGGCGTCGAACTTGGCGGCGCCCTTCCAGCTCGAGGCGTAGACCACCACCGAGCCGGTGGGCTGGCGGACCGCCAGGTTGTGCACGAAGGACTGGATACCGCCGGGGCGGGGCGGGAAGTCGTTCGTGATCAGCAGCGTCCGGCTCATCTGCCGACCTCCCTGGCGTAGGCGCGGGCGGCGGCCATCCGCTCCACGGTGGACGGGTGCGACGCCGACCAGAGGTACTCCCAGCGCGGCGGGTCGGGGTCGGCCAGGTTCACCCCGGCCAGCCGGCGTTGCATCGCCTCGAAGGTGGCTGGGTCACCGGTGAGCGCGAGCGCGTGCGCGTCGGCCCGCGCCTCCACCCGGCGGGAGACCAGCGCCTGGACCGGCGCGAAGACCAGCCCGGCCACCGTGACCAGGGCGATCAGCAGCGGGAAGGCGCGCGGCTCGGCGATCTGGTCGACCCCGGCGAGGCGCAGCAGCGGCGCCCAGGAGCCGATCAGGTAGAGCGCGACGACGGCTGCGGCGGCGCCGAGCGCGCCGGTCAGGGTGCCGGTCCAGACGTCCCGGTCCTTCGCGTGGCCCAGCTCGTGGGCGACGACGCTGGTCACCTCGGCCGGGGTGGCCTCGTGCAGCAGAGTGTCGTAGACGACCACCCGCCGGGTGGGCCCGAGCCCGGAGACGTACGCGTTGACGGCCCGGGTCCGGCGGGAGGCGTCGGCGACCAGCACGTCGCGTACGGGCACCCCATCGCGGGCGGCCAGCGCCGTCAGCTCGGTGCGCAGCGGGCCCTGCTCCATCGGGGTGAACCGGTTGAACACCGGCTCCACCAGCACCGGCAGCACGAACGAGAGCAGCACCACCAGGCCGGCGGCCCCGGCGGCACCGAACGCCCACCACCAGCGCGGGGCGAGCCGGGTGACGGTGTAGAAGCCGAGCAGCGCGAGCGCGCCGATCACCGCGCTGACCGCGTACGACTTGAGCAGGTCGACCGCCCAGCCGCTCCAGCCGTGGGTGCTCAGCCCGTAGCGGGTGAGCACCGACTGCCGCCAGGCGGCGAAGGGCAGGGTGAGCAGGTCGGCGACGAGGACGACGAGGAGCCCGCCGAGCACCGCGCGGGCCATCCAGTGGTCGCCGAAGGGGCGGCCGGCCAGCGTGACCAGGCGCGCGCCCAGCGGGGTGAGCCCGAGCAGCAGCGCCACCAGCAGCCCGACGGCCAGCCCGCCGTACGCGCCGGGGCGCAGCGTCTCGCGGAACGCGCGGCCCCGGGCCACCTGGTCGACGGGGAGGTCGCGCAGCGCGGCGAGCTGGTCGGCACGGGGCGCGGGCGGCCGGCTCCACGGCACCAGGACCGCACCGGCGACGACCAGCGCCACCACCAGGGCGGCGAGGGTCAGCACCGCCCAGCCCCGGGGGGTCACGCCGGCACCTCGCGCGCCGGCCTGCCGCCACCACGCCGCGTCCGCGTCATGCCGCCGCTCCTCCCACCCGTGAGCCGCCCATCCTATTGCCCGTCCGGACGGCCGCTCGCGGGGCGTCCACGCGCCGGAACGGAGGGTAGGAACGCGGGCCCGGGTGCCGGGACGACGTGGTCAGGCGGCCCGGCCGCGACGCCCGGACCGGGGGCGGACGGCGGGAGCGGACTCCGGCGGCAGCACCTCCACGTCGAAGCCGGCCCGGGCGAACACCTCGATCGCCCGGCGCTCGGCGGCGTCCAGCCCGGCCGCCGGCGAATCCACGTCGAGCAGGGCAGTCACCAGGCAACCGGAGCAGCCGGCGCCCCGGATCCCGCACCTGTCGCAGTCGATGAGCATCGTGCCTCCTGACGGAGTGTGGCGGAGGGCGACGGTCATCGCCCGACCACCGTCGGTCAGGTCGGACACTAGTCATCGGGTACGACAGAACCGGACATCCGGTGATCAACGCTCAGGAGCGGGACAGCCGGCGCAGCAGCGAGTCGGCCCCCAGCGGGTACGCCCCGTGCCGGCGTACCCCGTCGGCGACCTCCCGGTCCGAGGAGACCACCACCACCGGCCGGCCGGCCGGCTCGGCCCGCACCAGGCGGCGGATCAGCTCGTCGGCGGTCTCGCCCTTGCGGGAGAAGAGCACCCGCACCCCACGCGGGGTGGGCGGCAGGCCGTGCATCCGCTCGGCGCCGTCGAAGACCACGGTGACCTCGTCACCGGTCTGCGCGGCGATCCCGCCCAGCCCGGTGATCAGGCGTTTGCGCTGCTGCTCCAGCGACATCTCGCCGAAGCCACGCTTGGTGACGTTGTAGCCGTCCACCACCAGGTGCGCGCGGGGCAGAGCGAGCAGTTGGTCCAGCCGGGCCGGGTCGTCGGTGTCCCGGGCCCGGGCCGCCGGCCCGCCCGCGGTCGCGGCGGCCGGCTCGGCGAAGGCCTCGGCGACGAAGTCGGCGGGCAGCTTGTCGACCGGGTCGAGGGCCAGCTCCCGGCGGAGCCCGACGGCGGCCTGCCCGATGGTCTCCAGCAGCAGCCAGAGCCGGGCGTCGTCGACCGAGCGGGACTCCTTGGCGGTGGCCCGCGCCACCCCGGCCGCCGCCTCCGCTTCGGCCAGTCGGGCCCGCGCCCGGCGCAGCTCGGCGTCGCTGTCGGCGGCCGCCCGGGCGGCCCGGCCCCGCTCGGTGGCCAGCAGCTCGGCGGCCTTCCGCTCGCGGACCTGGGTCTCGCGCAGGGTGCGTTGGAGCTGGCGGCTCTCCTCCCGCAGCTGCCCCAGCTCCTCGCGGACCCGGGCCAGCTCGTCGCGGAGCTTCTCCGCCTCGACCCGGGCCACCGCCCGGTCGTGCTCGGCCCGGGTGGCCCGCTGCTCGGCCTCGCGAACCAGCTCGGCGACGACCGCGCTGTCCGCTTCGGCGCGCACCGCGGCCCCGCTCGCCTCGATCAGGTCCCGCCAGCCCCGGGGCCGGGCCAGGTAGGCCAGGGCGGCCACCTCGACCGGGTCGGCGGCGGCCGGGGCGGTGCCCTCGACCACGGCCGCGCCGAGGTCACCGGCGTCGGCCAGCACCCGCGCGGTGACCCGCTGCCGGAAGAGCGGATCGGCGGTGAGCTGGGCGGCGATCACCGGCGCGCCGAGCCGGGCCCGGCGGTTCGGGGCGAACTTGGCCACCCGGCGCAGCGGAACGGGCACCTCGTCCGCGGGCAGCCCGGGCAGCACCGTGGCGGTGAGCGCGACGATGCGCTGGCGGACCGGTTCCGGCAGGGTGGGTTCCGGCTCGGGCGCCCCCGCACCCGGATCCACGCCGGCCTCGGGCGCGGCGGCGGACGACCCCTCCTCCGGGAGGTGGTCGTCGTACGGCTCGGTGAGGGGCATGTGGCAAGTCTCCCACCGCGACCGGGCCCACTGCCGGGCGAGTGAGCCGATCTCTCATCCTAGACCCTGGTGATCGGTGGGGCCGTTGCGACGGGAGTGTCGGACCGGCCCGCTAGCCTGCCGCCCGTGGCACCTGGGGAGTACGTCCAGCAGACGCTGGCCGGTCTGGATCCGACAGCGGGCGCCGGGGTGGACCCTGCGCTCCCGCTCTACGCGACCACCTTCGTGGTGGTCGACCTGGAGACGACCGGCGGCGCGCCGGACGGCGGCGGCATCACCGAGATCGGCGCCGTCAAGGTGCGCGGCGGCGAGGAGCTGGGGGTGCTGGCCACCCTGGTCAACCCCGGTGTGCCGATCCCGCCGTTCATCACCGTGCTGACCGGCATCACCCAGGCCATGCTGGTGCCGGCGCCGCCGATCGAGCAGGTGCTGCCGAGCTTCCTGGAGTTCCTCACCGACGCCGTGCTGGTGGCCCACAACGCGCCCTACGACGTGGGCTTCCTCAAGGCGGCCTGCGCGAAGCACGGCTACCGCTGGCCCAACCCCCGGGTGCTGGACACCGCCGCGCTGGCCCGGCGGGTGCTCACCCGCGACGAGGTGCCCAACCGCAAGCTCGGCACCCTGGCCGCCTACTTCCGCACCGCCACCCAGCCCACCCACCGGGCGCTGGACGACGCCAAGGCCACCGTGGACGTGCTGCACGGGCTGATCGCCCGGCTCGGCGGGCACCGGGTCGACACGGTCGGCGACGCGATCGAGTTCGCCCGGGCGGTCACCCCGACCCAGCGCCGCAAGCGGCACCTCGCCGAGGGGCTGCCCAAGGCGCCCGGGGTCTACATCTTCCGGGCCGCCGACGACCGGCCGCTCTACGTCGGCACCTCCGGCGACATCGCCACCCGGGTGCGCAGCTACTTCACCGCCGCCGAGAAGCGGGCCCGGATGTCGGAGATGCTGGCCGCCGCCGAGCGGGTGGAGGCGGTGGAGTGCGCCCACCCGCTGGAGGCCGAGGTGCGCGAGCTGCGGTTGATCGCCGCGCACGCGCCGCCGTACAACCGCCGCTCCAAGTTCCCCGAGCGGATGGTCTGGCTGAAGCTGACCGACGGCCCCTACCCGCGGCTGTCGGTGGTGCGCGGCATCTCCCCTGGCGACACCGCCTACCTCGGCCCGTTCCGGTCCAGGCGGGCGGCCGAGCTGGCCGCCGCCGGCTTCCACGACGCGGTGCCGCTGCGCCAGTGCACCCACCGGCTCTCGCTGCGTACCGTGACGCCGGCCTGCGCGCTGGCCGAGCTGGGTCGCTGCCCGGCACCCTGCGAGCACCGGATCACCCCCGAGGAGTACGACCACCGCGCCGCCACCCCGTTCCGCACCGCCACCACGAACGATCCCCAGGTGGTGGTGGACGCCCTGCTCGCCCGGATCGAGGCGCTCTCCGCCGCGCGGCGCTACGAGGAGGCGGCGGTGGTGCGCTCCCGGTTGGCCGCGGTGCTGCGGGCGGCCGTGCGGATGCAGCGGCTGGCCGGGCTGACCCGGATCGCCGAGCTGACCGCCGCCCGGCCCGCGGCCGGCGGCGGCTGGGAGCTGGCGCTGGTCCGGCACGGCCGGCTGGCCGGGGCGGGGGTCTCCCCGCCGGGCGTCCACCCTCGACCGACCATCACCGCGATCCGGGCCACCGCGGAGACGGTGGAGCCGGGCCACGGTCCGGTGCCCCGGGCCACCGCCGAGGAGACCGAGCGCATCCTGTCCTGGTTGGAGCGTTCGGAGACGCGGCTGGTGGAGATGACCTCCGAATGGTCGTCCCCGGTGGCCGGGGCGGGCCGCTTCCGCGACCTGCTGGCCAAGGCCGAGAACGCCGGCTCCCACCAACTCTCGACCGAACGCTCATGAGCAAGTGACCGATCGGACGACCGAGACTCGCTTAGGCTGTTAAGGGAGTGCAGTCCTGCCCGTTTCGTGGGCCTGCTTCCGGTTGGCGATGACAGCGACCGTGGAGCCGGGGTGAGGAGGTGTCCCTCGTGGACGTCGACGCCGGACACGGCGCCGCCCTGGGGGGCGCGCTCCCGACCCAGCCCGGGGAGCTGCCGCTGGCCCGCCGGTTGCGGTCCCTGCTGAGCTGGCCGAGCACCGACAACGACCCGGTCGGCCCGCTGGTCCGCAGCCACCGCGCCATCCACGCCAGCGCGGACGCCTCGGTGCTGCGCCGGGCCTACACCATCGCGGAGAACATGCACCGCGGCCAGTTCCGCAAGAGCGGCGAGCCGTACATCACCCACCCGCTCGCGGTCGCCGAGATCTGCGCCGATCTGGGCATGGACACCACCACCCTGGTGGCGGGGCTGCTGCACGACACGGTGGAGGACACCCGCTACACCCTGCAGGCGCTCAGCGAGGACTTCGGCCACGAGGTGGCCCACCTGGTCGACGGGGTGACCAAGTTCGACAAGGCGTTCTACGGCAAGGCGGCCGAGGCGGAGACGATCCGCAAAATGATCATCGCGGCCGGCAAGGACGTCCGGGTGCTGATCATCAAGCTCGCCGACCGGCTGCACAACATGCGCACCCTCGGGGTCCGCTCCGCCTCCTCCCGGGAGCGGATCGCCCGTAAGACCCAGGAGGTGCTGGTCCCGCTCTGCGACCGGCTGGGCATCCAGACCCTCAAGCGGGAGCTGGACGACGTGGTGCTGCTGCACCTGCACCCCGAGGAGCACGCCCGGCTCGCCCGGCACGTGCACGACCGGCCCGGCTGGGACGCCTACCTGGACGACGTGGTCGCCCAGGTGAAGGTGGCGCTGCGCCGCAGCCGGGTGGACGCCGAGGTGGGTCCGCGTCCCCGGCACCTCTACTCGATCTGGAAGGACACCGTCGCCGGCGGGCACACCGCCCCGTTCGACCTGCCCCGGATCGCGATCGTGGTGGACGGCCCGGCCACCGACTGCTACGCCGCGCTCGGTGCGGTGCACGGGCGCTGGCGCCCGGTGCCCGGCCGGTTCAAGGACTTCATCGCCTCGCCGAAGAACAACCTCTACCGGTCGTTGCACACCAGCGTCTGCGGGCCGCAGGGGCGCACCGTCGAGGTGCTGATCCGGACGAAGGAGATGCACCGCGCCGCCGAGTACGGCATCGCCGCCGACTTCCGCTTCCCACGCCCCTCCGGCGCCGTCCGGGCCGAACAGCTGGCCTGGCTGCGCCGGGTGCTCAACTGGGAGCAGGAGGCGCCCGACCCGGCCCAGTTCCTGGAGTCGCTGCGCTGCGACCTCGCCGAGGCGCAGGTCCAGGTGGTCGCCGACGGCCGGCAGGTGGTGCTCCCGGCCGGGGCCACCCCGGTCGACCTGGCGTACGAGCTGGGCACCGAGCGCGGCGACCACTGCCTGGCCGCGCGGATCAACGGCCGGCTGGCCCCGCTCTCGTCCGAGCTGGATGAGGGGGATGTGGTGGAGATCTTCACCGAGAGCGACGCGGAGAGCGGCTTCGAGGTGGACATCGCCCCGCGCGGGCCCCGGCGGGAGTGGCTCGGCTTCGTCAAGTCGCCGCACGCGCAGATGCAGATCAACCGCTGGTTCGCCGAGCACACCGAGCCGGGCATCTCGATCGCCGACAAGGTGCGCCTGGGCCGGGCCACCATCGGGCTGGCGCTGCGCAAGCACGACCGGGGGTTGGCCAGCGACCTGCCGCTGCTGCGCCTGTCGGAAGAGCTGGGCTACCCCGACCTGGAGACCATGCTGGTCGCGGTCTTCGACCGGGCGATCGAGCCGGACACCGTCGTACGCCAGCTCATCGACCTGGTCGACCACCGGCAGTGACCGGCGGGGCGACCCGCCCGGCACCGCCCGCCCCGCACGGCTAGCCTGAAGCCATGATCCCCCGCTCCCGCGCCACCGGTAGGGCCGTCGCCTACAAGGTCTTCTACCGGCTACCGGTGGGGATGCGCCGCCGGCTGGTCCGACTCGCGGTGCCGAAGTACATCGTCGGCGCGGTCACCCTGGTCCGGGACAGCGAGGCCACCGGCGTGGGCCGGATCCTGCTGCTGCGCCAGCCCCCGGGCTACAGCTGGACGCTCCCCGCCGGCCTGCTCCAGCGGGGCGAGGCGCCGATCGTGGGAGCGGCCCGCGAGCTGCACGAGGAATCCGGCATCCGGCTCTCCCCCGACCGGTTGCGCCCGGCCGTGCCCAACGCGGTGGTGCACGCCAAGGGCTGGGTCGACATGGTCTTCGAGACGGAGGTGCCGGCCTCCACCACCGAACTGGCGGTGGACGGCGCCGAGGTCTTCGAGGCGGTCTGGCATCCGCTGGACGACCTGCCGCGGCTGAGCCGGGCCACCGCCAACCTGCTCGGCTACTACGGCATCGGGCCGCGCGCCGGCCAGCCACTGGTGTGAACGCCGCGCCCGAGGGGCTCTGCGCGGTGGTCCTCGCCGCCGGCGAGGGCACCCGGCTGCGCCCGCTCACCGAGCGGCTGCCGAAGGCGCTCTGCCCGGTCGGCAACGTCGCGCTGCTGGACCGGGCGCTGGACCGGCTGGCCGGGCTCGGGCTGACCGGTCCCGGACGGGTCGCGGTGAACGCCTGCTACCTGGCCGACCAGGTGGTCGCGCACGTCGGTGACCGGGCACACCTGTCGGTCGAGCCGGGCGATCCGCTCGGCACCGCCGGCGGGCTGGGCAACCTGCGGGACTGGATCGCCGGCCGCGGGGTGCTGGTCGGCAACGCCGACGCGTACCTCGCCGACCCGCAGGCCCCGCCGGGCCCGGACGTCGCCGCGCTGCTGGCCGGCTGGGACTTCCGGAGCGTACGCCTGCTCGGCCGGCCGGCCGCCGACCCGGCAGCGCCCGGCACCTTCCACGGTCACGTCTTCACCGGCTTCTCGCTGCTGCCGTGGCGACTGGTCCGGGAGCTGCCGGCGACCTTCGGGGACCTGGTCCGGGCGGTGTGGCGGCCGGCGGAGGCGGCCGGCGCGCTGGAGGTGGTCCCCTACCCCGGCACGTTCTACGACACCGGCACCCCGGCCGACTTTCTGGCGGCGAACCTGCACGCGGCGGCCGGCGGTGAGCTGGTCGACCCGACGGCCGAGGTGACCGGCCGGGTCCGCCAGGCGGTGGTCGGCGCGGGGGCGGTGGTCCGGGGCGACATCGAACGGGTGGTGGTCTGGCCCGGCGCCACGGTCGACGCGGGCGAGCGGCTGCGCGACGCGGTACGGGCCACCGACGGCCGCACCGTACCCGCCGGCGCGGGCTGACCCGGGCCGAGGGCCGCCGCGGGCGGCCGAGTTGATCGACACTGCCACACTCGCGACCATGCAACCCCACGTCGCACGTACGGAACTGTCGGTCGGGTACGGCGCGAGCCGGCGCTGGCGGGTCGTCTCGGTACTGCTGGTGGGCGCCATGCTCACGGTCGGCTGCGGCTGCCTCGGCGCGCTGCTGGGACACGGACTGGTCGCCGCGACCGGCGGCGGGGACCGGGTACTGCCGGGTCTCTGCGCACTTCTGCTGGCCGGCCTCACCGCGATCCTCGTCGGCATCCAGACCGCCGTGCTCGTCCGGTCGGGGGCCCGGCTGGAGGGCAGCCGGCTCACCGTGACCACGCTGACCTCCCGCAGCGTCGACCTGCGGTCCGCCCGGGTGGTGTCGCTGCACGCCACCGCCGACTCGAACACCGGCGTGTCCAGCGACGGCACGGTCGTCGCGATCGGCGCCGGCACCCGGACGCCGGTGCTCACCGTGACCACCGGCGAGGGCACGGTCCGCACCCGGCTGCGCAGCCGGGACGGGGTGCTGATCCCGGCCCCCGAGATGCGGGCGCTCGCCGCCGCGCTCGACACGGCCCGCTGCCCGGGAGCCGCCGAGGCGGCGGGCTGGCTGCGGGCGATGGCGGCGGATCCGCACACCATGCTGCTCTGATCCGACGCGGGCCGCCCGGTTTCGCCCTCCCGGTCCCGCTCCGGGCGATCCGACGGGCCTCTAGCATGGTCAGCGACGCCAGGCCGGCGTCACCGCCGGGCACGACGAACGGAGAATCGTCCAGTGATCACCGCGATCGTCCTGATCGACTGCGCCACCGACTCGATCCCCGAGGTGGCGGAGAACCTGGCCAACCTGCCCGGCGTCAGCGAGGTCTACTCGGTCGCCGGGCACGTCGACCTGATCGCCATCGTGCGGGTACGGGAGTTCGAGCAGATCGCCGAGGTCATCGCCGGCAGCATCTCCAAGGTGCCCGGGGTGATCAACACGGAGTCGCACATCGCGTTCCGGGCGTACTCCCAGCACGACCTGGAGGAGGCGTTCGCGATCGGGTTGGCCAGCGCCGACTGACCGCCCCGGACGCGCCGGTGGCCGGCCCGCCCGGTAGGGCGGACCGGCCATCGCCGGTGGTGCGGTGACGTCAGCTGTTGCTCGGAGCCGGCGTCTCGGTGGTGCCACCCGGGGCCGGCGACTCGGTGGTGCCACCCGGAGCCGGGGTCTCGGTGGTGTTGCCCGGGGCCGGGGTGCCGGAGCCACCCGGGCTCGGGGTGCCGCTGGCGCTGGCCTGCGGGACCGGGATGCCCAGCTGCTGGGCCAGGGCGACCAACTCGTCGTAGTGGGCCTGCAGGACCGGCAGCGCGTCCTGGGCCAGCTGGATCACCGACTGCTCGGAGCCCTGCGATATCTCGGTCTGAGTGGCCTGGATGGCCTGGACGTGCCCGGCCAGCTGGGCCGTCACCCACGCCTTGTCGAACTCGGTGCCGCTGAGGTTGTTGAGCTTGTCCGCCACCTTCTGCTGGTCAGCGGTCGGCTCACTCGGCAGCGTCACGTTCAACTGCTGCGCGGTGCTCTGCACCGTCTGGTCGAGCTGGGTGTGGTCCGTCTTGAACATCTCGCCGAGCCGCTTGACGTCGGCGTTCTGCGCCTTCTTCTGGGCCAGGTCACCCGCGGTGATCTCGAACAGGTTCACCTGGTGCACCGCTTGCAGGTACTGGGTGTCCTGCGTCGACGGCTGTGCCGCGGCCTGCGCGGCCGTGGCCGGTGCCACGCCGACCAGCACCAGGGCCGCCAGGAGTCCCAGGCGTTTGATACCCAACATGTTTCCCTCCCCGTTTCCGTTGGACCGCACGGATACCCGGCTGGCGAGGGTTATTCCTGCGTTTCCACCCGATGGGGGGCGGCTCCGGGCGGGGACCACGGGGCGGGGGGACGAGCGGGCCGGAAACGGACGTGGCGCCCGCCGGAAGATCCGGCGGGCGCCACGGTCAGTCGTCCGGTGCGGTCAGCGACGGCTCTCGCCGCTGCCGACCTCCGTGCGCTCCGGTCGGGGCTCGACCGGCGGGTGCCCCGGCGAGACCGGCGCCTCGGCCGGCTTCTCGATCGGGTAGAAGAAGCCCCGGATGGCCGGGCCGAGGGCGCCGAGCCGGTTCATCTTCTTCGGCACCACCCAGCCGACGTACTCCAGCTCACCGTGCCCGTCGGCGTGCCCGTTGGCCGCGCTGAGCGGCTGGTGCACCTCGACGAAGCGGCCGTCCGGCAGGCGCCGGATGATGCCGGTCTCCACGCCGTGGGCCAGCACCTCCCGGTCGTGCTGCTGAAGACCGAGGCAGAGCCGGTACGTCACGTAGTACGCCAACGGCGGGACCACCAGCAGGCCGACCCGGCCCGCCCAGGTCATCGCGTTGAGGCTGATCTGGAACTTGTCGGCGATCACGTCGTTGCCGCCGGAGAGGGTCAGCACGATGTAGAAGGAGACCGCCATCGCGCCCACCGCGGTACGGGCCGGGACGTCCCGGGGCCGCTGCAGCAGGTTGTGGTGCTTGCGGTCCTTGAGGTGCCGGGCCTCCAGGAACGGGTAGAACAAGGAGAGCCCGACCAGGATGCCGGGGAGCACGACCGTCGGCCAGAACAGCGGCGGGATGACGTAGCCGTCGCCGATCGGGATGTTGATCTCCCAGGCCGGCATGAGACGGGTGGAGCCGTCGAGGAACATGACGTACCAGTCGGGCTGGCTGGCGGCCGAGACCACCCACGCCTCGTACGGACCGAAGTACCAGATCGGGTTGATCTGGAAGAGGCCACCCATCAGCGCGATCACGCCGAAGACGACCATGAAGAAGCCGCCCTGCTTGAGCGCGTAGCGCGGGAACATCCGCTCGCCGACCACGTTCTCGTTGGTCCGGCCGGGGCCGGGCCACTGGGTGTGCTTCTGCTTGAAGACCAGGCCCAGGTGGACGCTGATCAGCGCCACCAGCAGACCGGGGATGAGCAGCACGTGGGCGATGAAGGCCCGGCTGATGAGGATCTCGCCCGGGAACTCGCCGCCGAAGATCGACGAGGTGACCCAGGAGCCGATCACCGGGATCGACAGCATGATGCCGGAGGCGATCCGCAGACCGGTGCCGGAGAGGCCGTCGTCCGGCAGCGAGTAGCCGGTGAAGCCGGCCAGGAAGCCGACCCAGAACAGCAGCGAGCCGATGATCCAGTTCGTCTCACGCGGCTTGCGGAACGCGCCGGTGAAGAAGACCCGCAGCATGTGCACGACGATCGAGGCCATGAACAGCAGCGCCGCCCAGTGGTGCATCTGCCGCATGATCAGGCCGCCCCGGACGTCGAACGACAGGTCCAGGCTGGAGGCGTACGCGGCCGACATCGGCGTGCCCCGCAGCGGGGCGTAGCTGCCGTTGTAGACGACCTCGGTCATCGCCGGCTCGTAGAAGAAGGTCAGGAAGACGCCGGTCAGCAGCAGCACGACGAACGAGAAGAGCGCGATCTCGCCGAGCAGGAACGACCAGTGGTCCGGGAAGACCTTGTTGAGCAGCTTGCGCAGCGGGGTGGCCACCTGGAACCGGTCGTCCACCGCACCGGCGGACTTGGCCGGCACCGCTGCTACGTCAAACTTTCGGCGCTTCATGGCCGCTCCCAGAAGTCGGGGCCGATGGTTTCGGTGTAGTCGGACTTGGCCACGAAGAAGCCTTCCTCGTCCACCTCGATCGGCAGCTGCGGCAGCCGTCGGCTCGCCGGGCCGAAGACCGGCCGGGCGTTATCGGTGATCTTGAACTGGCTCTGGTGGCACGGGCAGAGCAGGCGGTTGGTCTGCTGCTCGAACAGGCTGGCGGGGCAGCCGGCGTGCGTGCAGATCTTGGAGAACGCCGCGAAGTTGCCCCACATGAAGTCACCGTGACCGACCCGCGCGTTGGCCGCGCGCGAATCCTGGGCGTCCGACTCCCGCAGGTGGATCAGCAGGGTCGGCGAGTCGGCGTGCTTGTTGCTCACGCCGTGCTCGATGCCGGGGAAGACGGTCAGCTGGCCACCGACGCTGACGTCGGCCGGGCGGATCGGCCGGCCGTCCTCGCGGACCAGCCGGATCTTCTTGCCGCCCTCCGCCGGCGCGAAGCCGGTGGTGAACATCTGATTGTTCTTGTGCGGGTCGGAGATCAGGCCACCGACCAGCGGGGCCGCGACGACCGCGCCCACCGGCAGCAGGCCGGCGACCAGCGAGACGCCGAGCAGCGGACGCCGCCGGACACCCAGCTCGTCGGCCATGTAGAGCATCGTCTCGCCGGTGATCTTGCGATCCTCCGGGGAGCCCGGCTGGTCGTGCCGGTCCTGGATCGAGACCTCCTTGGGCAGCAACTTCTTGCCCCAGGTCAGGATGCCGAAACCGATGGCCAGCAGGGCGATGCCCAGGGTGAGGCCGAGCAGCGGGGTGTAGTACTTGTCACCACCCCGGCCGGTCTCCCACTTCCACGGCCACCAGATGTAAATGATCAGAAATGCGGTGGCCGCGAGGCCGGTGAGCAGGAAGAACCCGGCCACCAGACGGGTCAGCCGGCGCTCGGCCTTGCTGCCCGGGACGACCTGCTGCTCGTAGTGGACGATCTCGATGTCGTCCCGGCGCGCGCCCTCCTGGACGACGTCGAAGCGGGACAGCCGGGGGTCGAGGACGTCGAGCTGCTCCCGGCCCTGCGGGGCCTGGTGCTCGGTGTGGGTGCTCATGCCGTCACCTCGCTACGGGCGGTGCCGCAGGACGGCACCACGGCAATGGTACTGACGATCCGGCCGGTCACGACTTGCCCGCGATCCACAGGCTGGCGAAGACCAGCGCGACGATGCCGATCAGGAAGATCGCCAGGCCCTCGGTGGAGGGGCCGTACCGGCCGAGGTTGAAGCCGCCCTGGTCCTGGTCGGCCTTCAGGGTCCCCTGGATGTAGGCGATGATGTCCGCCTTCTGCTCCGGAGTGATCTGGTTGTCGCCGAAGACCGGCATGTTCTGCGGGCCGCTCAGCATGGCGGCGTAGATCTGCCGGTCGCTCGCCGGGCGCAGGCTCGGGGCGAACTTGCCCGAGGAGAGCGCGCCGCCGCCACCGCCGAAGGCGTGGCACTGCGAGCAGTTGATCCGGAACAGCTCACCGCCGGTCGACACGTTGGCGCCTTCGCGGAGGTTGCCCTGCGGGACCTGCGGGCCGCCGCCGAGCTCCTGGATGTACTGGCCGAGCTGGCGCACCTGCTCGTCGGTGAAGACCGGGGGCTTGCGCATGGCCTGCGCCTCCTGGCGGGCCATCGGCATACGGCCGCTGCCGACCTGGAACTCCACCGAGGCGGCGCCGACGCCGACCAGGCTCGGGCCACGACCCTCGACACCCTGCGCGTTGCGACCGTGGCAGGTCACGCAGCTCACGTCGAACAGCGCCTTGCCCTCGGCCGCGGCACCGGTGATCGGCGGGTTTTCCTGCGCCTGCGCGCCGGGGGCGAAGACGGTGTAGGCGCCGCCGGCCAGCGTCAGCGCGGCGATCAGCCGGACCGCGGCGCCCAGCCGGCGGCGGCCCCTGCTGCGCGCCACGGGCCGCCCGCGCAGGCGCGCGAGCAGACCGCGTCGGCGGTCGTTGTCAGAAGTCATGACCTGTGTCCTTAACCGGTTGGACCTTGTCTCAGGGGACGGAGCAGCGGCGCGGTTCGTGACGCGCCAAGATCACTGAAGCCAGTAGATCATGGCGTAGAGCGCGATCCACACGACGTCGACGAAGTGCCAGTAGTACGACACGACGATCGCCGACGTGGCCTGCGCCGGGGTGAACCGGCCCATGGTGGTGCGGATCATGAAGATGACGAAGGCGATGAGACCGCCGGTCACGTGGAGGCCGTGGAAGCCGGTGGTCAGGTAGAACATCGACCCGTAACCGTCTCCGTTGATCTTCACGCCCTCGTGCACCAGGTTCCGGTACTCGTTCGCCTGGCCGAGCACGAAGATCAGGCCCATCACGAAGGTGATCGTGAACCAGCGCCGCAGGGCGTGGACGTCACCCTTCTCGGCGGCGAAGACACCGAGCTGACAGGTCACCGAGGAGAGCACCAGGATCACCGTGAAGGTGGTCGCATAGGGCACGTTGAGGATCTCGGTGTGCTCCGTCCACTGCTCCGGCGCTGCCGCGCGGATGGAGAAGTACATCGCGAACAGCGCCGCGAAGAACATGAGTTCGCTGGAGAGCCACACGATCGTCCCGACGCTGACCATGTTGGGTCGGGTCAAGGAGTGGATCCGGCTCTTGTCAATGGCTGGGGCCGCAGTCACGCGGTCATTATTGCCCGCGACCTGTGACGGGAATCAGCGGGGTGGCAAACCTGCGCCATCCGTGGCCCGATCGGGGCGGTCCGGTTCGCCTGACCTACCCTGAAAAGCGTGCTGCATGTCGATCCGATCTTCGCCGCCACCTCGGCGGTTCCGTCCGGTGTCCTGGCGGCCGGAGCCGAGGTCCCGCCGCCGTTCACCATCGGTCGGGTCTTCACCGAGACCCGACTGGACAGCTGGCTCGCCCTCGGCCTGGTGCTGGCCGCCGGGCTCTACCTCTACGGCGTGCACCGGCTCCGGCTGCGCGGGGACCGCTGGCCGGTGGTCCGGACCGTCTGCTTCCTCGGCCCCGGCCTCGGCGGCATCGCCGCGGTCACGGTGAGCGGCCTGCACGCGTACGACACGTCGCTGCTGTCGGTGCACATGGTCCAGCACATGGTGCTGTCGATGATCTCGCCGATCTTCCTGGCCCTGGGCGCGCCGGTCACCCTGGCGCTGCGCACCCTGCCGGTCCGGCCGCGCAAGCGGCTGCTGGCGATCGTGCACAGCCGGATCGCGAAGATCTACAGCTTCCCGCTGGTGGCGTTCAGCATCTTCGTGGTGAACCCGTTCGCGCTCTACTTCACCGACCTGTACCGCTACACCCTCGAGCACGCCTGGGCGCACGAGCTGGTGCACGCGCACTTCATCATGACCGGCTGCGTGTTCTTCTGGCCGCTGCTCGGCCTGGACCCGCTGCCGGGGCGCTGGCCGTACCCGGCCCGGGCGCTGCTGATGATGCTGTCGGTGCCGTTCCACACCGTGCTCGGTCTCACCATCATGCAGAGCACCACGCTCTTCGGCGGCGACTGGTACCCGTCACTGGGCCTGACCTGGTCGAACCCCTGGAACGACCAGGTGGTCGCCGGCGGCATCCTCTGGGCCGGCGGCGAGTTCGTCAGCGTCACGATGATCGCGGTGCTGGTGGTGCAGTGGGTCAAGCAGTCCGAGCGGGAGGCCCGCCGGCTCGACCGGGAGCTGGACCGGCAGGAGGCCCGGGAGCGCGCGGCCGAGGCCGCCGGGACTGCCGCGCCGGGACCGGGCGCACCGGCGTGAGCTGCAAAGACGCCAGGGCTGTCGGGATCCCCCGGGCAGGATGTCGGGTACGCCACACCGAACGGTACGATCACCCGGCAGCAACGAGGTGGGCCAGTCCAGTCAATGCGGAGTGCCGGCATGAGTGATCGTCTTTGCACCGTCCTGCTCTACAGCGACGACCCGCAGGTCCGTGACCGGATGCGGCTGGCCGTCGGCACCCGTCCCGCGCCCGGTCTGCAGATCGAGTTCGTCGACGCCTCGACCTACGCCGAGTGCGTCCGGCTGGTCGACGACTACGAGATCGACCTGATGCTGCTCGACGGGGAGGCCACCCCGGGCGGCGGCATCGGCATCGCCCGCCAGATCAAGGACGACCGGGACGACGCCCCGCCGACCTGCGTGGTCATCGCCCGCGCCGCCGACCGATGGCTCGCCGCGTACGCGCAGGTCGACGCCACGCTGGTGCACCCGCTCGACCCGGTGACCACCGGCACCACGGTCGCCGAGCTGCTGCGTACGCACGCCGCCGCCTGAGTCGCCGCACTCGGCGGCGCCCCGGCGCCCGGGTGGACGGGCGCCAATTCCCGCCCCACCCGCACCCCACGCCGCTCGGGAGGCCCACGATGGGCGAACGCACCTGGCCGCACCTGCTCAACGCGCTGCTGCGCGCCGACGAGCTCTCCACCGCCGACACGGCCTGGGCGATGGACGAGATCATGACCGGCGCCGCCGCCCCGTCCCAGATCGCCGCCTTCGCCGTGGCGCTGCGCGCCAAGGGCGAGACCCCGGCCGAGCTGGCCGGCCTGGTCGAGGCGATGCTCGGCCGGTCGGTCGAGGTGGTGCTGTCCGAGGAGCTGCGCCGCACCGCGCTCGACGTGGTGGGCACCGGCGGTGACCTCGCCCACACGGTGAACATCTCCACGATGACCGCGCTCGTGGTGGCCGGCGCCGGCGTCCGGGTGGTCAAGCACGGCAACCGGGCGGCCTCGTCGCTCTGCGGCACCGCCGACCTGCTGGAGTTTCTCGGCGTCCCGCTGGACCTGGCACCCGAGCAGGTCGCCCGCTGCGTCGAGGAGGCGGGCATCGGGTTCTGCTTCGCCGCCCGGTTCCACCCGGGGATGCGGCACGCCGGGCCGGTCCGCCGCGAGATCGGCGTGCCCACGGCCTTCAACTTCCTCGGCCCGCTGACCAACCCGGCCCGCCCCCGCTCCGGCGCGGTCGGCTGCTTCGACGCCCGGATGGCGCCGGTGATGGCGAGCGTCTTCGCCGCCCGGGGCGACTCGGTCATCGTGATGCGCGGCGAGGACGGGCTGGACGAGTTCACCACCGCCGCCCCGACCCGCGTCTGGGTGGCCCAGCAGGGCACCGTCAGAGAGGCGCTGCTGGACGCGACGGATCTCGGGGTGCCCCGGTCCACCCTGGCCGACCTGCGGGGCGGGGACGCTCCGTACAACGCCGAGGTGGCCCGCCGGCTGCTGGCCGGCGAGACCGGTCCGGTGCGCGACGCCGTGCTGGTGAACGCCGCCGCCGCGCTGGCCACCCAGGGGCCGCTCGACGGCGACCTGACCGAGGCGCTGCGGGCCGGGATGGGCCGGGCGGCCGAGGCGATCGACTCGGGGGCGGCGGCCGCGGCGCTGGACCGCTGGATCGCCACCGCCCGGGCGCTCTGAGCGGGCGCCCAGCGGGCCGACGGGTGGCGCGGCCGGAAGTGTCGGAGGGCCGTGCCAAACTACACGGGAGTAATTTTCCGTTTTCGGCCGTTGGCGGCGATTACCGTCGCCGATCGGAGCGAGAGGAGACGCCCGTGTCGGACCGCGAGCTCTACTGCGACGCCTGCGAGGGCGTCCAGCCGTTCGAGGCCCCACCCTGCGTGGACGGCCACGACGCGGACTGCCCCGAGCTCATCTGCACCGGCTGCGGCACCGCTGTGCTGATCGCCACCTTCGCCTTCCCGGCGACCCGGCTGGAGCACCGCCGGCGCGACCCGGCCCCCCACCGCCGCGCGGCCTGACCGCACCGGCGGCTCATCGTCCGAGCGGTCGCGCCACATCCGCCGGCGACCCGCCACCGGCCGCCGCCGTCCCCCCGGGCCTCGACCAGGGGCGGCCGGACGCACATCGGCACCCGCGTCCCGACTGGTACGGCACCGACCGGTCCGGCCGCCAGCGCCGGACGCGGCCCGCGCAGGATCCAGCCTCCCCGCCAGCAGCGCCGGGACGCCGCAGACCCGCCTGCTCCGGGCGCCGATGTGGTGTGACGGTTGGGCGAGACGGCAGGGGCCCGACCGAGTGGTCCCCCGCGCCGCTACAGACTTGATGACGCGAACGAATCGTGGATCGGTCAGGTGGTAATCACGCCTCGACCGCCCCGAACCGACATCCGATTCGTCAACGACATCAAGTTCGTAGCGTCCAAAGGTCGACCCCCTCCGGACAGGAGCCGGCGACCCGCGACCCCGACCGGCCGCGCGCCGGACCCCGGATACCGGGTCTGGTCGCCAGCGGGTTGCCGCTGCGGAGCAGGGCGGCACCCGGACACGACGAAGCCCGCGCCCCTGACGGGACGCGGGCCTCGTGGAGCTTCAGATCAGTGCTCGGCCGTACGGCGGGTGCCGGTGTAGTACTCGAACAGCAGGCCGCAGGCGGCGAAGATGACCGCCAGCAGGCCGAGGCCCACCAGCCAGAACTGCCAGAACGCCAGGCCGAGGCCGGCCAGGGCGGCGGCCATGGCCAGGCCGAGCGGCCAGTAGCTGCCCGGGCTGAAGAAGCCGATCTCGCCCGCGCCGTCGGCGATCTCGCCGTCCGGCCGGTCCTCCGGCCGCAGGTCGATGCGGCGGGAGACGAACCAGAAGAAGCCACCGCACATCGCGCAGAGCAGGAACGACAGCAGCAGGGCCACCGTGCCGACCCACTCGACCCGGCCGCCGCCGTACGTCCAGGCGCCGTAGAGGACAGTCGCGCCGAAGAGGAAACCGGCGATGGTCAGGAAGATACGCCACTCGGTCTTCATTCCCGATACCTCAGTTCCGCTCGTCGGAGTTCGACTTGTCCGGGTTGAAGGTGGCCACGTTGCGCCGGGTCTTGAACGGCTCGGTGGTCTGCGCGTAGGGCTCCTCGCCGATGGCGGTGAGCGCTTCCTGCGTCGACTTGCCGTCCTTCTTCGCCGCCAGGAACTGGTCGTACTTCTCCGGGGAGACCACGCGCAGCTCGAAGTTCATGAAGGCGTGGTAGCTGCCGCAGAGCTCGGCGCAGCGGCCGACGTACGCGCCCTCGGTGTCGAGCTTGGAGACCTCGAACACGTTGCGGATCTGGCCGGGGAAGACGTCCCGCTTGAACAGCAGCTCCGGCACCCAGAAGGAGTGGATGACGTCCTTGCTGGTCTCCTCGAACCGGATCGACCGGTCGCTCGGCAGCACCAGCACCGGGATGACCTCGCTGGTGCCGAGGACCGAGGCCACCGTGTTGGCGTCCTTGCCCTGGCCGTCGCGGTAGTTGAACTGCCAGTTCCACTTGAACGCGACGACCTCGACGGTGACGTCTGGGTTCTTCGTCGTCTTCACCACGTTCGTCTGCACGACGGCCGTGTAGTAGAAGAGCACCGAGACGATCAGGATCGGCGCGATGGTGTAGAGGAACTCCATCGGCAGGTTGTAGCGGGTCTGCACGGGCAGCTCATTGCCGCGCTTGCGGTAGCGCACCACGCACCAGAAGATCAGGCCCCACACGAAGACGCCGACCGCGAGGGCCGCGATGCAGGACGCGATCCACAGGTCGTACATCCGGTGCGCCTCCGGCGTGATGCCGCCCTGCGGCCAGCCGAACCCGTCGACGGACTTGCCGACGTCACACCCGGTGAGCAGAACCAGCAGCGCAGCTCCGCCGAGACCGAGCCCGGCGAGCCGACCAGCACCACGCCGCCGGCGTCCACCGGCTCCTGGGGAAGCGCTGTGCCGTACGGCCGACGGCCGTACCTCCGAACTCCTTGCGACCACCTGGTCCTGCCTCCCTAGCGCGCCGCGGTGGTTTTCCTTAGACACCGACGGCAAAGGCGTCACCGACGGTCGCAGATTACTCGACCATGACGGGCTCGACCCGGTTGGGGTCACTGTCCGCCCCCATCGGGGGGATCTTGGGCATACCGACGCGATAGCGTGGGCAGTCGTGAGCGCATCCCCGGTCTACCTGGACGCGGCCACGGCCGCACCGCTGCACCCGGTCGCCCGGCAGGCGCTGCTGGCCGCCCTCGACGACGGCTGGGCCGACCCCGCCCGGCTGTACAGCCAGGCCCGCCGGGCCCGCCAGCTCCTCGACGCGGCCCGCGAGGCCACCGCGCAGGCGCTCGGCGTCCGCGCCGACGAACTCTCCTTCACCCCCAGCGGTACGACCGCGGCCCACTCCGCCGTGCTCGGTGCGCTGATCGGACGGCGCCGGGTCGGCGCGACCCTGGTGCACTCCGCGATCGAGCACTCGGCGGTGCTGCACGCCGCCGAACGGCACGTCGCGGCGGGCGGCGCCGCCACCGCGGTGCCGGTGGACCGGCTCGGCCGGCTGGACCGGGCCGCCTGGTCCGACGCGGTCCGGGCGCCGGGTGTGGCGCTCGCCGCACTGATTGCCGCCAGCCACGAGGTGGGCACCGTCCAGCCGGTGGCCGAGGCGGCCGCGACCTGCGCCGACGCCGGGGTGCCGCTCTACGTCGACGCGGCTCAGGTGGTGGGCCGGGTCCCGGTGCCGGCCGGCTGGTCCATCCTGACCGCCAGCGCGCACAAGTGGGGCGGGCCGCCCGGGGTGGGGCTGCTGGTGGTCCGCAAGGGCACCCGCTGGGAGTCGCCCTGGCCGGCCGACGAGCGGGAGTCGGGGCGTACCCCCGGGGTGTTGAACCTGCCCGCGGTGGTGGCGGCGGCGGCGAGCCTGCGCGCCGCGGCGGCCGACGCGGCGGCCGAGGCGGCCCGGCTGGCGCCGCTGGTGGACCGGATCCGGACCCGGGTGGCGGCCGAGGTGCCCGACGTCGAGGTGGTCGGCGACCCGGTCGACCGGCTCCCCCACCTGGTGACCTTCTCGTGCCTCTACGTCGACGGCGAGGCGCTGCTGCACGCGCTGGACCGGCGGGGCTTCGCGGTCTCCTCCGGCTCCTCCTGCACCTCCTCCACGCTGCGCCCCTCGCACGTGCTGGAGGCGATGGGGGTGCTCTCGCACGGCAACGTCCGGGTGTCGCTGCACCGGGAGACGTCGGAGGCGGACGTCGAGCGGTTCCTCACCGAGCTGCCCGGGATCGTCGCCGACCTGCGCGCCGAGGCCGGGGTGGTGGGGCTGTGAGCGAGCCCACCGAGGTCCTGGACTGCCGGGGGCAGCGCTGCCCGCTGCCGGTGATCGGGCTGGCCCGCCGGCTGCCCGAGCTGCCGGTCGGTGCGGTGCTGCGGGTCCTCGCCGACGACCCCGCCGCAGCGGTGGACATCCCCGCCTGGTGCCGGATGCGGGGGCAGGAGTTCGTCGCCGCCAGCCCGGACGGCCCCGGCTACGACGTGCGCCGTAGCCGCTGATCAGTCCAGGTAGCGCAGGATCGCCGGCAGCGGGTCGACGTCGATGGCGGTGTCGACCACCAGCCGGGAGCCGATGATCGGCTCGTACTCGGCCCGGCGGACCAGGGTCTGCTCCCAGGTGGGGGTCAGCTCGTCAGGTTCGGCGGCCAGCCGGGCCTCGACCCGGCGGCGGTGCTCCGCGGTGTCCCCGCAGTGCACCTCGACCATGCGCAGCGGCACCCCGGCGCGCTCGGCCAGGTCGTGCCAGAGCCCCCGGGCGCTGGCCACCGGGTTTACCGCGTCGACCACCACGCTCAGCCCCAGCCCGAGCTGCACCTCGGCGAGCCCGGCCACCGCGCCGTATGCGGCCATCCCCGGCACGTCGCCGACCAGCCCGAACCGGGCCATCGCCCGCTCCACCGGGTCCACCGGCAGCACCGGCGCGCCCAGTGCCGCGCCGACCCGCCCGGCGAGGGTGCTCTTCCCCACTCCGGGCAGGCCGGCGAACGCGACGAGGACCGGACTCACGGCAGCAGGTGCGGCCGCACATCCTCGGCGGCGGCGTCGCCGTACGACTCGGCGAGACGCTTCACGAACAGGTCGCGGCGCACCTCGTACTCCTGGCCGCCGAAGTTCTCCAGCACCAGGGTGGCCAGCAGGCAGCCGACCTGCGCGGCCCGCTCCACCCCGACGCCCCAGTTCAGCGCGGCGAAGAAGCCGGCCCGGAAACCGTCCCCGACACCGGTCGGGTCGATGGCCTGCATCTCCCGGGCGATCGGCACGTGGATGGTGCCGATCTCGCGGCCGGCGATCTGCACACCCTGCTTGCCCAGCGTGGTGACCCGGACCTTGACCCGCTCCAGCAGCTGCTCGTCGCTGAGCCCGGCCTTGCTCTGCAGCAGGGACTTCTCGTACTCGTTGGTCATCAGGTAGTCGGCGCCGTCGATCAGGCCGAGCACGTCCTCGCCGTCCATCCGGGCGAGCTGCTGGGACGGGTCGGCGACGAACGGGTAGCCGCGCTCCCGGCACTCGGCGGAATGCCGGATCATCGCCGCCGGGTCGTTGGCGCTGACCAGCACCAGGTCCAGGCCGCCGAGGCGCTGCGCCACCGGGGCCAGCTCGATGTTGCGGGCCTCGCTCATCGCCCCGGCGTAGAAGGAGGCGATCTGGCACATGTCGGTGTCGGTGGTGCAGACGAAGCGGGCGGTGTGCGCCACCTCGCTGACGTGCACCGAGTCGCAGTCCACCCCGTGCCGCTCCAGCCAGGAGCGGTAGTCGGCGAAGTCGGCGCCGACCGCGCCGAGCAGGACCGGGCTGAGCCCCAGCTGGGCCATGCCGAAGGCGATGTTGGCGGCGGTGCCGCCCCGACGGAGGACCAGCTCGTCCACCAGGAAGGAGAGCGACACCTTGTCGAGCTGGTCGGCGATGAGCTGGTCGGCGAAACGGCCGGGGAAGCTCATCAGGTGGTCGGTCGCGATCGAACCGGTCACGGCGATCTTCATGTCAACCCTCTGGGTCGGGGGCACGGCGCGGGTCAGCCTACCGGTACCGGCATGATCGCGGGTCGCGGTCCGGCCATCGCCCGCTCACCCGCCGGCCGCCCCTCGGCCACCCGCTGGTCAGGGCCGGAAATGACGACGGGGCCGCCCCGGCAGGGGCGGCCCCGGTCGTACGAAGAGCTGCGACTCAGCTGAAGGAGTCGCCGCAGGCGCAGGAGTTGCCCGCGTTCGGGTTGTCGATGGTGAAGCCCTGGGCGTCGATCCGGTCGGCGAAGTCGATGGTCGCGCCGGACAGGTACGGAGCGCTCATCCGGTCGACGACGACCTCGACACCGTCGAAGTCGCTGACGACGTCACCGTCGAGCGAGCGCTCGTCGAAGAAGAGCTGGTACCGCAGGCCGGAGCAGCCACCCGGCTGCACCGCGACCCGGAGCCGCAGGTCTTCGCGGCCCTCCTGCTCGATCAGGGCCTTGACCTTCTGCGCCGCGACGTCGGTGAGGACGACGGAAGTAGGGGCCTGGGCCTCGGTCGACTCGGTCTGCGCTGGCGTGGTCACGTGGAAATCTCCCTGCGCGGTATGGGTCCGGACGCACTGGCCAACGTCGCACGTCGGTCAGTGATTCCCGGTGTGGTCCAGATCCGATCGTACGCCGCTGCGGCCGGGGTCACCCGGGTGGCGTGACCACGGCCGGAAGGTCAGACCCCGACGGGCGGGGTCAGCGGCTCCACTGCCGGGCAAGCCGGGCGCCCAGCGCCCGCAGCCCCTCGGCGGGGCGGCCCATGGCGGCCTCGATCCCGCCGCGCTCCTCGCCGCCGAAGTGCTCCACCAGGCTGTACGCCTCGGTCACCCCGGCGGAGGCGGCCTCCCGCCGACCGGTGCTCACCCGTCCCGCCAGCACCACGCAGGGCACCCCGCGGTCCCGGGCGGCGCCGGCCACCCCGGCGACGACCTTGCCGCGCAGCGACTGGTGGTCGAACGACCCCTCCCCCGTGATCACCAGGTCGGCGGTGTCGAGGGCGGCGTCCAGCCCGATCGCCCGGGTGACCAGGTCGATGCCGGACTCGCAGCGACCGCCGAGGGCGAGGATCGCCGCGCCGAGGCCGCCGGCCGCGCCGCCGCCGGGCAACGCGCCGAGCCCGGGTGGGCAGCCGGGCAGGTCGCGTTCGAGCACCGCCGCCCAGCGTTCCAACGCGGCGTCGAGCAGCAGCACGTCGGCCCGGTCGGCGCCCTTCTGCGGGCCGAAGACGTTGCTGGCGCCGTGCAGCCCGAGCAGCGGGTTGTCCACGTCGGTGGCGGCCACCAGGGTGGCGCCGCGTAGCCGGGGAACGCCGTCGAGCGACGCGACGGCGGCAAGCGCCGCCCCGCCGTACGGCAGGGCCCGGCCGGCGGCGTCGAGCCCGGTGACGCCGAGCGCGGTGAGCAGCCCGGCGCCCCCGTCGTTGGTGCCGGAGCCGCCCAGCCCGATCACCACCGTGCGGGCCCCGTACTCCAGGGCGGCGGTGACCAGCACCCCCAGCCCGTACGAGGTGGTGGCCTTCGGATCCCGCTCGGCGGCGCTGAGCAGGTGCAGCCCGCACGCCTGGGCGCTCTCCAGGTAGGCGGTGCCGTCGCCGGTGAGCAGGATCTCACCGTCAGCCGGCCGGCCCAGCGGGTCGACCGTCGGCACCCCGATCCGCCGACCGCCGAGCGCGTCGGCGAGCACCGCGACGAAGCCGGGGCCGCCGTCCGCCAGCGGGCGGATGAGCAGGTCGTCGGCGGCGGCCACCTCCCGCCAGCCCTCGGCGACCGCGGCGGCCACCTCCCCGGCCCCGAGGGTGCCCGCGAACTTGTCCGGACAGAGCAGCACGCGCATGCCCGCAGTGTGGCAGGCCACATCGGCGGGGGGCAGTGTGGCAGCACACACCGGCGGAGCCGGTACGGCCGGCGCGCTGTGGGACCATGGACGGCGTGACTTCGACCTGGGTGGAACCCTCCAACACCGCGACTGCGCTGCTGCTCCTCGGCCGCGGCAGCGACCCCGCCACCGAGCGTGGCGTGGAGTGTCCGGGCGACCTGCCGGCGCCGAGCGACCCCGACCTGGTGGCCCGCGCCGCGGCCGCCAAGGCGGCGCTCGGCACGAAGGTGTTCGTGCTGGGCCACCACTACCAGCGCGACGAGGTGATCCAGTTCGCCGACGTGACCGGCGACTCGTTCAAGCTGGCCCGTGAGGCGGCGGCCCGCCCCGACGCGGAGTACATCGTCTTCTGCGGCGTGCACTTCATGGCCGAGAGCGCCGACATCCTCACCTCGGACGCGCAGAAGGTGATCCTGCCCGACCTGGCGGCCGGCTGCTCGATGGCCGACATGGCGGTGCTGTCGCAGGTCGAGACGGCCTGGGACGTGCTGACCGAGCTGGGCATCGCCGGCGACACGGTCCCGGTGACGTACATGAACTCCTCGGCGGACATCAAGGGCTTCGTCGGGCGCAACGGCGGCGTGGTCTGCACCTCGTCCAACGCGCGACGCGCCCTGGAGTGGGCGTACGAGCAGGGTTCGAAGGTCTTCTTCTTCCCCGACCAGCACCTGGGCCGCAACACGGCGGTGCTGGAGATGGGCCTCTCCCTGGACGACTGCGTGCTCTACGACCCGCACAAGCCGAACGGCGGGCTCACCGCGGAGCAGCTGCGCGACGCGAAGATGATCCTCTGGCGCGGGCACTGCTCGGTGCACGGCCGGTTCACCCTCGACAGCGTCAACGACGTCCGGGAGCGGGTGCCGGGGGTCAACGTGCTGGTGCACCCGGAGTGCCGGCACGAGGTGGTCACCGCCGCCGACCAGGTGGGCTCCACGGAATACATCATCAAGACCATCGAGGCGGCCCCGGCCGGTTCGGCCTGGGCCGTCGGCACGGAGCTCAACCTGGTGCGCCGGTTGGCGCTGGCCCACCCGGACAAGCAGATCATGTTCCTCGACAAGGCGGTCTGCTACTGCTCGACGATGAACCGGATCGACCTGCCGCACCTGGTCTGGGCGCTGGAGGAGCTGGTCGCCGGTCGGGTGGTCAACCAGATCACCGTCGACCCGGACACCGCGCACCACGCCCGGGTGGCACTGGACCAGATGCTCGCCCTGCCGGGCGTCGACACCCCGCCGCCCGCGGCGGCCTGATCACCGACGGTCACATCGCTGGTACGGATACGCGCCGGAAACCCCGGTTCGTGCCGTGGCTGGCGATGTGACCGATTCCCTTTTCGTCACCGAGGGCTATGCTGCCGGGGCGACGACACACGGGGATCCCGTTTCGGTCCGGTCCCCCTCGGGTAGCTCGACTGCCTGCCCGACCATCGACTTTCACATGCACCACCCGACGCGCGCTGGAGGTTGCGTTGACGGACGACGTCCTGGTCGTACACGGAGGTACTCCGCTGGAAGGGCGGATCCGCGTGCGCGGCGCGAAGAACCTGGTCTCGAAGGCGATGGTCGCCGCCCTGCTGGGCGACTCCCCCAGCCGGCTGTTCGACGTGCCGAAGATCCGTGACGTCGAGGTGGTCCGTGGGCTGCTCGGCCTGCACGGGGTGAAGGTGACCGACGGCGCGGAGGACGGCGAGCTCGTCTTCGACCCGTCGAACGTCGAGAGCGCCAGCACCGACCAGATCAACGTGCACGCCGGCTCCAGCCGGATCCCGATCCTGTTCTGCGGCCCGCTGCTGCACCGGCTGGGCCACGCGTTCATCCCGGACCTGGGCGGCTGCCACATCGGGCCGCGTCCGATCGACTTCCACCTCCAGGCGCTGCGCGAGTTCGGCGCGACCGTGGAGAAGACCCCGGAGGGGCTGCACCTGTCGGCGCCCAACGGGCTGCACGGCACCAAGTTCGCCCTGCCGTACCCGAGCGTGGGCGCGACCGAGCAGGTGCTGCTCACGGCGGTGATGGCCGAGGGCGTCACCGAGCTGCGCAACGCCGCCGTCGAGCCGGAGATCATCGACCTGATCTGCATCCTGCAGAAGATGGGCGCGATCATCAAGGTCCACACCGACCGGGTGATCGAGATCCAGGGTGTGAAGAAGCTGCACGGCTACACCCACCGGCCGATCCCGGACCGGATCGAGGCGGCGAGCTGGGCGGCGGCCGCGCTGGCCACCCGCGGCGACGTCGAGGTGCTCGGCGCGCAGCAGGCCGACATGATGACCTTCCTGAACATCTTCCGCTCGGTCGGCGGCGAGTACGAGGTCACCGACGCCCGCCCGCCGAAGCTGGGCGACCCGGGCCAGGAGGGCGGCATCCGGTTCTGGCACCCGGGCGGCGAGCTGAACGCCGTGGCGCTGGAGACCGACGTGCACCCCGGCTTCATGACCGACTGGCAGCAGCCCCTCGTCGTCGCGCTGACCCAGGCCCGCGGCCTGTCGATCGTCCACGAGACGGTCTACGAGCAGCGGCTGGGCTACACCGAGGCGCTGAACACCATGGGCGCCAACATCCAGGTCTACCGCGACTGCCTCGGCGGCACCCCGTGCCGCTTCGGCCGGCGCAACTTCAAGCACTCCGCGGTGATCGCCGGCCCGAGCAAGCTGCACGCGGCCGACCTGGTCATCCCGGACCTGCGCGCCGGGTTCAGCCACCTCATCGCGGCGCTCGCGGCCGAGGGCACCTCCCGGGTTTACGGCGTCGACCTGATCAACCGCGGCTACGAGGACTTCGAGGCGAAGCTGGCCAGCCTCGGCGCGCACGTCGAGCGGCCGTAACAGACCTCACCTGAGCTCGTCGAGCGCCCGGTGCACCGTGATGTGCACCGGGCGCCGTCGTTTGGCTACTCTTCACCTCGTGCCCTCGCTGTTTCGCCGCAAGTCCGCCGACTCCGACTCCTCCGCCACCGTGGTGACCGAGGAGCAGCCCGCCGCGCGTGCCCGGGGTTACACCCCGAGCAAGAAGGAGCTGGGCCGGGAGACCCCGAAGCGCCCGGTCGCCGGCCGCCGCCCGGCCGGCCCGGTCCGGCCGCTGACCAAGGAAGAGGCCCGGGAGCAGCGCCGCAAGGCGCGCGCCGAGGCCGCGGCGGAGTTCCGCCGCGAGGGCGGCCCGCGCGACCGCGGCCCGGAGCGGCAGATGGCCCGCAACGTGGTCGACTCCCGGCGTACGGTCGGCACCTGGTTCTTCGGCGGCGCGCTGATCGTGCTGATCGGGTCGAACGCGGCGATGCCGCCGGCCGTCCGGCTCGCCTCGAACCTGCTCTGGGGCGCCCTCGCGCTCGGCGTGGTGGTCGACTCGGTGCTGATCTCCCGCAAGATCAAGAAGTTGGTCGCGGAGCGGTTCCCGAAGAGCGGCGAGCGGATGGGCTCGCTCTACCTCTACGCGATCATGCGGTCGATCACCTTCCGCCGGATGCGCGCGCCGGCGCCGCAGGTCAACATCGGCGACCCGATCTGAGTCGGTCCGACGGTCTCCAGGCCCCTTCCCGCCGCCGCGGGGAGGGGCCTCGTCACGCCACCCCGAGCAGGCGCAGCAGCGCGGTGGTTCCGGCCGCGGCGACCACCACCAGGACGAAGGGCGCCCCGCGCCAGGCCAGCACCAGCCCGACCAGCACGCCGGCCGGTCGGGCGTAGCCGGCGAAGCCGCCGGCCTCGGTCAGCGCGGCGGTGGCGGCCAGCGCGGCCAGCAGCGCGGCGGCCCCGATCGGGAGCAGCCGGCGGGACCAGTCCGGCAGGTCCAGCCGGTCGCGGAGCAGCACCCCGGCCGCCCGGAAGCCGTAGGTGCCGGCGGCCAGGGCGAGGATCACGGCGATCAGCACGACGGCTCCCCCACCGGCACGGTCCGGTCCGGCCCGTCGGCGGTGCCGGCCGGGCTGGACCGGAGGGCGCGCACTGCGGGGACGAGCAGGCCGGCGAGCGCGAGCAGCACCGGTAGGCCGGCCGGCAGCACCGGGGTGGCCAGCACCGCCAAGCCGGCGCCGCCCAACGCCACGAACCGGGTCTCGCGATCCCGCAGCGTCGGCAGCAGCAGAGCGGCGAGCCCGGCCGGGAAGGCGGCGTCCAGGCCCAGGGCGGCCGGGTCGCCCACCGCCCCGCCGGCGAGCACGCCGAGCAGGGTACCGGCGTTCCAGGCCAGGAAGAGCAGCGGCCCGGCCAGCCAGAACGCCCGCTGGCGCGGTTCGCCGGCCGGGCGGGCGAGCGCGAAGGCGGTGGCCTCGTCGGTCATCAGGTGGCTGCCGAGCAGCCGACGCCACCGTTGGACGCCAAGGCTGTCCCCCAGCGTCAGGCCGAACGGCAGGTGCCGGGCATTGAGCAGCAGGCCCGCCAGCACGGCGGCCAGCGGGCTGCCCGCGGCCACCAGGCCCACCGCCATGAACTGGGCGCCACCGGCGTAGACGAGCACCGACATGGTGACGGCGGCCCAGCCGGGCACACCGGCGGCGACGGCGACGGCGCCGAAGGAGGCGCCGACGGCGACCATCGCCGCGCCGATGGCCGCGACATCGCGCAGCGGCCCGGCGGCCGGCGTTCGTTGTACCGTACGCATGGTTCATCATGATGAACGCGCTCACCAGCGTTCGTCAAACCGAACATCTCGACCACTGGAGCGAACATGCCGGCCGACTCCGCGCCCCCGCTGGCCACCATCGCCGCCGCGCTGCGCCACGAACGCCAGCGGGCAGGCATCTCCCTCACCGAGCTGGCCCGGCGCGCCGGGATCGCCAAGTCGACCCTGTCCCAGCTGGAGTCCGGCGCGGGCAACCCGAGCGTCGAGACGCTCTGGGCGCTCGGCGTCGCGCTCGGCGTACCCTTCAGCCGCCTGGTCGAGCCGCCCCCGGCCGCCGTACGCGTGGTCCGGGTCGGCGAGGGCCCCCGGATCCGCTCGGAGCACGCCGACTTCACCGGCACCCTGCTCGCCGCCGGCTCGACGCACGCCCGCCGCGACGTCTACCTGATCGAGCTGGAGCCGGGCGCGGTACGGATCGCGCAGCCGCACACCCCGCGCAGCATCGAGCACGTCGTGGTCGCCGCCGGCCGGATGCGGGTCGGCCCGGAGTCGGACCTGGTGGAACTCGGCCCCGGCGACTACGCCACCTTCCCCGGCGACGCACCCCACCGGTACGAGGCGCTGGCCCCCGGCAGCTTCGCGGTCCTCGTGATGGAGCACCCCTGACCCTCGCCGGGTCAGCCAGGCAGCCGCGGCTCCGGCGCCGGGGCCCGGTAGAGCCGGGCCACCACCGCCTCGATGTCCGGCTCCACGATCGAGATGTCCCGCAGCGCGGCCAGCCCGGCCAGCCCCGCGACCACCTCGGCCACCCCGGCCGACTCCAGCGCGTAGACCAGCCGCCGGCCGTCGGCCTCGACCCGGTGCAACGGCGCGCCGACCAGCTTCGGCGGCACCGCCAGCGCGGCGTCCAGCTCGGCGACGACCAGACGGCGCGAGCCGTACCGGGCGTGCAGGTCGGCGATCGACCCGTCGTGCATCACCCGACCGTGGTCGATCACCACCAGCCGCCGGCAGAGCCGCTCGATGTCGGCCAGGTCGTGTGTGGTCAACACCAGGGTGGTGTCGCCGGCCCGGCCCAGCTCGGCGAGGAAGTCCCGGACCGCATGCTTGCTGACCACGTCCAGCCCGATGGTCGGCTCGTCGAGGAAGAGCACCTCCGGCCCGTGCAGCAGGGCGGCGCTCAGCTCGCCGCGCATCCGCTGCCCCAGCGAGAGCTGCCGGACCGGGGTGTCCAGGAACGCGTCCAGGTCGAGCAGCTCCCGGCAGCGGCGCAGCCGGACGGCGTGGTCGCCGGCCGGCACCCGGTAGACGTGCCGCAGCAGGTCGAACGAGTCCCGCAGCGGCAGGTCCCACCAGAGCTGGGACCGCTGGCCGAAGACCACCCCGATCCGCAACGCCAGCCGGGTGCGCTCCGGCACCGGCCGCAGCCCGCACACCCGCGCCTCACCGGCCGAGGGGGTCAGCACGCCGGTGAGCATCTTCAGCGTGGTGGACTTGCCCGCGCCGTTCGGGCCGATGTAGCCGAGCATCTCGCCCCGCTCGACCCGCAGGTCGATGCCGTCGACCGCGGTGACCGTCCGCTTCTCGCGGCGCAGCCGGCCGGCCTTCACCCGTACCGTGAAGTCCTTGCGCAGCCCGTGCAGCTCGATGACGCTCATGACCCCGTACTCCGGTAGTGGCGGACCCCGGCGCGCCAGGCGGCGGCCGCGCCGGTGGCGGCGACCAGCGCGACCCCCGGCGCGGCCCACCCCGCCCAGGGCGGCAGGCCCAGCGGATCGGGCCGGCCGAGCAGCGCCAGCGCGGGCTGGTAGCTGACGAAGGCGAACCCCAGCCCGTACGCGAAGGTCGCGCGGAACCAGCCCTCGAAGACGGTGACGGGGTACGTGGTGAACTCCTTCCCGCCGTAGGTGACGGAGGCGCCCAGCTCCCCCGACTCCACCCAGAGGAACGACACCGTGGCGGTGGCCACGAAGATCGAACCGAAGAAGACCACCCCGGCCAGCGGGGCGACGACGGCGAGCGCCACCCGGGCGGGCGTCCAGTCGATCCCGGCGGTGGCCAGCGCCACCACCAGCACGGCCAGGCCGAACAGCGCCCGGGAGATCTTGCGCACCGGCAGGTCCATCAGCAGCAGCTGCGGCAGCGCGCCGAGCGGCCGGACCAGCACCGCGTCGAACAGCCCGGTGCGTACGTAGCGGGGCAGCCGTTCGATGTTGCCGACCAGCAGGTCGGCGGTGGCGAACGCGGCGGCGGAGAGGCCCACCATGACCAGCGTCTCGTGCAGGCTGAAGCCGCCCAGCGCGCGGGTCACCCGGTAGAGCACCAGGATGGCGACCACGTCGAAGACGGTGGCCCCGACGTTGCCCACCAGGTCGACCACGAAGGACGTCCGGTAGGCCGCCTGGGACCGGGCCTGCGCGCCGAGCAGGGCCCGGTAGGCCGCCAGGGTGCCCGGCGTCTCAGCCACCCTGCACCACCAGGCGACGCTCGGCGCGGCGCTGCACCAGCCGGCACAGGGCCAGGATCACGACCGTCCAGGCCAGCTGGAGGACGACCAGGCCGAGCTGGGTGGCCGGTGGGACCCGTTCGACCAGCACGTCGAGCGGGGTCTGCAGCAGGCTCGGGAAAGGGGTGCCGACCCAGAGCACCCACTGCAGCCACCCGGGCAGGAAGCGCAACGGGAAGTAGAGCCCGGCCAGCACCCCGGAGCCGAGCGTCCAGAGGATCATCGCGCCGCGGACGTCCTGCAACCAGTACGCGCTGGCGTTGACCAGGAACCGGCAGCCGAAGCAGAGCACCACCGCGGTGACCGCGGAGAGCAGGAACAGCGGGACGGTCGGCCAGCGGGCGGGCAGGTGCACGTCGAAGAAGAGCGCCCCCACCAGCAGCGGCGGGAGCAGCCGGGTCGGCACGGCGTACCCGGCGCGACCCAGGTCGGCGGCGAGGTAGCTGGTCACCGGGTGGACCGGCCGGAGCAGGTCGCTGGCGATGTCACCGGTGCGGATCCGGTCGGCGAGCTCGGTCCAGCCCCAGAGCAGGATGACCGCGATCATGCCCTGCCCGGCCCAGACGAACGTGGCGAGCTGCGCCCGGTCGTAGCCGGCCACGCCGCCCGCGCTGCCGACCACGGCGAGCAGGACGGAGCAGCGCAGGAACCCGAAGACGGAGTTGGTGACGACACCGGCCAGGGCCGCCTGCCGGTAGGTGGCGTATCGTCTGAAGCCGGAACCGGATATCGCCCGGAATGTCCGGAACCATCGGATAACGTTTGAGTCCGTGGGCGGTGCCACAGTGGCGGTGACCGAGCCCACGCCGTTACCCTCCATCCGCAGCCAAGCCGTGTCGGAGCGGGGGACTCTACCGGCACCGGGGGCGCCCGGCACGACAATTTGCAACGAGGTGACACCGCCGTGAGCGAGCGACGCGAGCCGGCCATCGGGGCGCGCCGCACGAGCGGCGATGGAGTCCGGAGATGACGGGCGGTTACCGCGACCGCTGGCGCGACCCGGGGGAACCCTCCTGGGTGGTCGAACCGACCAGCGAGTGGCACCCCCAGTTCCCCGGCCAGCGCTACCCCGGCGACATCGGCGCCCGGCACCCGGCACCGCCCGTCCCGCGCGGACGGGCCGCCGTGGTCGCCCCCGCCGAGGTGCCCCCGCTCGCCCCCACCCGGCCCGACGGCACGTACCTCGGGCGGTCCTGGGCCGACGAGGACGAGGCGCCGCCGCGCCGGGACAGCCGCCCCGCCGACGAGCGGCGCGCCGCCGACGAGCCGTACCGCCGGCCGGCCGACGGGCCCGTCTGGCAGCGGGAGCGACGCCGCCCCGAGCCCGACCGGCACGACGAGCGACCCGGCTGGTCCGACCCGCGACCCGGGCCGGCCGAGGAGTACCGGGAGGCGGCCTGGCAGCGCGACCGCGTTGACCGGCACGACACCCGCCCGTCCCGCCCCGAGCGCACCCCCGCCCCGGGCGTCGCACCGGTCTCGCCGGGCCCCCGCCCGGAGCCGGCTCGCGCCGACGTCGGCCGGGCCGCCGAACCCGGCTGGATGCCCGAGCCCGACGAGGCCGTTCCGCACCGCCGATCCGCCGCGCCCGAGCACTCCGGGTACGGCCGCCGACCCGCCGACGACGGCCGGGGCCGCGCCGACCCGTACGAGCAGCAGCCGGCCGCCCGATACCGGGCCGAGCGGGACGCCCCGGGGCGCTACCGCGACGACGAGTCCCGCTGGCAGCCCCGCCGCGATCACGACGAGCGCCCGGCCGCCCGCGGGTACGACCCCGACGACGGCCGACGTTCCGCCCCGTATCGCCCCGAGGACCGCGGGACGCTCCAGCGCGGCTACGACGAGCGCCGCCACGACGAACGCCCCGGGTACGACGAGCGCCGCGACCAGGATGGCCGCCACGACGCACGACCCGCCGTCAACGGGCGCGCCGCCGTCGACGGGCGACCCAATGGCGACGGGCGGCCCGCGCACGACCGGTGGCAGGTTCCCGGCGGATCGCCGGCCCACGACGGGCGGCCGGCACACGACGGGCGGCCGGCACACGACGGGCGGGCCGGCGGCGAAGTCCGTCGCGAGCCCGAGCGGCGGGACCGCGACGACCGCCCCGGCCGCGACGAGCACCGTCTTCACGACGACCGCCGTCTTGACGACGAACGCCGTAGTCAGGGTGAACGCCGTGGTCACGACGAACGCCCTGGTCAGGGTGAACGCCGTGGTCACGACGAACGCCCTGGTCAGGGTGAACGCCGTGGTCAGGACGAACGCCCTGGTCAGGGTGAGCGCCGTGCTCAGGACGAGCGCCGGCCGGAACCGCGCGAGGCGGCCGCCCGCGCGGAGGCGTACCCGGATCGCCGCTCGCGCGAGGAGGTCCGGCCCGCCGAGGCGTACCGCGGACCGTGGGACCGGCCCGACGCGGACCGGGACGGGTCCCGCTGGCCGGCGCCCGGCCCGGAACGGCCGGAGCCCGGCCACGACGGCCGGCGTGCGGAGCGGCACCGCCAGGCCGAGCCGGTACCGCCGCATCGGCCGGATCCCCGGCCGTCCTGGCACGAGGAGCGACCCGCTGCCCGGGCGGCGACCTCCCGGCCGGTCTCCGGCGCCCCCGTCTCCGGCGGTCCGGCGTCGGGTCGTCCGGTCTCCGGTGGCCCGGTCTCGGGCCCTCCGGTGTCCGGCGTGCCGACGCCGCCGGTCCCGTTCCCCGGCGCGCCCGTCTCCGGCTCCCCGGTCTCCGGCGCGCCCATCTCCGGAGCCCCGGTGTCGGGTCGACCGGTGTCCGGTGCCCCCGTCTCCGGCTCCCCGGTGTCGGGCGTGCCGACCTCCGGTGCGCCGACGTCCGGCGGTCGCGAGCCCGATGCCTTCCGGCGCGGCGCGCGGCAGCAGGATCTGGACCGGCCGCCGGTCCCGCCGGCCACGAGAGGGCCGGTGCCACCGACCTCCGGCGGCATGCCCGCCCGCCGGGACAGGCACGCCGCGCCCGACGAGGCCACGCCGGTGTCCGGACCCCCGGCCGCCCGGCTCCGGGTGGAGTTCGTGCCGCTGCCGGAGACGAACGACCGGCCGACCCCACCGGCCGACCCCGCGCCGCCCGCGCAGCGGCCCCGCACCGACGCGCCGGCCCCGGGACAGCCCGGCCGCGAGGCCACCGCGCCGCGCACGCCCGCGCCGCCGGCCGCCCCGACCTCGCCGGCCGCCCCGGCACGGCCGGCCGCCCCGGCACCGCCCGGACAGCCCGTCGGCGCCGAAGCCCGGGCGCCCGTGCGCCCCGCGTCGCCCGGCCCGAACGGCCCCGCAGCCGCCGGACCGTCCAACGCCCCGGCGCTCGAGATCACGCCCGACCGGCCCCGCCGCTACGTACCGCCAGCGCCCACTCCGGAGCCGGCGGCCCCGCCGGCGGCCGCCCGGCCTGCGGAACGCAACACCTCGGAAGCCTGGTTCCAACCCGCCCGGCCGACGCCGACCTCGACCGGGCAGGACCGGTCGTCGCCGCGACCGGGCGACGACGACGCCGGAGCGGGTGCCGCACCCACCGCGCCCCCGTCGTCGCGGCGGCCCGACCACGGCGGGACCAGCGCCAACGGTCCCAGCGTTCCGGACGGGCCCGGACCCCAGCGCTCCTCCGCACCGCCGGCCCGACCGGTGTCGGCACCACCGTCCACCTTGACCGCGGCCGACACCGCCCCGGCCGGCGACCTCCCGTCGGTCGACACGCCATCTGTCACGGACGGCAGGGTTCCGGCCTGGCCGGTCCCTGCGCCGCCCGCGACCGACGAGGACCGAGTCCGTCCGGTGTCGGGACCGCCGGCCGAGGCGCCGGCATCGTGGGCGCGGACCGCGGCAGCTCCGGCTCCGGTCGACTCCTCACCCGCTCCCCCGGCATCCGTCGAGCCGACCGGTCCGGCGCAGGTCCCCACCCCGCCGGCCCCGAGCTGGGCACCGTCGGCCCCCGTCTCCGGGCCGCCGGCCCAGGTCTCCGGGCCACCGGCACCGATCTCCGCGCCGCTCGCGCGGCCCTGGGAACCCGCCGCCCCGGTCTCGGACCCACCGATGCAGGTCTCCGCCCCGCCGGCGCAGGTCTCCACGCCGCCGGCCCCAGCCCCCGCATCGCCGGGATGGGCCGACGAGGCGTCGACGTGGGCGAGGGCCGACGAGGCGTCCGCGCCGGTGTCCGCGCCGCCCCCAGTGGTCCCGCCACCCCCGGCGGACGAGCCGGTGGCGGCCCGGCCGGTCTCCGCACCGCCCTCCCCCGGCCCGGCCGACGAGCCGGCCCCGACGGCGACCACCGACGGACCGGCGCTGGCCGCCACGCCGGCCGACGAGCCGGCTTCGGTGTCCGCTGCGCCGGCCGACGAGCCGGAGCGGACAGCCCGCGACGCGTCGACCTCCGGCACCGAAGGTGCCGTCGGCGAGCAGCCGGAACAACCGGCGGCGGGGGTTCGGCCGGTCTCCGCGCCCCCCGGCCTGGAGCAGCCCGCGTCGCCGTCCCCGGCCGGCGACCGGGAGCCGCCGGTCGCCGGGGACGCAACACCGCCCCCGAAGCCCTTCCCGAACGGCGACCCGGAGCAGATCCTCGCCGGGTACCACTGGCGACTCGACCCGGAGACGCTGCGCGAGGTCGTCGACGACCCCGACGAGCTGCGGATGATTCGGCGGCGGCTGACCGAGAAGCTCGGCGCGTCCCTGGACAACCGCGCCCGCGCCCGGCTGCTCAGCCTGCGCGCCGTGGTCTCCCGCCTGGTGGACGACCTGGACGACGCGCTGGCCGACGGCCGGCTCGCGCTCACCTACGCCGAGGCGACCAGCGAGCTGCGGCGGACCGCGTTGGCCCGGGCGCGGTTGGCCGAGGTGCTGCGCTGGAAGGGCGAGTTCGCCGAGGCGGACCGGCTCTTCGCCGAGGCCAACTCGACGGAGCTGCCGGCCCGGCTCCGGGCGGCCCTGCACGAGCACGCCGGCCGGTCCTGCTACGACCAGGGCCGGCTGATGGAGGCCTGCGAACACTTCGAGCGGGCGCTGGGCCTGCACCGCGCCGAGGACCCGGAACTCACCGGGCGGATCCGGGTCGCACTGGACGCCGTACACGTCCGGGCGGCGGCGGGCGGCGGCTTCGGGCCGTACCCCCGGGGGGCGGAGGAGGTGCGGCGCGGGCGCCGGTCGCCGGTGCCCACCCACGACGGCGCCCTGGACCGCTGGGGGTACGCGGACGCCGACGGCGAGCTGGCGCTCGGCTACCAGTTCGCCGCGGCCCAGCCGTTCGCCGACGGGATGGCGTGGGTACGCCGCCCCGACGCGCCGGGCTGGGAGCTGATCGACGAGAGCGGGAACACCCTGCTCGGCCCGTCGTACGCGGCGGTGCGGCCCTTCTCCGACGGGCTGGCCTGGGTCTCACCCGAAGGCGGCACGGACTGGACGGCGATCGAGCCGGACGGCACGGAGGCGGTGCCGCCGGGCTTCGACGAGGTCCGGCCGTTCGTCGGCGGCGTGGCGGCGGTCCGCCGGGGCGGCTGGGGCGCGGTGGACCGCAACGGGCGAATGGTCGTCCGGCCGCAGTACCACGGGTTCGCCACCGCGCTGGTCGACGGTCGCCGGATCGACGGCTTCACCGCCGAGGGGCTGGCGGTGCTCGACGCCGGCGGCCGGCGGGGCGTGGTGGACCGGCGCGGGAAGTGGGTCGTCCCGCCGGAGCATCCGGCGATCGTGATCCACCCGGTGGCGTTCCTGGTGGCCGACGCCGCGGGCCGCTGGGGCGCGCTGGACCGGGGCGGCGCGCCGCTGATCGACCCGGGGCACCCGAGCCCCGACGCGGTCGTCGCCGAGCTCGACCTGCTGCTCACCGACACCCACCCGGTGCTCTGAGCCACCCACCGACGCGCCGTCCGGTGACCATGATCGGGCGGGGCTAGGGTCGGGGTATGGAATTCCGACACCTAGGCCGCTCCGGCCTGCTGGTCAGTGAGATCTCGTACGGCAACTGGATCACCCACGGCTCCCAGGTGGAGGAGGACGCGGCGCTGGCCTGCGTCCGGGCCGCCCTGGACACCGGCATCACCACCTTCGACACCGCCGACGTGTACGCCGGCACCCGCGCCGAGGAGGTGCTCGGCAAGGCCCTCGCGGGCGAGCGCCGAGAGGGCGTCGAGGTGTTCACCAAGGTCTTCTGGCCGACCGGCCCGGGCCGCAACGACCGGGGCCTGTCCCGCAAGCACATCATGGAGTCGATCAACGGCTCGCTGCGCCGGCTGCGCACCGACTACGTGGACCTCTACCAGGCCCACCGGTACGACTACAGCACGCCGCTGGAGGAGACGATGGAGGCCTTCGCCGACATCGTGCACGCCGGCAAGGCGCACTACATCGGCGTCTCCGAGTGGAAGGCGTCGCAGCTGCGGGAGGCCCACAAGCTCGCCCGTGAGCTGCGCATCCCGCTGGTCTCCAACCAGCCGCAGTACTCGATGCTGTGGCGGGTCATCGAGACCGAGGTGGTCCCGGCGAGCGAGGAGCTGGGCATCGGCCAGATCGTCTGGTCGCCGATGGCGCAGGGTGTGCTCTCCGGCAAGTACCAGCCGGGTCAGCCGCCGCCGGCCGGCTCCCGGGCCACCGACGAGAAGTCCGGCGCCGGGTTCATCGCCCAGTGGCTGACCGACGAGGTGCTGACCCGCGTGCAGCGGCTCAAGCCGCTGGCCGAGCAGGCCGGGCTGACCATGCCGCAGCTCGCCATCGCCTGGGTGCTGCAGAACCCGAACGTCTCCTCGGCGATCGTCGGGGCGTCCCGCCCGGAGCAGGTGCACGACAACGTCAAGGCGGCCGGCGTGAAGCTCGACGCGGACCTGATGAAGGCGATCGACGAGATCGTCGAGCCGGTCACCGAGCGCGACGCGGCGAAGACCGAGAGCCCGGCCCAGCGGCCGTGACGTTTCCCCGGGTCGGCGCGGCGTCCGCGCCGACCCGGGCCCTTTCCGGGGGTACGCCGAGCCTGACGCGCCCCGCCGCTGCGCGGCGGCTCCCGGTGACCCGTGACCCGGTGGCCCGTGACCCGGTGGCCCGTGACCCGGCGGCCGGTGGCCCGGCGCGGTCCGGGTGGAGACGATCGACCGCTACAGACTTGATGACGTGGACGAATCAGTAGCCGACCGATTCGTCCACGTCATCAAGTTCGTAGCGTCCGCGCGCAAACGTCCGGGAGGGGTCAGCCCTGCCAGAAGCGGATCAGGTCGAGGCCGGCGGCGTAGAGCCACGACGGCAGGCCCAGCGCGTCGCCGACCGCGAAGACCGCGCCGAAGAACCAGCCGCCGATGCGCGGGTTCCACAGCAGCGCGAAGAGCAGGATGAAGCCGTACGGCGCGAACAGGTCGTACATCCGGCGCCACTGCGGGTTCAGCCAGGGCTGGATCATGTTGCCGCCGTCCAGGCCCGGCACCGGGAGCAGGTTGAGCACGCTCGCGGTGAGCTGGAGGAACGCCAGCAGCGCCACCCCGGCCCAGAACTCGATCGGCCCGCCCACCCCGATGCCGACCCGCAGCACCGCCACCAGCACCAGCGTGAACAGCACGTTGGTGGCCGGACCGGCGAGGCTGACCAGGGTGTGCCGCAGCCGACCCGGGATGGCGTGCCGGTCCACCCAGACCGCCCCACCGGGCAGGCCGATGCCGCCGAGCAGCACCACCACCACCGGCAGCACGATCGACAGCAGCGGGTGGGTGTACTTGAACGGGTTGAGCGTCAGGTAGCCGCGGTGCGCGATGTCCCGGTCGCCGGCCCGGAACGCGACCACCGCGTGCGCGTACTCGTGCAGGCAGAGCGAGACCAGCCAGCCCGAGACGACGAAGAGGAAGACGTCGAAGCGGACGCTGCCGAACCGGTTCCAGGCCATCACCCCGCTGGCCGCGAAGAGCGCCACCAGGGCGAGGAAGACCGGGCTGGGCCGGAACGCCGCCCGGGGCACACCGAGCACGAGCGGTTCGCCCGGGCGGTCGTACGCCATCACTCCGCCGTCGGCAGCAGGCTCATCCGGTACTCCACCCGGTCGTCCTCGACGAGCGCGACCGAGGTGACGCCGGACGCCGCGAGCTCCCGCCAGGTTTGGCCGATCCAGGACTCGGCGTCCGCCTGGCTGCCGAACGTCTCAGCCGGTCCGTCGACCGTCGCGCCGTCCGTGCCCTCGTACCGCCAGCTCCACGCCATGCCGCGTCTCCCCTCGCCGCTCACCGTCCCCCGGGGACGGAACCTCCGCAAGCGTAGTCGGCCGCCCGCCGAACGGCCCGACCCTCGCCCCGGGTGATCACCTCCGTGGGTCCCGGCCGGTACGGTGACGCGGTGCTGACTCGAGGGGTGTTGCTCGGTGACCGGTACCGGCTGAACGAACGGGTGGCCACCGGCGGCATGGGCGCGGTCTGGCGGTGCGTCGACACCCTGCTCGAACGCGAGGTGGCGGTGAAGGTGATGCTGCCCGAGCTGCTGGAGGACCCGGAGTTCAGCACCCGGTTCCACGCCGAGGCCCGGATGCTGGCCGCGCTGCGGCACCCGGGGATCGTCGCGGTGCACGACTTCGGCACGGCGACGCTCGCCGACGGCAGCCGGGTCAGCTACCTGGTGATGGCGTACGTCGACGGGGAACCGCTCTCCGCCTGGGTACGTCGGGCCGGTCGGCTCGACCCGGCCTCGACCATGTCGGTGGTGGCGCAGGCCGCCGGGGCGCTGCACGCCGCTCACCTCGCCGGCATCGTGCACCGGGACGTGAAGCCGGCCAACCTGCTGGTCGGGCGGGACGGCAACGTGGTGCTGGTGGACTTCGGCATCGCCCGGTCCACCGCCACGGCCGGCATCACCGCGGCGCACATGGTGCTCGGCACCGCGTCGTACATGTCGCCGGAGCAGGCCATCGGCCAGCCGGTCTCGCCGGCCACCGACACGTACGCGCTCGGCGCGCTGGCCTACTTCTGCCTGGCCGGGCAGCCACCGTTCGCCGGCGACAACCCGCTGCAGGTGGCGCTGCGGCACGCCCAGGACGCCCCGCCGCCGCTGCCGCCGGACACCCCGCCCGCGGTCGCGGCGGTGGTCGAACGGGCCCTGGCCAAGCGGCCGGCCGACCGCTGGCCGAGCGCCCAGGCGTTCGCCGGTGCGGCCCTGGACGCCCGGGACGCCACCCTGGCCGTCCTCCCCGCGCCGCCCCGCCCGCCCTGGGCGCTGGGCGGCCCGCAGGCCGTCCCGGCCCCCGCGGGCACCCCCACGGGCGGTGCGAGCACCAGCGGGGGCATCCTCACGGGCGGTGGGAGCACCGGCGGGCACATCCCCACGGGCGGTGCGAACACCGGCGGGGACACCCCGACAGGCGGCGGCACCGGGACGGGCGGTGTCGCGCCGACCCGCGAGGACCAGGCCGGGCCGTCCGCCCGGCGCCGGCTCGCCCTGATCGCCGTGGGCGGGGTGGTCGCCGCGCTGGCCGTCGCGGGCGGCGCGCTGGCCGCGTTCGGCCCGGACGAACCGGCCGCCGGCCGAGGGGCGGAGCTGACCGCCGAGTCGGCGGTGCCCGCGCCGGCGGTGCCGAGCCCGGGCGTCACCCGGGCCGGCGGGCGGCCGCGGCCCACCGGAAGCCCCACCGGCTCCCGCCCACCGTCGGCCCCCGCCGAGGGCCCCGCACCGGCGGCCACCCGGCCGACCACCGGGCCGACCGGCACCGCCCCGGCGACCGTCGACCCGGCCCCGGGCGCGACCACCACCACCGCGCCCGCACCGGGCGCGACGACCACCCGGCCCGCCACGCCCAACCAGTACACCGCGGGTCAGGTCTGCGGCAGCGGGTACCAGGTGATCGACTCGGCGACGCTGACCGCGGGCGGCGTCCGGCAGGGGCGGGTGTACCTGCTGTGGAACGAGGCGGCGAAGGCCAACTGCGTGGTCACCCTCAAGGAGACGGCGGTCGGCGAGCCGACGGCCGCCGCGGCGTACCTGGAGGTGCAGGGCAGGGCCCGGGAGACCGACAGCGGCCCGTTCGAGTACTACGCCGGGCCGGTGCGCGCCGGTGCGGCCGGGGCCTGCGTGCGGTGGGGCGGGTCGACCGGCGGCGCCAGCTACGGCAGCGCTTTCGAACACTGCGCCTGAGCGCGGGCCGGCGGGCGGGGCCGCGCCGGGCGGCTTTAAGGTACGGACATGTCCGTTGACGGGTGGAACACGGTCCTGGTGCTCGGCGGTACCCGCTCGGGCAAGTCGGAGTTCGCCGAGTCCCTGGTGGCCGACGCCCCCACGGTGCGCTACGTGGCCACCGCGGCCGACGCCGACCCGGAGGACACCGAGTGGGCGGCCCGCCTCGCCGCGCACCGCGAGCGGCGACCGGGCAGCTGGACCACCGAGGAGACCGCGGACGACCCGCGCCGGCTGGCCGACGTGATCGGCTCCGCCGGCCCGAACGAGACGCTGCTCGTGGACGACCTGGGCGGCTGGGTGACCGTGCTGCTCGACCCGGCCCACCAGCCGGCCGACGATGTCGCCACCATCGCCGAGCTGGCCACCGCGGTGCGCGACAGCGAGGCCCGGATCGTGCTGGTCAGCCCGGAGGTGGGGCTGTCGCTGGTGCCGACCACCCCGCTGGGGCGGGCGTTCACCGACGCGCTCGGCGCGGCGAACCGGGCGGTCGCCGACGCCTGCGACGCGGTGGTGCTGGTGGTCGCCGGCCAGCCGGCGTGGCTCAAGCCGGCCGCCGCGCCCCGCCCGGCGAGCGTGCCCGCGCAGGCCGCCCCGGCGTCGACCGACCGGCCGACCGGTCACGTCACCCTGGCGCCGGCCGGCGAGCCGGAGGCGCCGCTGCCGGACGTGCTCACCCCGACCCTGCCGCCCACCTCGGCCGCCGCTGGCGAGACCAACGGCATCGCCTGGGCGGCGCCCACCATGGCGCTGCCGATGGTCGCGACCGGCCTGGTCATCCAGCCGGGCATGGAACTGCCCATGCCCGACGAGTACGCCGGCCCGCAGGCGATCGACCGGCTCGCCACCCTGGACGTGCCGGGCGCCGGCTTCGGGGTGCTGGAGCGGGTCGTCGGCTTCGCCGCCGCCACCCAGGGCACGGCCACCCCGAAGCCGTGGCAGACCGTCCGGGTGCTGCTGCTGCACGGCGATCACACCGGCGGTGCGGCCGCCGGCGCCATCGCCGGGGAGTCGTCCCGCCGGGCCCGGCAGGCCCGCGCCGGCCGGGGCGCGCTGGCCCGGCTGGCCGCCGAGAGCGGGGCCAGCCTCCAGGTGGTGGACACCCCGTCGTCGGCGCCGATGGAGCAGGAGCCGGCGTTGGCCGGGGCGGCCGTCGAGTCGGCGCTGCGGTACGGCTGGCGGCTGGCCGAGGAGGCCGCCGACGCGGGCGTACAGCTGCTGGTGCTGGGGGCGTGCGGGGCCGGCACCGAGGCGGCCGCCGCCGCGGTGCTCGCGGCCACCGCGGGCGCGGAGGCTCCGGCGGTGCTCGGCCGGGTGCACACCCCCGACGGGGAGATCGACGACGCGGCGTGGATGCTCCGCTGCGCCGCGGTCCGGGACGCGCTGCACCGCACCCGGCGGTCCCCGCGCGACGCCAAGGACGTGCTGGCCGAGCTGGGCGGCGGCGACATCGCGGTGGCGACGGGCGTGCTGCTCGGCGCGACCGCCCGCCGGGTGCCGGTGCTGCTCGACGGCCCGGTCGGCGTGGCCGCCGGGATGATCAGCCGGGATCTGGCCGGGCAGGCCCGGCACTGGTGCCTGCTGGCCGACCACGGCGGTCACCCGGCCGTCCGGCTCGCCGCCGACGTGCTCGGCCTGACGCCCCTGCTCGACCTGCGGCTGGACCTCGGCGAGGGGGCGAACGCGCTGACCGCGCTGCCGCTGCTGCGCTCGGTGCTGGCGCTGGCCGCCGCGCTGCCGCAGCACCCGCGCCTCGGCGGCGGGGACGACGAGGAGCCCGACTTCACCGAGCCCGAGCCCGCCGGCCCGGGGCCGACCAGCACCGAGCCCGAGCCGGACTTCACCGAGCCCGAGCCGGCCGGCCCGGGGCCGGCCACGACCGGGCCGGAGCGGGACCCGTCCGGCTGGCGTGCCGGCTGACCGGGGCCGGCTCGACGGCCTGCGGCTGGCGCTGACCACCTTCACCACCCTGCCGGTGCGCGCCGGCCGGATCGACCGGGCCACCGCCGGCACCGCGATGGCGCTCGCCCCGCTGGTCGGCGCGCTGCTCGGCGCGGCGCTCGCCGGGGTGCTGCTGCTGCTCACCCCGCTGGCTCCCCCGCTGGTCGCGGCCGGGGTGACGGTGGGCTGCGCCGCGTTGGCCACCCGGGGGCTGCACCTGGACGGGCTGGCCGACACCGTGGACGCGCTGGGATCGTACCGGCGGGGGGCGGCGGCGCTGGAGATCATGAAGAAGCCGGACGTCGGGCCGTTCGGGGTGGCGGCGCTGGTGGTCGTACTCCTGCTCCAGGCGGCGTGCCTCGCGGAGCTGGCCGGGCGGTCCTGGCCGGCGGCGCTCGCGGCCGTGGTCGCCGCGACGGCGGCGGGGCGGCTCGGGGTGCCCTTCGCCTGCCGGCGCGGGGTGCCCGCGGCCCGGCCGGAGGGGCTGGGCGCGCTGGTCGCGGGGACCGTCGGGCCGGTCGCGCTGGTGGCGGGCACGGCGGCCGTCGCGCTGGTGGCGGTGCCGGCCGTGCCGGGCCGCCCGTGGCAGGGGCCGCTGGCCGTGGTGGCCGCGCTCGCCGTCGCGGTCGGGCTGCTCCGCCACGTGGTACGCCGGCTCGGCGGCATCACCGGCGACGTGCTCGGCGCTGGCGTCGAGCTGGTCACCACGCTCGTCTACCTGGGACTGGTGCTGTCCGGCTGAAGGCGGTACGCGGCGCCGGGTAGCGTTTGCCCCGACAGCACCGGCACGGCCTTCCGGGGGACGACTTGCTCATCACGGACGACTTCCTCCCCGTACCGGTCCCGGAGTCGCTGAGCGCGACCTACCTGGTGCCGATGGCGGGACTGCCCCGGGTGAGCCCGAAGACGGCGGTGCAGGCCCTGGAGGGCCGGCTGGCCGACCCGGTGCACGGGCTGGCGAAGCAGATGCTGGACAGCCCGCTGATGTCCGTGGACACCCGCTCGATCGACGAGTTCCCGGAGCTGCCGACGGACCTGCTCAGCGCGTTCGGCGCCACCGAGGAGCAGCTCGGTCGGCTGGCGGCGGCGAGCCACCTGGTGGTGGTGCAGGCCGAGTACCGGCCGGGCTGGCCGCCGGCGCACGAGTGGGCGGCCCGGGCGGTGGCGGCGGCGATCGCCGAGTCCGTCGACGGCGACGTGGTGGACGTCTTCGGCCTGCAGTTCCTCGACCCGGCGACCGCGCTGCGTTCGCTGCCCGACGCCAACGGCCGGGTCCGCCTGGTCGACTGGGTGCTGGTGCCCTACTCGTCCGACGCGGAGGGGCTCTGGTTCACCACCAAGGGGCTGCGCCGGTTCGGGTTGCTGGAGTTGCAGACCCAGGGCGTGCCGGACCACCTCACCCGGGCCTGGGGCGCGGTGATGACCGGGGCGGCCCGGCGGCTGCTGCGGGACTGGACCGACGGGCTGGCCGGCGAGGAGGTGCCGGCGTTCGTGCAGCTACCGGTGCTGGCCACGGTGACCGGGCACGACATCGCGGTGGCGTACGGCAACCCGGAGCAGCACGGCGCGACCGCCCCGGTGCTGCTCCGGCTGGAGTTGGACCCGGCCACCGACCCGGACGCCGACTCGTTCCTCAGCCTGCGCCCGCCGCCCGGGCACCCGGGGCCGGACGGGAAGTACTACGCGGCGGCCTGCGCGACGCTCTTCGCCGGCATCCAGCCGGACGTCCGCTACGCCCGCGCGGGTGACGCGATGAGCCGGGCGATCGCCACCGCCCGGGAGAGCCTGCCGGACGTCCGGGCCCGGTTCCTCGCCGACGCGCTGCCGCCGGAGTCGCAGCTGGTCGTCAAGTACGGCCTGCCCGGCGACGAGGGCCCGGAGTACGTGTGGGCGGGGGTGACCTCGTGGGAGGCGCCGGAGCGGATCGTCGGCGCCAGCGCCAGCGACGCCAGCACCGACCCGACCGTCCGGATCGGCTCCCCGGTGGTGGTCGAGACGGCGGACGTCGTCGACTGGGCCCTGCTGGACGGCACCGGCGTCATCGAGGGCGGCTGGACCCAGGCCGTCCTCGACGCCGGCGAACGCCCCACCCCCTGACGCCGGTCAGCCCTTGACGGAGGGCTGGACGAAGGGGGGACGGGTGACGCGCATCTGGGCGCGGCGGCCGCGGATGTCCACCTCGACCAGGTCGCCGTCGGCGAGCTTCGGGTCGGCGCGGAGCAGGGCGAGGGCGATGCCCTGCTTCCGGGTCGGGCTGAAGGTGCCGCTGGTGATCGTGCCGACCTCGGCGTCGCCCGCGTACACGGTCATGCCGGCGCGCGGGATGGCCCGGTCGACGGCCTCCAGGCCGCGCAGCGTACGGGCGGGGCCGGCGGCCTTCTCGGCGAGCAGCGCGTCGCGGCCCCAGAAGGCCGGCTTGTCCCAGCCGACCGCCCAGCCGGAGCGGGCCTGCACCGGGGTGATCTCCAGCGACAGGTCCTGCCCGTGCAGCGGGTAGCCCATCTCGGTGCGCAGGGTGTCCCGGGCGCCCAGCCCACAGGCCCGCAGCTCGAAGCCGGCCGCGAAGAGGGCGTCCCAGACGGCCACCGCGTGCTCCGCCGGCACCACCAGCTCGTAGCCCAGCTCGCCGGTGTAGCCGGTGCGGCACACGGTCAGCTCGGTGCCGGCCAGGGTGGCGGTGGAGAAGCTCATGTAGCCGTGCTCCGTGGGCAGGCCCAGGGCGGTCAGCAGTTCCGCCGAGCGGGGGCCCTGCACGGCCAGCACCGCGTACGCCTCGTGCTCGTCGGTGACCTCGATCCCGGCCGGCGCGGCGGCGCGCAGCCGGCGTACCACCTCGGCGGTGTTCGCGGCGTTCGGGATGAGGAAGACGTGGTCGTCGGCGTGCAGGTAGGCGATGATGTCGTCCACCACGCCGCCGGTCGCGTCGTCGCAGCAGAGCGTGTACTGCGCCCGGCCGGGGCCGATCCTGGCCAGGTCGTTGCTGAGGCAGGCGTTGACGAACTCCGCCGCGCCGGGCCCGGTGACCCGCGCCTTGCCCAGGTGCGAGACGTCGAAGACGCCCACCGCGGTACGCACCGCGGTGTGCTCCTTGAGCACGCCGCCGCCCGCGTACTCCAGGGGCATCTCCCAGCCCCCGAAGGGGGCGAACTTGGCGCCGAGAGCGGTGTGCCGCTCGTGCAGCGGGGAACGGCGCAGCCGGGTCTCGGCGGCGTCCGGGGTCACGTCCGTCATGGGTGGCAACTTACCGGGGACCGCACCGCTGGTTAGCATCGGCGGGACCCGTCATGAACATCGGCGGGACGCACCCGCGCTCCGGCGGGTAGGTTGCCGCCGGAGACCATCACCGCCGGTACGCGACGACGCGGCCGGCCCGGCCCGCCCGGAGTAGCTTCAGTGACATCGCCCAGCACCACCCTGAGCCTGGTTGACACCGACCCCGCAGAGCTCGCCGTCGACGCGATCGTGATCGGCGTGCACAGCCTGTCCGGAGAGCAGGCCGCCACCAGCGGCCTCGCCGGCATCCTGCTGCTGGCCAGCGGCGCGGAGAGCATCGCCGCCGCCTTCGACGGCAAGCTGACCGAGACGCTGGCGCTGCTCGGCGCAACCGGCGCACCGGGCGAGGTGATCAAGCTGGCCACGCTGGGCACGGTGACCGCGCCGATCGTCGCCGTGGTCGGGCTCGGCCCGGAGCCGACCGGCGCCGCCCCCGCCCCGGAGACGCTGCGCCGGGCCGCCGGCGCGGCCGTCCGCGCGCTGGCCGGTGCGCCCCGGGTGGCGCTGGCCCTGCCGCTGCCGGACGACGCCGACGCCCCGGCCGCGTTGCGCGCGGTCGCCGAGGGCGCGCTGCTCGGCGGTTACCGGTTCGCCGGCTACAAGACCAAGCCGCAGCCGGCCCGGCGGGAGCCGGTGGCCGAGGTGCTGATCGCCGTCCCGGACGCCGCCGAGGCGGGCGCCCTGGCCGAGCTCGACCGGGCCACCGCGGTGGCCGGCGCGGTCCGGACCAGCCGGGACTGGGTCAACACCGCCCCGAACGAGCTGCGTCCGCCGGCGTTCGCCGACGCCGTCGCCACCGCCGCCCGGGCCGCCGGCCTGACGGTCGAGGTGCTCGACGAGGAGGCGCTGCGGGCCGGCGGGTACGGCGGCATCGTCGCGGTCGGGCAGGGCTCGGAGGCCCCGCCGCGCCTGGTGAAGCTCACCTACACGCCGCAGGGCGGCGGGTCCGGCAAGCGGGTGGCGCTGGTCGGCAAGGGCATCACCTTCGACACCGGTGGCATCTCGATCAAGCCGGCGCAGGGCATGTGGGAGATGAAGTCCGACATGGCCGGGGCCGCCGCGGTCGGCGCCGCGATGCTGGCGATCGCCGCGCTCAAGCCGTCCGTGGCGGTCACCGGGTACCTGCCGATGGCGGAGAACATGCCGTCCGGCACCAGCTACCGGCCGGGTGACGTGATCACCATGTTCAACGGCAAGCGGGTGGAGGTGCTCAACACCGACGCCGAGGGCCGGATGATCCTCGGTGACGCGATGGCCCGGGCCTGCGCCGACGGCACCGACTACCTCTTCGAGACCTCCACCCTGACCGGCGGGCAGGTGATCTCGCTGGGCAAGCGGATCGCCGGCGTGATGGGCACCCCGGAGCTGTGCGAGCGGGTCAAGGTCGTCGGCGACTCCGTCGGCGAGCCGGCCTGGCCGATGCCGCTGCCGGACGACGTGCGCAAGGGCATGGACTCCGACGTCGCCGACATCTCCCAGGTCAACGCCGGGATGGACCGGGCCGGCCACATGCTCCAGGGTGGCGTGTTCCTGCGCGAGTTCGTCACCGACGACGTGGCGTGGGCGCACATCGACATCGCCGGCCCGGGCTACCACTCGGGCGAGGCCACCGGCTACTGGACCAAGGGCGGCACGGGCGTCCCGGTCCGCACCCTGGTGCAGCTGGTCGAGGACGTCGCCGCCAACGGCTGACGGATACGCGAACGCGGGGCGGCTCCCTCCGGGGAGCCGCCCCGCCGCGCGTCAGAAGAGGTGCGGGCGGCGCTTGCGGCGTTCGTTGTAGTCGCGCATCCGCTGCGGGTAGCCCATCAGGCGGACGTCGTAGATGGGGATGGCGAGCTTGTGGGCGAAGCGACGGGCGCCCTCCGGGCCCTCGACCCGGCGGCGGGTCCACTCGCCGTCGTCGGCGATCAGGATCACCGTGGTCTCGGTGACCGTCGTGCGGGGCTCGATGTACGCCTCCACCCCGCGCCGGGTGCGGACGAAGTTCTCAAGGTGGTCGAGATCGGCACGGTCGGCCGGGCGGTCCCGGCTGACGCCGACCGCCTTCCTGCGTCGTCGGAACAACCCCACCCCGCCCGAACCTCCCCCGTAATGTCATCGAAGACGGTGCCAAGCGTACGTGTCGACGACGTGTCGTTGGGCACCTCACTACGCGCTCCGCGTCCGCTAGTGACAAGATGACCGAGGTGGGGTGTGTCCGTGTCATCCCTCCGTGACCCCCGATGCAGCGACGCGACCTGGGAGTTGGACGTGAGCGAGCCGAACGAAGCGACCTTCGACATCGTCATTCTCGGAGGTGGCAGCGGCGGCTACGCGGCGGCGCTGCGCGCCGCCCAGCTGGACCTCTCGGTCGCGCTGATCGAGAAGGGCAAGCTCGGCGGTACCTGCCTGCACAACGGTTGCATCCCGACCAAGGCGCTGCTGCACGCGGCCGAGGTCGCCGACCAGACCCGCGAGTCGGAGCAGTTCGGCGTCAAGGCCGAACTGCTCGGCATCGACATGGCGGCGGTCAACTCGTACAAGGACGGCGTGGTCTCCCGGCTGTACAAGGGCCTGCAGGGCCTGGTGGGCAGCGCCAAGAACATCACCTTCGTGGCGGGCGCCGGCAAGCTGGTCGGCAAGAACGTCGTCGAGGTGGACGGCAAGCGCTACACCGGCCGCAACGTCATCCTGGCCTCCGGCTCGTACGCGAAGAGCCTGCCCGGCCTGGAGGTCGACGGCGAGCGGATCATCACCAGCGACCACGCGCTGACCCTGGACCGGGTCCCCTCGTCGGTGATCGTGCTCGGCGGCGGCGTGATCGGCGTGGAGTTCGCCAGCGTGTGGAAGTCCTTCGGCGTGGACGTGACCATCGTCGAGGCGCTGCCGCGGCTGGTGGCCGCGGAGGACGAGGAGTCGTCCAAGGCGCTGGAGCGGGCGTTCCGCAAGCGGAAGATCAACTTCAAGGTCGGCAAGCCGTTCGAGAAGGTCGAGAAGACCGAGAACGGCGTCAAGCTGACCATTTCCGGTGGCGACACCGTCGAGGCCGAGCTGCTGCTGGTCGCCGTCGGCCGCGGCCCGAACACCGCCAACCTCGGCTACGAGGACCAGGGCGTCAAGATGGACCGCGGCTACGTGCTGACCGACGAGCGGCTGCGCACCAGCGTGCCGAACGTCTACGCCGTCGGCGACATCGTGCCCGGCCTCCAGCTCGCCCACCGCGGCTTCCAGCAGGGCATCTTCGTCGCCGAGGAGATCGCCGGCCAGAACCCGGCCGTGATCGACGAGGCCGGCATCCCGCGGGTGACCTACTCCGACCCGGAGCTGGCCTCCGTCGGCCTGACCGAGGCGAAGGCCAAGGAGCAGTACGGCGCCGACAAGGTGCAGACGTACAACTACAACCTGGGCGGGAACGGCAAGAGCCAGATCCTCAAGACCGCCGGGCATGTGAAGCTGGTCCGCGTCGCCGACGGCCCGGTGGTCGGCGTGCACATGGTGGGTGCCCGGGTCGGTGAGCTGATCGGCGAGGCGCAGCTCATCTACAACTGGGAGGCGTACCCGGCCGAGGTGGCGCAGCTCGTGCACGCCCACCCGACCCAGAACGAGGCCCTGGGCGAGGCGCACCTGGCCCTGGCCGGCAAGCCGCTGCACTCGCACGCCTGACCCACACTCATTCCGCGACGCCGGCGGCAAGCGGGCGAGGATCGCACGAGGCCACGAAGGAGTTTCAGAACATGCCGGTATCGGTCACCATGCCTCGGCTCGGCGAGAGCGTCACCGAGGGCACCGTCACCCGCTGGCTCAAGCAGGAGGGCGACACCGTCGAGGTCGACGAGCCGCTGCTCGAGGTGTCGACCGACAAGGTCGACACCGAGATCCCGTCCCCCGCGGCGGGCGTGCTGAGCCGGATCGTGGTGGGCGAGGACGAGACCGCCGAGGTGGGCAGCGAGCTGGCCGTCATCGCGGGTGAGGGCGAGTCCACCGGTGGTGGCGAGGCCGCCCCGGCGGAGCAGGTCGAGCCGGCCGCCGAGCCGACGGCCGCCGCCGAGGGCGCCGGCCCGGAGCCGGAGCAGGAGCAGCCGGCCGCCGAGCAGCCGCAGGCGCAGGCCGCTCCGGCGCCGTCGGGCCAGGGAACCCCGGTGAAGATGCCGGCCCTGGGCGAGAGCGTCACCGAGGGTACGGTCACCCGCTGGCTCAAGCAGGTCGGCGAGAGCGTCGAGGTGGACGAGCCGCTGCTGGAGGTCTCCACCGACAAGGTCGACACCGAGATCCCCTCGCCGGTCGCCGGCACCCTGCTGGAGATCAAGGTCGCCGAGGACGAGAGCGCCGACGTCGGCGCCGACCTGGCGATCATCGGCGCCGCCGGGGCCGCCCCGGCCGAGGCGAAGCCGGAGCCGACGCCCGCGCCGAAGGCGGAGGCCAAGCCCGAGCCGAAGCCGGAGCCGAAGGCCGAGCCCGCCCCGGAGCCCAAGGTCGAGGAGCCGACCCCGGGCATGTCGTACAACGAGCCGGCCGCGGAGGCCGAGACGGCGGCCCAGCCGACCAAGGCCGAGCAGGCCGCCCAGCCGTCCGCCGCGACGCCGACCCCGCAGCGGCCCACCGCCCCCGTCCAGGGTGGCGGCGAGGAGGCCGCGGGTTACGTGACCCCGCTGGTGCGCAAGCTGGCCGGCGAGCACGGCGTGGACCTCTCCTCGGTCAACGGCACCGGTGTCGGTGGTCGGATCCGCAAGCAGGACGTGCTGGAGGCGGCCGAGAAGGCCAAGGCCGCCAAGGCCGCTCCGGCCCCCGCCGCGCAGCCGGCCGCCGCGGCGGCGGCCCCGGCCAAGCCGGCCGCGAAGCCGCAGCCGAGCGGCAAGCGGGGCACGACCGAGAAGCTGACCCGGATCCGCACGGCCATCGCCAAGCGGATGCACGAGTCGCTGCACGAGATGGCGCAGCTCACCACGGTGATCGAGGTGGACGTCACCAGGATCGCCAAGCTGCGGGCGCAGGCGAAGGACTCCTTCCAGCAGCGGCACGGCGTGAAGCTCTCCTTCCTGCCGTTCTTCGCCCTCGCCACCGTCGAGGCGCTGCAGACGTACCCGATCGTCAACGCCCGGATGGACCTGGCGGGCGGGACGATCACCTACCCGGACGCCGAGCACCTCGGCATCGCCGTGGACACCGAGCGGGGCCTGCTGGTCCCGGTCATCCACAACGCCGGCGACCTCAACCTGGGTGGCATCGCCAAGCGGGTCGCCGACCTGGCCGAGCGCACCCGGACCAACAAGATCAGCCCGGACGAGATCGCCGGGGCGACCTTCACGCTGACCAACACCGGCAGCCGGGGCGCGCTCTTCGACACCCCGATCGTGCCGTCGCCGCAGGCGGCGATGCTCGGCACGGGTGCCGTGGTGAAGCGTCCGGTCGTGGTGAACGACCCGGAGCTGGGCGAGGTCGTCGCGGTCCGGTCGATGGTCTACCTGGCCCTCTCCTACGACCACCGGCTGGTCGACGGCGCCGACGCCGCCCGCTTCCTGGTCGCGGTCAAGGAGCGGCTGGAGGCCGGCAACTTCGAGGCCGAGCTGGGCCTGTAACACCGGCGTACGAAGGGGCGCCCCGGTCATCGCGACCGGGGCCGCCCCTTCGTCGTTCCAGCCGCCGGTCAGGCGCGCAGGGTCTCCTCGGAGACCTCCCAGAGCCGCTCTGCGGCCTCCGGGTCCAGCGCGTACGCGGCGACGCCGGTGCGGGTACCGGGCTGGTTGAGCTCGGCCTGCTGGCAGTCCTCGAAGTAGCGCCCGCCGACGCCGTCGAGCAGCGGCGAGGTGGCCACCAGCACCGAGGTGGCCGCGCCCTGCTCGGTGTTCTTCCAGTTGGGCGTGGCCCCGCCGCCGCTCTCGGCGCGCAGGCGGGCCAGGTCCTCGTCGCTGACGTAGCGCTGGAGGTTGGTCCGGATCGCGCCCGGCATCAGGGCGTTGGTGAGGATGCCGTCGTCGGCCCAGCGTCGGGTCGCGTCGACGGCGAAGAGCACGTTGGCGGTCTTGGACTGCCCGTACGCCGCCCACGGCTCGTAGGGGCGCTGCCGGAAGTGGATGTCCTCGAAGACCACCGGCGAGCGCAGGTGTGCGCTGGAGCTGACCGAGACGACCCGGGCGCCCTCGGCCGCGGCGAGCGAGCGGTGCAGCCCGGTGGCGAGCGCGAAGTGCCCGAGGTGGTTGGTGGCGAACTGCATCTCCCAGCCCTGCGGGGTGCGCATCTCGGGCGAGGCCATGATCCCGGCGTTGTTGACCAGGATGTGCAGCGGGCCGTCCCAGGTGCCGACGAACGCGGCGACGGACCCCTGGTCGGCGAGGTCGAGCGGGGCGACCAGCACCTGCTCGTTGCCGGTGGTGCCGGTGATGTCCTCGGCCGCGGTGCGGCCGGCGTCGAGGTTGCGTACGGCGATCGTGACGTCGGCGCCGGCGGCGGCGAGCGCGCGGGCCGTCTCGACCCCGATGCCGGACGCGCCGCCGGTGACGATCGCGCGACGGCCGGTGAGGTCGATGTCGCGGACCACCTCCAGGGCGGTGGACCGGGCGTCGAAGGGCGTGCGGACTGGTGTGCTCGTAGTCATGATCCGTCCTTGTCCGAGGCGGCGCGGACCGCGGTCCGGCCGCTACGATGAGAAGCGGAGGCCCCTCCGGTACGACACCGAGGCTAACCGGAGGACCCTCCGTTTGCCAACCGGCCACCCGAGCCCAGGAGGAGACGTGCCGGCATCCGGCCCTCGACCGCTGCGCGCCGACGCGGCACGCAACCGCGAGCGACTCCTGGACGCGGCCGTACGGGCGTTTTCCCGCCAGGGCCCCGAGGTAACGCTGGACGCGGTGGCCCGGGACGCCGGAGTGGGCATCGGCACCCTCTACCGGCATTTCCCCACCCGGGAGGCGTTGGTCGAGGCCGCCTACCGCAACGAGCTGGCGAAGCTCTGCGACGCGGCGGGCGACCTGCTGGACCGGCTCCCGCCGGCCGAGGCGACCCGGGCCTGGATGGACCGGTTCGTCGACTATCTCGCCACCAAGCGCGGGATGGCGGACGCGCTGCGGCTGGTGATCGCCGGCGGCGCCAACCCGTACGCCCAGAGCCGCGACCTGCTGGTGGCCGCGCTCACCCGGCTGTTGTCGGCCGGCGCGGCCACCGGCACGCTCCGGGCGGACGTCGACCCGGGTGACGTGCTGGCCGGCCTGAGCGGGGTCTCCCTCGCCGCCGGCGGCCCGGAGCAGCGCGACCTCGCCGGCCGGCTGCTCGACCTGCTGATGGACGGGCTGCGCCACCGCCCGACGGGCTGAGGTGAATCGCCGGCCCCGAGGCCCGGACGCTGCGAGAGTGAACGGATGGGCGAGGACCGGCGGCGCGGGCGGCTCGGCCCGGCCGTCGCGGTCGCCCCCGGCGCCCGGGTGGACAAGTTCGAGGTCTTCTTCGACCTGGTCTTCGTCGTCTCGTTCTTCATCATCACCCGGGCGACCGCCATCGAGATCAGCGGCCGGAGCCTGCTGCACGCGGTGCTGGTGCTGGCCGTGCTCTGGTGGTGCTGGGTGGTGCACAGCATGGCCGCCACCCGGCTGCGGCTCGGCGAGGGCTTCGTGCCGGTGCTGATGGTGGCCGCGATGGCCTCCCTCTTCGCCTTCGCCCTGGCGCTGCCGCAGGCGTTCGGTGACCCTCAGGAGGGGTTCGCCGGGCCGATGGTGGTGGCGGCCAGCTACGTGGCGGTCCGCGCGGTCCACCTGGTGCTGTTCCTGCGCGCCGGACGGGACAACCCGAGTGACCGCCGGCACCTGATCCAGTTCATGCCGGAGCTGGTCGGCAGCACCGTCCTGCTGATGGCGGCGGCGCTGGTACCGGCGGCGATCGCCGACCCGGGCCGGGCCGCGCTCGTCCGGGACGTGCTCTGGATCATCGTGGTGCTGGTCCAGTACGGGACGGGACTGATCGCGGGCGCCTGGGGCTGGACCGTGACCTCCGCGGAGCACTGGACCGAACGCTACGACCTGATCCTGATCATCGCGCTCGGCGAATCGATCATCTCGGTCGGCGTCGGCGGCAACCTCCTCGGCAAGCCGGTCACCTGGTCCGCGGTGCTGGCGGCCGTGCTGGGCATCGTGTTCACCGCGGCCCTCTGGTGGGCCCACTTCGACGTCGTCGGTCCGGCCGCCCGGATCGCCCTGCACGCGGCGACCGGTCACGGCCGGATGACCATGGCCCGGGACGCCTACGCCTACCTCTACCTGCCGATGATCGCCGGCATCATCATGTTCTCGATCGGTAGCGAGGAACTGGTCCGCGCGGTCACCGACTCCGCGGGCGGGCTGGGCGAGAAGGTGCACGGCCCGCCCCTGCAGCTGTTCTACGGCGGGGTGATCTGCTACCTGGCCGCCAACTTGCTGTTCCAGCTCCGCACCCTGCACACCCTCCCCTGGACCCGGGTCGGGGTGCTGGTGGCGCTGGCCGCCGCCGTGCCGGTGGCGCATCACCTGCCGGCGCTGGGCGCGCTCGGGCTGCTGACCGCGATCTGCGTCGGGCTGATCGCCGTCGAAGTGACGATCTTCGCCGACTCCCGGCACGCCCTCCGGTCGGTCGTGCACGACGAGCGGACCACCCACGAGGCGGCCGAGGCAGCCTTCCGGGCCCGCTGGCACGACGACAAGCCGGACGTCACCGGCGGGTCCGCGTAGGATCGCCGCAGCGTCGCGGTGTACCCGGCACGGAGGCCGCCGAGGGCATGGAGGCGCGGGACCGCATGGGACACACGTGCATCCTTCCCACCCGCCGCAGGACCGCCTGACGGCGTTCGGCAACCAGTTGATCGAGATTCACCTCTGGCTCCGCGAGGAGTTGGCTGCGCTGCGCGCCAACCTCGGCAGCCCCGGGCGCGACCTGCGTGCCCACTGCCTGACCTTCTGCGCCGCGCTCACCCGGCACCACACCGGTGAGGACGGCGGCGCGTTCCGGCTGCTGGCCGCGCAGGCTCCCGAGCTGCGCCCAGTGCTGGACGAACTCACCGCCGACCACGAGGTGGTCGCGACGATCCTGCGCCGCGTCGAGGATCTGGCCGCCGACCCGGCCGACTCCGACGGGGTACGCGCCGAGCTGGACGGGCTGAGCGCGCTGCTCGAATCGCACTTCGTCTACGAGGAGAAGAAGCTGGTCGCCGCGCTGAACGCGCTCCGCGGCGGAACTACCGAGGAGCTCCTCGGCGTGCCCCTGCCCGACGAGACCTGACCCGCGCCGACCGCTACGCCGTGAGCGGATTCGCCGGTCGGCAGAATCCGGGCCGGCGGGCTGGCCGGGCGGCCGTCGGCACCGCAGGCTGGGCCGGTGACCACCTTCTCCCTCCAGGCAACCCCCACCGACGCGGCGAGCTGGGTCGAGCTGGCCCGCCGGGCCGAGGCGGCCGGCTTCGACGCGCTGCTCGCCGGCGACCATCCCGGCGACGTGACCTCCCCCTTCGTCGCGCTGGCCGCCGCCGCGTCGGTGACCTCGACGATCGGGCTCGGGTCGTACGTGTCGAACCTGGGCGTGCGCGAGCCGATGCTGCTCGCCGCCGACGTGGCCACCCTCGACCTGGTCTCCGGCGGGCGGGCCCGGCTGGGCGTCGGCGCCGGCCACACCCCGGCCGAGTGGCGCGCCGTCGGCCGGGAACGCCCCGACGTAGCCGGCCGGGTCCGCCGCTGCGTGGCCGTCGCCGAGGCGGTCCGCGCCCTGCTCGACGGCGCCCCGGTAACGGTCGACTCCCCCGAGTTGGCGATGTTTGAGGCGCGGCTGCGCTCACCCCGGCCGGTGCAGGAGCGGATCCCGCTGACCATGGGCACCGCCAACTCGACGCTGCTGCGTTGGGCCGGCGCGCACGCCGACGTGGTCGGGTTGACCGGCTTCGGGCGTACCCTCGCCGACGGCCACACGCACGCGGCCCGGTGGCGGGCCGACCAGATCGAGGCGCAGCTGGCCTGCGTCGCCGCCGGCGCCGCGGGTCGGGACGACCCGCCTGCGCTGGAGGCGCTGGTCCAGCGGGTGGTGGTCACCGACGACGCGGAGGCCGCAGCGGCGGAGCACGCCCGGGGCAACGGGATGACCGTGGCCGAGCTGCTGGCCATCCCGTTCGTGTTGATCGGGACCGAGGACGAGATCGTCGCGGCGGTCACGGCACACGAGCGCCGCTGGGGGGTCACCCGCTTCGTGGTACGCCGCGACGCCCTCGAACCGCTCGCGCCGGTGCTCGCCCGGCTGGCCTGATCGGCCGGGTTGGGCTGGGTCCGGACGAGGGGCTCAGGTGAGCCGGTCGTAGAACCTGATCTTTCGCGGAGGTGGTCGTACTGGCGCTGGAGAAGCGTCATCTGCTCCTCGACCCGCTCTGCGTGCCGCTCCAGCAGCGCCCGCCGCTCGCCGGCGGTGTGCGCGCCCTCCCGGGCCAGCTCGGCGTAGCGGCACATCTCGGCGATCGGCATGCCGGTGTCGCGCAGACAGCGGAACAGCACCAGCCAGCTCAGATCGTCGTCGGTGAAGACGCGCCGGCCGCCCGAGGTGCGGTCGATGTCGGCGAGCAGGCCGATCTTCTCGTAGTAGCGCAGGGTGTCGAGGCTGAAGCCGCTGCGCCGGGCAGCCTCCGAAGGCGAGTGTCGTCCGGTCACGTCCGCAGGCTAACGCTTGACCTGGAGCGCACTCCAGGTTGAAAAGTGGTCCCATGACGACGACACGACGACTGGGGCGCAGCGGTATCGAGGTCAGCGCGATCGGCATGGGCTGCTGGGCGATCGGCGGCCCGCTCTGGGAGGGCGAGCAGCCGCTCGGCTGGGGCGAGGTCGACGACGACGAGTCGGTGCGCACGGTCCACCGGGCGCTCGACCTCGGGGCGACGCTCTTCGACACGTCCAGCAACTACGGCGCCGGACACAGCGAGCGGGTGCTCGGGCGCGCCCTCGCCGGCCGCCGCGACCGGGCGGTGATCGCCACCAAGTTCGGCCACCCCACCGACGAGACCACCCGGCAGGCCACCGGCGTCGACGCCAGCCCGGCCTACGCGCGGCGCAGCCTGGAGGACTCGCTGCGCCGACTCGACACCGACCACGTCGACCTGTACCAGCTGCACGTCAACGCGCTGCCGGTGCCGCAGGCGCTGGACCTGGTCGACACGCTGGAGGCGCTGGTCGCCGAGGGCAACATCCGGGCGTACGGCTGGAGCACCGACGACCCCGCCTCGGCGCGGGCGTTCGCGGCGGCGGGGCCACACTGCGCGACGATCCAGCACGACCAGTCGGTGCTGCGGGACAACGCGGAGATGCTCGCGGTCTGCGACGAGTTCGACCTGGCCAGCCTCAATCGGGGGCCGCTCGCGATGGGCCTGCTCACCGCGAAGTACCAGGGCGCGCCGGCCGCGCGGGGCGGCGACGACGTACGCGGGATCGCCCCGGAGTGGCTGCCCTGGTTCACCGACGGGGTGCCCAGAGCGGAGTGGGCCGACCGGGTGGCACGGGTACGTGAAGCGCTCACCGCCGACGGTCGTACCCTCGCCCAGGGCGCGCTGGGTTGGCTGCTCGCGCGCAGCCCGCGGACGCTGCCCATCCCCGGCTGCCGGACGGTGGCCCAGGCCGAGGAAAACCTGGGAACGCTGGCGTACGGCCCGCTGCCCGACGCGGCCTTCGCCGAGGTGGAGCGCCTCCTCGCCGAGCTGCGTAGCACCCCGGCGCACGCCTGACCGCGCCCGGCATGCGGCTACGCGAGGTGAGACGCCTCGGTTGGACCCGGTCGCGGAACCCCGATCAGGACTTGCCCTGCCCCTGGGGCAGTTGCTCGACGACGAACACGCCGACGCCGTGTACGCCTTCCACCCAGCCCTGCATTTGCAGGACGAGGACCGCCTGACGCACAACGCCGGCAGAGACGCCGTGCTCTTCCTTGAGCTGCGCCGTGGATGGCAGCCTCTCGCCGGGTGCGAGTTGTCCGGACGCAATCTGATCACGGATCTGGTCCGCGATCTGCGCCCACTTTGCTTTGGCGGGCATGTTGACTCCCTGGTCTGCACCGCCATTTGATCACGGCCAAGCTTTACATGACAAGCAAGGGCTAGATCAGCGTTGACTTTACTTGTCTTGTCTGACAAAGTTCGACCTGACCGGCTCCCTGGTCTGCAAACCCGGAGCTGGTCGTCCTGTGGAACCACCCGGCCGACCACTCCCCCGGGCAGTCGGCCGGGTGTCCCCTGCCCGCGATCTGCCGTCGATGGGTTCCGTGAACAGGCCCGGGGCGGGTGCCGGGCTCCGGCTGACCATGCGCGCACGGCCGTCCCCGCCCGCCTCGGCGCCGCACTCGATGAGGAGGCAACACACGTGCGGTCAGTGGCCGACGAACCGGTGGACGCGTTGGAAAAGGTGCTCGGTGAGCTGCCCCTGCCGTGGGTGGTCACCGTGGAGGACGTCAAGCTCGGCCTGCGGGCGTTGCTCGTGCACCGGCCCGAGGAGTGGCCCACCGGCCCGCTGTGCCGCAGCGACCGGACCCCGTACCCCTGCCTGCTGCACCGCTGGGCACGGCGGTTGCTGCGTTCGCGCGGCCTGCCCGACGATGTGATCGACACGGTGGCGGGACGCGGCGGACTGCTGGCCGGCGTACCCCATGGTCGGCGCTGATGGGGTGGCCGCGACGCAACGCGGGCCCGGTGCCGCTCGCGCCCCGGCACCGACGGACCTGGCGCTACGGACGGCGCTGGTGCTCGTGCGGCCTGCGCTGGACGGCCTGCCCCGACCGGCACGCGCCTGTTCCCACCGAACCGCCCGCGCCGCCGCCGAACAGCCGCTGGTGGGACGAGGTGACCAGGGCGAATCCCCAGGTGGGTCGGGCGGGCTGGCTCACCCCGGCACAGACCTGGCGGGCCAACGGCGGCCGATGGTGAGCGGCCGTGGGCACCTGCCGCTGCGGCCCCTCTGGCTCTGCCGGGCGTGCGCCGCACCCTGGCCGTGCGCCACCGCGCGACTCACCCTCCTCCGGGAGTACGCGCACGACCGGGTGGCGCTGCTGGTCTACCTCGGCGGGCTGCTGCACGACGCGGCCGGCCAACTGCACACTCTCCACCCGCACGACGGCCCCGACCCGACCCAGATCTTCGATCGCTTTCTCGGCTGGGCACTACCCCGCCGGCGGACCTGAAGGGTCGTAGTCACTCTGAAGGTCTGCGACAGGCGGCCTCATGCCTCGTCATTTGACTTGGTGTTCTGACGGACCGTGGCGATGGTGCCGGCGATCCCGAGGAGCAAGGCTGCAGCACCCGACAGCGCCAACCAGGCGGGCCAATCTCCGTCGAGAACTGTGCCGTTGCAGCAGAGAGCCATACCCGCTGCCACCAATCCGCCGACGGAAAGGCAGCCAGGTGCCGACGGCTGAGGTTGGGCCGTCGAACCGGCCGAGGAGAGTTTTTGCCCTGGCTCGGCGAGCTGATCATCGTCGGGTCGGTCAGGCGGCACCCGCGGCGCTTCGACTCGCGCTTCCCTCTTCTGCCGGAGACTCCTGAGCATGTCGCTCACCTGAGACTTGCTGAGACCGGGCCCGTCTTCTGCCGGCAGGTACTCGACGGTCGTGCGCAAAGGCGTTGACGGCGTTGACGGCGTTGAGCTGTTGCGGTGGCGGGGATCCGGTGCAGGCTTCCCCGGTGCCGCTCCGGCATCTGTACGGCTTCCGGGCTTACGGGCACTCTGTCGGGCGACGGCCGCGCGGAAAGTTGAGCGTGCGATCTTGCTGACGGGGCTGATCAGGCCGGTGGCGGGCGAGTAGACGAAGGCCGGACGGTCTCTTCCCCTCCGACGACGTGGACCGGATCGTCTCGATCCTCCACTCCGTCCGCGCCACCGCCGCGCCCGTCCCCGAGGTGGCGTAGGTGGCGAGGTCAACTGCGATTAGGCTCTGACCATGCTTACCCGGCTGGAGGTGCAGGGCTTCAAGAACCTGCTCGACGTGGATGTCGAGTTCGGTCCATTCACTTGCATTGCCGGCGCGAACGGCATGGGCAAGTCGAACGTCTTCGACGCCATCGAATTTCTGTCGTACCTCGCCGGTGACTCCCTCCACAAAGCATCCCAGCGGGTGCGGAGCGCGGCGGGAAACAGAGGTGGCGACCCTCGCGATCTCTTCTGGGACGGATACCGCAGCGATCGGCACGAGATGACCCTGGCCGCGGAGATGATCGTGCCCAGGGAGGTCGACGACGAGCTCGGTGAAAGTTCGCGCTCCTTGGCGACCTGCCTGCGCTACGAGGTGACGCTTCGCTACGAGGCGGCACGCGGGGAACATGGCATGGGTGGTCTCCAGTTGGTCCGGGAAGACCTGCGACAGATCGATGACGCTCGGGCGCGACTGCGTTTCCCTGCAGCGGCAAATTTCCTCGATGCGGTCGTCATTGCAGCCAACCGCGGGAGAACCTTTCTCTCCACCAAACATCGAAATGAAGATGGCCTGGTTGTCGACGTCCACGCCGAAGGCGAGAGCATCAAGAGATCGCGCCTTGCCGAGCGGGCCAGTCGCACCGTTCTCAGTACCATGAACACGAGCGACTACCCGACCATCCTCGCAGCCCGACGGGAGATGCAGAGCTGGCGGCGGCTCGCTCTGGAACCGTCGGCGCTGCGGGCGCCGGACGAGGCGATGGACCCGGACTCTCTCGCCCCGAACGGCCGGCATCTTGCCAGCACGCTGTACCGGGTCGCGCACGCGCCCGACTGGTCGGCCGATCCGGAGCGGATGTACGCCATGGTGGCCGGCAGGCTCTCCGACCTCGCCGGAGTCAACGTCGACGGCCTGGATGTCGAATTCGACGAGGCCCGCGAGATCTACACCCTCTTCCTTCAGGAGAGAGGTGGCCTCAGGCTGCCGGCTCGGGCGCTGTCGGAGGGCACCCTGCGCTTCCTGGCCCTCTGTGTGCTGCTTGAGGACGCGGAATTCACCGGGCTGATCTGCATGGAGGAGCCGGAGAACGGCATCCACCCCGCGAACCTCCCCGCGATGGTGCAGCTCGTACGCGACCTCGCCGTCGACCCGGCCGACCCGCCGGACGACGCGAACCCATTCCGCCAGGTAATCGTCAACACCCACGCGCCGGGAGTGGTGCAGCTCTGCGACCCGGCCGACCTGTTGTTGGCGCAGCTCAGGCCAAGATCGACGCCAAAAGGGGGGGTGACCCGTTCGCTGTCGCTCCTGCCGTACCGGAAGTCCTGGCGCGCGACGCCAGGACGCCCCGCCTTCTCCGAGGCCGATGTGGTCGCCTACCTGGCCAGCCCGCCATCGGCGCAACTGCGCCTTCCCCCAGGACTGACGGCATGAGCGACCGGGTGCACTCCGGGCTCTTCGTTGCGGAAGGAAGCTCGGACGAACCGTTGGCCGAGCACATCCAGTTGTTGTTCTCCGAACTCGATGTCGAGGTCAAGCTCAGTCAGCCCCCGTTCGAGCGGCTGCCGAAAGTCCGCAAGGACGTGAGATCCCGCGTAGAAGCCGGCCTCCAACTGACCGGCGGTCCCGTTGATCTGATCGTCGTCCACCGGGACGCCGACAACGCCGGCCACCAGGCCCGGCTGGACGAGATCAGGACGGCCGTCGGAGCGGTTTCGGGCGGCCCAGCCCTCATCCCGATCATCCCCGTCCGGATGACCGAAGCCTGGCTGCTCCTCGACGAGGCAGCGATTAGGCAAGTAGCCGGTAATCCCCGCGGACGTGTGAGCCTCGGCCTGCCCAAGGTCCACGAGGTGGAATCAGTCGCCGACCCCAAGGCCCTGCTCCGTGAATGCCTGGTCAGGGCTGCCGATGTCACCGGGCGTCGGCGTGACACCGTCAAGGGCCGGTTCAACGAGCATCGGCGGCAACTGCTCGCGCGACTCGACCGGTCCGGTCCCGTCTCTCGCCTCGAAGGGTGGAATCGCCTGGTCGTCGAGGTCGACCGGGTCGCCGAAGGGTGGGCCGTTGACCAGCGCTCGGGGTACGGGGTGACGGGTCCCAGGCAGCGTCGGCCCCGCCTGCCGTCGAGCTGAGGCGCGGTCGACGGCCAGATCCGCGTAGTGAGGGTCAGCGGCGAAAGCTGAGGGTATTCGCGGCGCGGCCGAAGTATGCCCCCACCGAAACGTCCCCGACCGGACCCGACTTCTGATGTTCTTCATCCGAATCCAAATCCGGCCCCGTAAACGAAGATATGAACATGCGGATCCTCATGGCCGGCGCGTCCGGCTTCCTCGGCACCCGGCTGGTCGACCGCCTCACCGCCGACGGGCACCAGGTCACCCGGCTGGTCCGGCGACCGCCGCGCGCCTCCGACGAACGACAGTGGAACCCGTCCGCCGGGCAGCTCGACCCGGCCGTGGTCGCCGAGGCCGACGCGGTGGTCAACCTGGCCGGCGCCGGGGTCGGCGACAAGCGCTGGGACGACGCCTACAAGCAGCTCATCCGGTCGAGCCGGGTGGACAGCACGACCACGCTGGCGATCGCCATCGCCGGGCTGCCGGCGGCGGACCGGCCGACGGTGCTGCTCAACTCCTCCGCCGTCGGCTGGTACGGCAACACCGGCGACCGGGCCGTGGAGGAGGACGCGCCGGCGGGCGAGGGCTTCCTCGCCGACGTCTGCCGGGTCTGGGAGGCCGCTACCCGGCCGGCCGAGGACGCCGGGGTACGGGTGGTCCGGCTCCGCACCGGCCTGCCGCTGCACCGCGACGGCGGTCTGCTCAAGCCGCAGCTGCTCCCGTTCAAGCTGGGCATCGCCGGGCGGCTGGGCAGCGGCCGGCAGTGGCTGCCCTGGATCTCGATGCGGGACTGGCTGGACGCCGCGGTCTTCCTGCTGGATCGGGGCGACGTCGCCGGTCCGGTCAACGGTGTCGGCCCGGCCCCGGTCACCAATGCCGAGTTCACCCGGGAGCTGGCCCGCCAGCTGCGCCGCCCGGCGATCATCCCGATCCCCGCGGTGGCCCTCAAGGTCGCCCTGGGTGGCTTCGCCCACGAGGCCCTCACCAGCACCCGCGTGCTGCCGGGCGTCCTGACCAGGGCCAAGTTCCGCTACACCCACCCCGACCTGTCCAGCGCCCTGCACGCCGCCCTCACCGAGTGACGGCGCAGGGGCCCCTCCCGTGCGGGAAGGGCCCCTGCGGGGGTCCGGTCAGCAGCCGATGACCCAGTAGTTGGGGGCGGCCTGCTTGAGGGTGGTGGTGTAGAAGGTGTTGTAGAGGCCCATCCGCTGGTTGCTGCCCAGGGCATAGGCGTAGCCACCGGACTGGTAGGCACGGCCGGCGGTGACGTGGGCGTAGTTGCTGGCGGTGACGCAGACCGGGGACGCGGTCGGGGTGGGCGTGGGGGACGCGGTCGGGCTGGGCGAGGACGTCGCCGTCGCCGTCGGGCTGGGCGTGACGCCGCCGTTCAGGCCGAAGAAGAGCGCGTCCCGGTAGGTCGAGCAGATGGTGTCCAGGAAGTACGAGGTGGCCGTGCCGCACTGGTCGGTGGCCGAGCCGGGGTCGACCGGCGTCCCGTGGCCCATCCCGGAGACCCGGTAGAGCCGGACGGCGTCGCTGCCGTACACCTCCAGGCTGGTGCCGCCGGGCAGCGAGGCGGTGCTGCTGGGGCTCTGCGACACGCCGAGCACGTTGGTCCACTGGTCCCGGGACTCGGTGGCGTTCATCGGCACCACCGTGGTGTCCGAGGTGCCGTGCCAGATGGACACCCGGGGACGCCGGCCGGTGTAGCCGGGGTATGCGTTGCGGACCAGGTCGCCCCAGGCGGCCGGGGTCTGGTCGACCCCGCTGTACTGGCAGGTGCTGGTCGACGCAGGCGGCGAGCAGCGGTAGGGGATCCCGGCGATGACCGAGCCGGCGGCGAAGACGTCCGGGTAGGTGGCGAGCATGACCGAGGTCATCGCCCCGCCGGCCGAGAGCCCGCTGATGAAGATGCGGTTGCCGTCGAGGCCGTAGTTGCTCTTCGCGTAGTCGACCATCTGCCTGATCGACAGCGCCTCGCCCTGGCCCCGGTTGATGTCCCCCTCCGTGTACCAGTTGAAGCAGCTCAGCGACTGGTTGGCGCTCGACTGCTGGGGCACGATCAGGGCGAACTTCCACAGGTCGGCGTACTTCTGCCAGCCGGAGTTGGCGAAGTAGCCGGAGGCGTTCTGGGTGCAGCCGTGCAGCAGCACCACGGCCGGCGCGTTGGCCGGCAGGCCGTCCGGGCGGTAGGCGTACATGGCCAGGTTGCCGGGGTTGGAGCCGAAGCCGGTGACCTGGGTGAGGCTGGCGGCCTGGGCGGGCACGGCGACGGCGACCAGGGCGGCCGCGGCCAGCGCGACCCCGGCGACCGCTCCGGCGAGCCGGGCGAGGATGGATGAGGAGCGGCGCACGGCGACCTCCTGTTGCGGTGTGTGAACTGGGTCACCCCCGAGTTGCCGCGACGTTACGTCGATGTTTCCAACCGGCGACATGGCCGGCGTTCACACATTCGTCACCGCCGATGTAGTGGCCGGCAGCCCGTGGTCGCGCCACAAGCCGGCTTCCGTGTCTGCCCGGTGCGTACGGATCCGGTTGGTAACGTCCGCTCCGTGCCGACCTCCCCCACCCGCGCCGCCGACCGGCCACCCGCCAGCGTGCCCGCCGTCGACCGGGGACGAAGGGCCGACCTGGTCGTGGCGCTCGTCGCGGTCGCCCTGGCCGTCTGGGTGACCAGCGGCCTGTGGCGCGACCCGAACCACCGGGCGATCACCGTCAACTCCAGCGACCAGGCGCTCTTCGAATGGCTGCTCGCCTTCGGCGGGCACGCGCTCACCCACGGGGAGAACCCGCTCTTCACCCATTTGATCAACGTGCCGGACGGGGTGAACCTCGCGGTCAACACCTCGGTCACCGTGTACGCGGCGGTCTTCGCCCCGCTGACGTACCTGGTCGGGGCGCCGGCGACGTTCCTGGTGATCCTCACCCTCAACCTGGCCGCCACCGCGCTGGCCTGGTACTGGCTGCTCTCCCGGCACCTGGTCCGCAGCCGGCTGGCCGCCGCCGTCGGGGCGCTCTTCATCGCCTACTCCCCCGGCATGGTGGCGCACGCCAACGCCCACCTGAACTGGACCGCCGGCTGGCTGGTGCCGCTGCTGGTGCTCGGCGTATTCGGGCTGCGCCGGCCGGGCCGCTGGCGGCGCGGCGGGATCATGCTGGGCGTGCTGGTCGCGGTCGCCTTCTCCATCGCCGCCGAGGGGCTCTTCTTCACCGCCCTGGCCCTCGCCGTCTTCCTTGCCGCCTGGGCGCTGCACCCGGCCCGCCGGGCCGAGGCCCGGGCGGCGTTGCCCGACTTCCTGCGCGGGCTGGGGGTGACCGCGCTGGTGGCGGGGGTGCTGCTGGCGTACCCACTCTGGTTGCACTTCGCCGGCCCGCAGCGCTTCCACGGCACCGGTTTCGACCCGATGATCCACTCCGAGGACATCGCCGCGTTCGGGGCCTACCCGAGCCGGTCGCTGGCCGGGGTGGCCGGGCTGGACACCTCGCTGGCGCCCAACCCGACCGAGGAGAACTCGTTCTTCGGGCTGCCGCTGCTGCTGCTCGCCGTGGCCTGCTTCGCCCTGCTGTGGCGGCGGGCCGACCCGGGGCGCCGGGCGACGCTGGCCGCGCTCGGCATCACCGGGGTGGTCTTCGCGGTGCTCTCCTGGGGACCGGTGGCCAAGTGGGGCGGCACCCGCACCGGGCAGGTGCTCCCCTTCGGCGTGCTGGACAACCTGCCGGTGGTCAACGCCGCGCTGCCGTCCCGGCTGGCGCTGGCGGTCGCCCCGGTGATCGGCCTGCTGCTGGCGTACACGGTCGACCTGCTGCGGGCGGACCCGCCGCGGCGGCGCGGCGCGGCGGTGGCCTGGGGCCTCGGCTTCGCCGTGGCGCTGCTGCCGCTGCTGCCCGTCCCGCTGCTGACCACGGTGCGCCCGCCGATCCCGCAGTTCATCACGGCCGGTACCTGGCGCCAGTACGTCCCGCCCGGCGAGGTGCTCACCCCGCTGCCGCTGACCCTGGACGTCACCCCCGACGGGCAGCGCTGGCAGGCGTACGCGCTCACCCACGGCCAGGGCGAGTTCCGCATCCCGGCCGGCTTCTTCCTCGGCCCCGGCGGGCCGGACGGTCGGGGCCAGATCGGCCCGCCGCCGCGCACCTTCGACACCCTGATGGACCAGGCCGGTCGGACCGGGCTCACCCCGATCGTCACCGAAGGCAGCATCCAGCTCTCCCGGGCCGACCTGCGCTACTGGGGGGTCCGGGCGGTGGTGCTCCCCGACGAGGTGGACGGGGCGAAGTACGACCTCGACGAGGAGGCCCTGCGGCGCACGGCCACCGCGCTGCTCGGCCCGCCCCGCCGGGTCGACGACGTCTGGCTCTGGACGGTCCCGGCGCTCTGACCCCCGCCGTCTCTCCGACGCGGGCGACGGAGCTCACGCGGGGTGGAGCGGGGTGCCGGGTCTAGGCTGGCAGGGTGACTGCGACGACTTCCGGGCTGACGACCGTCCACGCCGGCGTGCTCGACTACCAGGCCGCCTGGGACGAGCAGCGGCGGCTGCACGAGGCGGTGGTGGCCGGTGAGCGCGGCGACACCGTGCTGCTGCTGGAGCACCCCAGCGTCTACACCGCGGGCAAGCGCACCGAGCCCTGGGACCGCCCGACGGACGGCACCCCGGTGGTCGACGTCGACCGGGGCGGCAAGATCACCTGGCACGGCCCGGGTCAGCTCGTCGGCTACCCGATCGTCCGGCTGCCCGACCCGGTGGACGTGGTCGCCTACGTGCGCCGCACCGAGCAACTGCTGATCGACGTCTGCGCCGAGGTCGGGCTGGCCGCCGGGCGGGTCGAGGGGCGCAGCGGGGTCTGGGTGCCGGAGGACGACCGGGGTCCGGCCCGCAAGGTGGCCGCCATCGGCATCCGGGTCGCCCGCGGGGTGACCCTGCACGGCTTCTCGATCAACTGCGACTGCGACCTGGGGTACTTCGACCGGATCGTGCCCTGCGGCATCCGGGACGCCGGGGTCACCTCGCTCACCGCCGAGCTGGGCCGCCCGGTCACCGTCGCCGACGTGCTGCCGGTGGTCGAGCGCCACCTGACCACCCTCGTCGAGGTCTGAGCGACTTTTTCCGCCCCGGTGTCCCGCCGGGCGTCCTCCCGATCGTCCCTATGGTGGAGTCGGCGATCAGCGCCGGCACCGACTGAGGCCGGCGACCGGCGCCGGCCCCGGACGCGAGGAGCGGACATGCCCACCTACATCGCGCTGACCTACACCGCCGACGTCGACTGGACGGACCCCGAGCAGGCCGCCGAGATGCAGGAGTACCGGGAGTTCGGCGAGGCCGCCCGGGCGGTGATCCGGGGCGGCGCCGCGCTCTACCCGACCGCCACCGCCACCACCGTGCGGGTCGGCGGCGGCAAGGGTGGCGACGTGCTCACCACCGACGGCCCGTACGCGGAGACCAAGGAGGCCCTGACCGGCTTCTACCTGCTGGACTGCGCGGACCTGGACGAGGCGGTCGCGACGGCCGCGAAGCTCCCCGCGGCCTGGAACGGCGCGGTCGAGGTCCGCCCGGTCATCCCGCTGTAGCCGGTGCCGATGCCGACCGGTGACGCGGAGACGGCGGACGGGTCGGGTGCGTGGGCCGACCCGGCCGCGGCGAGCGCGGCGAGCGTGGTCCGGGCCGAACGGGCCCGGATCCTGGCCACCCTGATCCGCGTCACCGGCAGCGTCGACCTCGCCGAGGACGCCACCCAGGACGCGGTGGTCCGGGCCCTGGAGAGCTGGCCGCGTGACGGTGTGCCGGAGAGCCCGCGCGGCTGGCTGCTGGTGGTGGCCAGGCGGCGGGCGGTCGACCTGATCCGCCGCGAGGCCCGGCGGGCCGGGAAGGAGGCCGAGGCCGTGTCGCTGCTCGACCCCACCCCCGAACCGCCCGAGGTGGTCCGGGACGACCTGCTCCGGCTGGTCTTCACCTGCTGCCACCCGACCCTGTCGCTGGACGCGCAGGTGGCGCTGGCGCTGCGGACCCTCGGCGGGCTGAGTACCGCCGAGGTGGCCCGCGCCCTGGTGGTCCCCGAGGCCACCATGGCCAAGCGGCTCACCCGCACCAAGCAGAAGATCGCCAAGGCCCGCATCCCGTACCGGGTGCCGACGGCCGAGGAACTGCCGGACCGGCTGGTCGGGGTGGCCGCCACCGTCTACCTGATCTTCAACGAGGGCTACTCCGCCGGCTCCGGTGACGACCTGGTCCGGGTCGGCCTGGCCGAGGAGGGGCTGCGGCTGGCCCGGCTGCTGGCCGAGCTGATGCCGGACGAGCCCACCGTGCTCGGCCTGCTGGCGCTGCTGCTGTTGCAGGACTCCCGCCGCGCCGCCCGGCTCGACCCCGACGGCCGGCTGCTGCTCCTCGCCGAGCAGGACCGGTCGCGCTGGGACCGGGCGGCGATCACCGCCGGGGTGGAGCTGGTCGGCCGAGCGCTGCGCCGCACCCCGCACCACCCCGACCGGTACGTGGTACAGGCCGCCGTCGCCGCCTGCCACGCCCTCGCCCCGTCGTACGACCGGACGCCGTGGGACGCGGTGATCTCCTGGTACGACGTGCTGCTCACGGTGCACGACACCCCGGTGGTCCGGCTGAACCGGGCCGCCGCGGTGGCTGAGCGGGACGGGCCGGCCGCCGGGCTCGCCCTGGTCGACGCGCTCGGCGCCCTGACCTGCTACCCGTGGTGGCACGCCACCCGGGGCGAGCTGCTGCGCCGACTGGGCCGGGCCGCCGAGGCGCGGGCGGCGTACCAGGCGGCACTCGCCCTGGACCTCAACGGCCCACAGGCCGCCCACCTGCGCCGCCGGCTCACCGAGCTGTCCCGTTGAGCCGGACCGCGGCTATCTTCGACGCATCGGTGAAGCGCACCGCCGGAATCTCGGCCGGTGCCGAGACCGCAGCCGCCGACGGAAGGACCCCGATGACCGACGTGATGTCGATGCAGCAGCAGATCGCCGATGAACTCCAGGTGTCGTCGACCTTCGACGCCACGGAGGAGATCGAGCGCCGGGTCGTCTTCCTCGCCGACCGCCTGGTCGACACGGCGCTGACGGCGCTGGTGCTCGGCATAAGCGGCGGGGTGGACTCCACCACCGCCGGCCGGCTCTGTCAGCTCGCGGTCGAACGGGCCCGCGACGCCGGCCACCCGGCCATCTTCGTCGCGATGCGGCTGCCGTACGGCGTGCAGGCCGACGAGCACCACGCCCAGGCGGCGCTGGAGTTCATCCGGCCCGACCGGGTGCTCACCGTCGACGTCAAGCCGGCCAGCGACGCCGCCCTGGACGCGCTGGTGGCGGGCGGGCTGACCTTCCGGGACGCCGCCCAGCGGGACTTCGTGCACGGCAACATCAAGGCCCGCCAGCGCATGATCGCCCAGTACGCGGCGGCCGGGGCGATGCACGGCCTGGTGGTGGGCACCGACCACGCGGCCGAGGCGGTCACCGGCTTCTTCACCAAGCACGGCGACGGGGCGGCGGACGTCGTACCGCTGACCGGGCTGACCAAGCGCCGGGTGCAGGCGGTCGCCCGGGCCCTCGGCGCTCCCGCCGACCTGGCCGGCAAGGCACCGACCGCCGACCTGGAGAGCCTGGCCCCGGGCAAGCTCGACGAGGACGCGCTCGGCCTGGCGTACGAGCACATCGACGACTACCTGGAGGGCCGGCCGGTGCCGACGGAGGTCGAGCAGGCGCTGGTGGCCCGCTACCACGCCACCGACCACAAGCGGTGCCTCCCGATCGCGCCCTAGGGACCGCTGGGTGGGCCGTCAGCGCGCCGGCTTTCGTTCACCGGTGGCGATCCGCGCCCGCAACCACGGCTCGCAGAGCACGATCGCGCCGCCGATGACGGCACCGATCACCGTCTCCACCCCTCGGTCGAAGAGGAGCTGCCCGGTCGGGCGGGCCGCCGCGAGCTGCCCCATCAGCAGTGCCATCGGCGTGATGAACAGCAGCGCCAGGCCGTAGTTGCGCCCCACGAGGAGCTCGGTGACGATCTGGAGCGCCGCCACGACGAGGACGGTGGCGTACGGCGACAGCTGCGGCGCGAGGAGCGCCGCAGCTGTCAGCAGTCCGAGCAGCGTGCCGAGGATGCGGTGCCCGGCACGTACGAGCTGCGCGGTGACGCCCCGGGCGCTGAGCGGGGCGACCGCCGCCACCATCGCCCAGTACGGGTGCCCGATCCCCACCGCGGTCGCGGTACCGCCCGCCAGCACCACGGCGAGGGCGTAGCGCACCGGCTCCCAGCTCCACACGTGCGCGAGCCGGGCCGGGCGGCTCCGCTGCCGCCGGACGAAGCTGCCGATATTGCCGACGAGCAGGGCGAACAGGCTGCTGAGCCCGGCCACCGCCGCGACGACCGGCACGTCGCTGACCGCGTGCGGGGCGGAGGCCACGGCACCGAACGCGAAGACGAGGAAGAGTGGCCCCGGCGGGTGCCAGTCCTGCGCGGCGGCGAGCACGGCACCCGCCGCCGCGACGGCCGCGGCAACCGGCACCACGAGCCACGCCCGGGCTTCCAGGGAGCCGACGAGCACCCCGAGGACGACCGACGCCGTGAGCGCCGCCCCGGCGCTCGCCTGCATCGCCACCCGGGACAGATGCACGTGGTTGCGCCCGTACAGGGAGGTGAACGCCCCGAAGACCGCGTACACGGACCAGCCGGGCCGGTCGAGCGCGAGCACCGCGAGGAGCGGGACGAGGACGCTGATCCCCGCCCGTAGCGCGACCCGGTGGGCACCGCGCACCGGGCGGACGTGCAGCAGGCCCCTCAGCGTCGCCCGCACCTGCTCACTCATCCCACTCCTCAGCGGTAGCGCCACCGGCCGCGATGCGGCGGCCGTCGGCGACGAGGGGTACCCGGATGTCGGGGCGTGATCACTCCCTCTACGGCGTGAGCCGGTGCAGGTCGCGCGGGAAGGCCGTCACCTCCCGGACGTTCGCCGCACCGACCAGGCGGGCGACGAAGCGTTCCAGCCCGATGGCGAAGCCGCCGTGCGGTGGCATGCCGTGCCGGAACGCGTCGAGATAGCCGGCGTACGGCTCGACCGGCTCACCCCGGGTGGCCAGCGCCGCGAGGTAGTCGTCGTACCGGTGCAGCCGCTGCCCGCCGGTGACCAGCTCCAGCCCCCGGAAGAGCAGGTCGAAGCCGTTGGAGTACGCCGGCCGCGCCGGGTCGGGATGGGTGTAGAAGGGCCGCTTGGCCATCGGGTAGCCGGTGACGAAGAGGAAGTCCGAACCGTGCTCGGCCCGCGCCCACTCCCCCAGCGCCCGCTCGTGGGCGGGGGCGAGGTCCGGCTCGTCGGCCGGCGCCCCGGCGATCTTCAGCGCCTCGGTGAAGTGCACGGCCGGAATCTCGGCCGGCACCTCCGGCGGGGTCACGTCGAGGGTCGCCAGCTCCCCGGCCGCCCGGTCGGCGACCGTCGCCATCATGCCGGCGAGGGTGTCGCGCAGTACCGCCATCACGTCGCGGTGATCGGCGACGAAGCCCAGCTCGGCGTCGAGGGAGGTGTACTGCGCCAAATGCCGGACGGTGTCGTGCGGTTCGGCGCGGAACACCGGACCGACCTCGTAGACCCGCTCGAAGACGCCCACCATGAGCTGCTTGTAGAACTGCGGCGACTGGGCCAGGTACGCGGGCCGGCCGAACCAGTCCAGCGCGAAGACGTTCGCCCCGCTCTCGGTGGACGAGCCGACGACCTTCGGGGTGTGGATCTCCACGAAGCGGTGCTCGTCGAGGGCGGCCCGGAACCCGGCCACCGCCGCCGCCGAGATACGCAGCGCCGCCGAGCGGGTCGGGTGGCGCAGCGCGACGGGGGCGTTGTCCAGCTGGGTGGGCAGAGTGGCGGTGAGCGCCGGCCGGTACAGGTCGAACGGCGGCGGCACGGCGGGCGGGCCGAGTGGTCGTACCGTCGGGTCGGTGAGCTCGACCCCGGCGGGCGCCGTCGGGTTCGCGGTGGCCCGGCCGACCACCTCGACGACGGTCTCCTCGGTCAGGGTCTCCAGGTGGGCGCGGACCGCGGGGTCGGTGACCACGACCTGAGCCAGGCCGGTGGCGTCCCGCACGATCAGGAAGGCCACCGACTTGAGCAGCCGGCGGCGGTGCACCCAGCCGGCGATCCGGACGGATTCCCCGACATGGTGGCTGAGCTGGGCAGAAAGGATGCGTTGCACGGTGGTACCTCCTTGATCATCGCAACGCGATCCCCAGGGAGGTGTGGGCGAGCGGGAACCTCGCGGTGCCACCACACCTTCGTCCCCGCCGGGGCGGGGACCTCGTTCGTCGCCTGATGACCGGGGCCAGCCGGGCGGGCTCTACTGGGCGCGGCCCGTCAGCGGCCGCCGCCGTTCTTCCCGCAGCTCGGGAGGGTCTTCGCGCACCGGTGCCAGACCGCCTTCCAGCAACCGGCGGCTCTCTGCACTGGCGGATCGGCGCGCTACTCGGCTCCGTCACAGCTCTGCCGGGACGCTAACACGCCGACCGCGTTCCATGTGACGACACTTTTTCGCCCTCCGGTGTCCGGTGTCACAACATCTGCGGCGTGACGCCGGTCGCCCGGCGTTCATCGACCGGCGCCGTCCGGCGTAGTCTCGTTTTCGTGACGATCGAGCACTCCACGCCGACGACCGAGCAGGCCAGCCGCACCGCGACGGTCGCGCCCGAAGGGCGCCGCCTGCTGCGGATCGAGGCACGCAACGCCGAAACGCCGATCGAGCGCAAGCCGCCGTGGATCAAGGTCAAGGCCAAGATGGGGCCGGAGTACACCCAGCTGCGCGGGCTCGTCGCGCGCGAGGGGCTGCACACCGTCTGCCAGGAGGCCGGCTGCCCCAACATCTACGAGTGCTGGGAGGACCGCGAGGCCACCTTCCTCATCGGCGGTGACCAGTGCACCCGGCGCTGCGACTTCTGCCAGATCGACACCGGCAAGCCGGCCGAGTTCGACGCCGACGAGCCGCGGCGGGTCGCCGAATCGGTGGCCGCGATGGGGCTGCGCTACGCCACCATCACCGGCGTTGCCCGCGACGACCTGCCCGACGGCGGCGCCTGGCTCTACGCCGAGACGGTCCGGCAGATCCACGCCCTCCAGTCCGGCTGCGGCGTCGAGCTGCTGATCCCCGACTTCAACGCCGTCCCTGAGCAGCTCGCTGAGGTGTTCAGCTCCCGGCCCGAGGTGCTGGCGCACAACGTCGAGACGGTGCCCCGCATCTTCAAGCGGATCCGCCCGGCGTTCCGCTACGAGCGCTCCCTGGACGTGATCCGGCAGGCCCGGGCCGACGGCCTGGTCACCAAGAGCAACCTGATCCTGGGCATGGGCGAGGAGCGGGCCGAGGTCTCGCAGGCGCTGCGCGACCTGCACGAGGCCGGCTGCGAGCTGATCACCATCACCCAGTACCTGCGCCCCTCGCCCCGGCACCACCCGGTCACCCGTTGGGTCAAGCCCGAGGAGTTCGTCGAGCTGCGCGAGGAGGCCGAGGAGATCGGCTTCGCCGGCGTGATGAGCGGGCCGCTGGTGCGCTCGTCGTACCGGGCCGGGCGGCTCTACAAGCAGGCGCTCGACGCCCGCGAGCAGGTCACCGCCACCTCCTGAGGCACCGGCATCCCGCGTCGGGGGCCGTCGGCCGCCGTCCGGATGTCATGATCACAGGCATGACCGCCGGGGTACGCCAGCAGTCGCGCGACGCGGCACGCCCGCGCGCCGGCCGGTGGCCCCGGTCACCGGTGCTGCTGGCCCTGCTGGTCGGGCTCGCCGGGGTCGGATACCGGCTCGCCCTGCTGCTGGCCGACACGCCCCGGACCAACAGCGACGAGGCGACGATGGGGCTCGCCGCGCTGCACATCGCCCGGGGCGCGGACTTCCCGGTCTTCTTCTACGGCCAGGCGTACATGGGGACCCTGGAGGCGTACCTGGCGGCGCCGCTGGTCGCCCTGTTCGGACCGTCGGTGCCGGCGCTGCGGCTGCCCCTGCTCGCCCTGTACGCCCTCTTCCTGCTGCTCGCCTGGCGGCTGACCCGCCGGCTCGGCGGCGACCGCTGGTTCGCGCTGCTGGTGGTCGCGGTGCTGGCGCTGGGCTCGGACCGGATCGTGAAGAACCAGCTCATCGCGGGTGGCGGCTATCCGGAGCTGAACCCGATCGGGGTGGGGCTGGCGCTGCTCACCCTCGACCTGGCCGCCGGCCGGGTGGCGGGACGGCGGTGGCGGCTCGCCGCGTTCGGGCTGCTCACCGGGCTCACCCTCTGGGTGGACCCGCTGCTGCTGCCGTACCTGCTGGCGCTCGGCGCGGTGCTTGCCGGCACCGTCCGGCGCGAGCTGCGCGGCCGGTCCGGCCTGCTGCTCGGCGGCGCCGCGCTGCTCGGGGCCGCGCCGCTGCTGGTGGAGAGCCTCGCCCACGGCCGCAACCCGCTGACCGCGGTGCTCCACGCCGGCGGCGGTGACGCGGCGGCGGCCTGGGCCGACCGGTTGCACGGCGGCCTGGTGCTCGGGCCGCCGCTGGGCATGGGCCTCTGCGCCCCGAGCCACTGCGCGCCGTGGCAGCTCTGGTGGGCGGTCGCCCTGCCGGTGCTGCTGGTCCTGGCCGGTCTGGCCGCCTGGCGCGGGCTGGGTGGGCCCGACACCGGTGGCGTCGACCCGGAGCAGGCGCGGCGGGCGGGGCCGGCGGTGCGGCTGGCGCTGGTGATCGGGGCGGCGGGCACGCTCGCCGCGTACACGGTCAGCAGCGCGGCCGGGCTGACCCCGGTGGAGAGTTCCCGTTACCTGTCCTGCCTGGGCATCTCGACCCCGGCGCTGCTCTGGCCACTCTGGACGGCCGCCCGCCGGAGCCACCGCCCCGTCGACGGGCGGCCCGCCACCCCGACCGGTCGCGGCCTGCGACGCGTCGCGGCGGTCGGCACGCTGGTCGCGCTGGTGGCCACCGGCACGGTCGCCACCGTCGGCGCGATCGGCCGGACGCCCGCCGACCGCGCCGAGGCGGACCGGCACCGGGCCATGGTGGACGCGCTGCGCGAGCGGGGCGTCCACCAGGTGTACGGCGAGTACTGGACCTGCAACCGGCTCACCTTCGCGGCCGGTGAGGAGATCGTCTGCGCGGTGGTCGACGAGCGGCTGCGCCCCGGCTTCGACCGGCTGCCGGCGTACCGGCGGGAGGTGGCGCGGGCGCCGGCGCCGGCGTACGTCGCGCCGGTCGGTTCCCCGCTCGCCGACCAGCTCGACCGGTCACCGCCGGCCGGGCTGGCCCCGGTGACCGTGGACGGTTGGCGGCTCTGGCTGCCGCCGCGCTGACCCGCACCGCCGCCGACAGGGCCTGACCGCCGGGCATCCGGCCGGCACCCTCGCCGGCCCACCGTCTGGGCGGTGACATGCTAGATTCCGCCGTCCCCGACCCCCTGCGATGGTGGTGTCCCTCATGGCCCAGCCGCACACGGTGATCATCGGTGCCGGTCCCGCCGGGCTGACCGCCGCGTACGAGCTGACCCGGCGGCGGGCCTCGGTCGAGGTGGTCGAGGCGGACGACGTGGTCGGCGGGATCAGCCGGACCGTCGAGCGGGACGGCTGGCGGTTCGACATCGGCGGGCACCGGTTCTTCACCAAGGTGCCCCGGGTGGCGGCGTTCTGGCACGAGGTGCTGCCTTCCGCCGACTTCCCACTGCGCCCCCGGATGAGCCGGATCCACTACCGGGGCCGGCTCTTCGACTACCCGCTGCGGGCGGGGAACGCGCTGGCCAACCTCGGGCCGGTGGAGGCGGTGCGGTGCGTCGGGTCGTACCTGTGGGCGCGGGTACGCCCACCGGCCGACCAGAGCCACTTCGAGGGCTGGGTGTCGGCCCGGTTCGGCGCCCGGCTGTACCGGATGTTCTTCAAGACGTACACCGAGAAGGTCTGGGGGTTGCCCGCGACCGCGCTGCGGGCCGACTGGGCCGCGCAGCGGATCCGGAACCTGTCGCTCGGCGCGGCGGTGCGCGACGCGCTGCGGCCCGGCCGCGGCGGCACCGACGTGACCAGCCTGATCGAGGAGTTCCGCTACCCGCGGCTGGGCCCCGGGATGATGTGGGAACGCTGCGCCGAGCTGGTCACCACGGCCGGCGGCACGGTCACCGTGGACACCACGGTCCGTGCCGTGCACCGCGACGAGGGGCGGGCGGTCGCGGTGACCGTCGTCGGCGCCGACGGCGAGCGACGGATCGCGGCGGACCACGTGGTGTCGAGCATGCCGCTGCCCGCACTGGTCCGGGCGATGGACCCGCCCGCGCCGGCCGTGGTGCGGGCCGCCGCCGACGCGCTGCGGCACCGGGACTTCCTCACCGTCGCGCTGGTGGTGCCGGCCGAGGCCGGCTTCCCCGACAACTGGATCTACGTGCACACGCCGGGGGTACGCGTCGGCCGGATCCAGAACTTCGGCGCGTGGTCGCCGGAGATGGTCCGCGACGGCGGCACCTGCCTCGGGCTGGAGTACTTCGTCACCGAGGGCGACGCGCTCTGGACCGCCGCCGACGACGAGCTGGTCGCGCTCGGCACCGCCGAGCTGGGGCGGCTCGGCCTGATCCGCGCCGGGACGGTCACCGCCGGGTACGTGGTGCGGATGCCGAAGGCGTACCCGGTCTACGACCAGGGGTACGCCGAGGCGGTCGACACCATCCGCCGGTGGCTCGCCGTGGCGGCGCCGAACGTGCACCCGGTCGGCCGCAACGGGATGCACCGCTACAACAACCAGGACCACTCGATACTCACCGCGATGCTCACCGCGGAGAACATCCTCGACGACGCCGGCCACGACGTGTGGACGGTCAACGTGGACGACGACTACCACGAGGAGGGCGGCACCGGTCGCGCCGCGCCGGTGTTCCCCCGCTGACCCGCACTCCCGGCGTGCCCGGCCGGGGTGCCCGATCGGCGTGTCGGCCCGGCGCGGTGGATTTCCTGATGAGCGATATGACGCAGAGGCATATTTATGGGTCTTGTGACGCATGTGTGGGTGGTTCGGTGCGTCGCTTATGGGGCACGCCGTTGTCCTGCCTAGGTTCTGGCTTGTCGAAGGTCAGAACTGGATG
>NZ_JBSSHR010000010.1:0-237532 GCF_059089345.1 Micromonospora sp. BS32
GGTGGCCCGGCCCGCGCCGCGGGCCGGACCACCGACTTAATCCGAACCCTTGAAGGAGGGTCGATGGAGTTCGACTTCGCGGAGGAACAGCCGAAGTTCCTCATGCTGATGTACGGGCTGATCGCTTTCGTCGCGGTGGTGGGCGGTCTGCTCCTGCTCCTCGACGTGGTGCCGGCCTGGTTCGCCCGACGCCGCGAGGCCCAGCTGATCGCCGCCTCGGCGAGCGGTGCCCCGCTGCCTCGACGACGCAAGCCGCGGGAAGGACTGTTCGCGTTCTTCTTCCTGCTGCCGACGGTGCTGCTGCTCATGATCGGGCTGGTCGTGCCGGCGATCCGCACCACGCTGCTCTCCTTCATGGACGCCGGCAGCAACAACTGGGTGGGCTTCCAGAACTATGGCTGGATGTTCTCCGAGGACTCGATCGTCCGAGTGCTGGTCAACACCCTGGTCTGGGTGCTGCTGGTCCCGCTGGTGGCCACCTCGTTCGGCCTGCTCTACGCCGTGATGGTGGACAAGGCCCGGTTCGAGGCGGTCGCCAAGTCGCTGATCTTCCTGCCGATGGCGATCTCGTTCGTCGGCGCCAGCATCATCTGGAAGTTCGTCTACGCGTACCGGGGTGACGGGCAGGAACAGATCGGCCTGCTCAACCAGATCATCGTCAGCCTCGGCGGCGAGCCGAAGCAGTGGCTGCTCGAGTCGCCGCTGAACACGTTCCTGCTCATCGTGATCATGGTGTGGATCCAGGCCGGTTTCGCGATGGTGGTGCTCTCCGCCGCGATCAAGGCCATCCCCGCCGACATCGTCGAGGCCGCCCGCCTGGACGGGGTCACCCCGTGGCAGATGTTCTGGCGGATCACCATGCCGAGCATCCGGCCCGCGCTGATCGTGGTGGTGGTGACGCTGTCGATCGCCACGCTCAAGGTCTTCGACATCGTCCGTACCGCCACCAACGGCAACTACGACACCAGCGTCATCGCCAACGAGATGTACAACCAGGCGTTCCGGTACGGCCAGAACGGGCAGGGCTCCGCCCTGGCGGTCTTCCTCTTCGTCCTGGTCATCCCGATCGTGATCTACCAGATCCGCAACCTGCGTCAGCAGCGGGAGGGCTGAGATGACCACCGCCACGCCCACCGTCCCGGCGGGCACCCAGGCCACCGGGAAGGGACCCTCCATCGCCGGCCGGGTCCGCAAGCGCCTCAACACCCGCACCGCCACGCTGGTCTCCATCGTCATCGCGGTGCTCTGGACCATCCCCACCTTCGGCCTGCTGATCTCCTCGCTCCGGCCGGAGGACCAGATCAAGAGCACCGGCTGGTGGACGGCCTTCACCAACCCGTCATTCACCCTGGAGAACTACCAGGAAGTGCTCTTCGGCGGCTCCTCCTCGTCGGGGCAGCTGGCCAGCTACTTCATCAACTCGCTGGCGATCACCATTCCGTCGGTGCTCTTCCCGGTGGCCTTCGCGTCGCTCGCCGCGTACGCCCTGGCGTGGATCAACTTCCGCGGGCGGGACTGGCTCTACATCGCGATCTTCGCGATGCAGATCGTGCCGCTCCAGATGGCCCTCGTGCCGCTGCTGAAGTTCTTCTCCACCGGCGTCACCGTCGGCGGGGTCACGCTGATGCCGGCATGGGACCTGGTCGACGAGCAGAAGTTCGCCCAGGTGTGGTTCGCGCACACCTGTTTCGCGCTGCCCTTCGCGGTGTACCTGCTGCACAACTTCATCTCGCAGCTGCCCCAGGAGTTGATGGAGTCGGCCCGGGTCGACGGGGCCACCCACCCCAAGATCTTCCGCACCATCGTCCTGCCGCTGATCACCCCGGCGCTGGCCGCGATCGGCATCTTCCAGTTCCTCTGGGTCTGGAACGACCTGCTGGTCGCGCTGATCTTCGCCGGTGGCGGCAACGAGACCGCCCCGCTCACCGTCCGGCTGGCCGAGATGGCCGGCACCCGGGGCAACGAGTGGCAGCGGCTCACCGCGGGCGCGTTCGTCTCGATCGTGGTACCGCTGACCGTGTTCCTCTCCCTCCAGCGCTACTTCGTGCGAGGCCTGCTCGCCGGCAGCGTCAAGGGCTGACCCGGGTACCGCCGCCGCCCGGCATCACCGGGCGGCGGCGGGGGTCGGGCGCGGAGCAGGGGTACCGTGACCAGAATTGATGACGTGGCCCGGCTCGCCGGGGTATCGACCGCCACCGTCTCCCGTGCGCTGCGCGGGCTGCCGACGGTCTCGGCCGCAACGCGCCGCCGGGTGCTCGCCGCCGCCGAACAGCTGGATTACGCGGTCTCACCCAGCGCCTCCCGGCTGGCCGGCGGCCGGACCGGCACGGTCGCGGTGGTGGTCCCCCGGATCACCCGGTGGTTCTTCGGCACCGTCGTCGAGGCCGTGGAGGACTTCCTCCACCAGTCCGGGTACGACCTGCTCCTCTACAACCTCGGCGGGCGCGAGCAGGTCCGCCAGCGGGTGCTGCGCACCGCCAACCTGCACAAGCGGGTGGACGCCATCATGCTGGTCGCCACCCCGTTGCGGCCGGCCGACCTGACCGCGCTGGCCACCCTGGACCTGCCCGGCATCACCATCAGCTCGGGCACGGTGGTGCCCGGCTGGCCCTGCGTCCGGATCGACGACGTGGCCGCCGCCCGCACCGCCACCCGGCACCTGCTCGACCTGGGGCACCGGCGGATCGCCCACATCTCCGGCGACCCCGACGACGAGTTGGCCTTCACCACCCACCTGGACCGCCGCCGCGGCTACCAGGACGCACTGCGGCAGGCCGGGGTGCGCCCCGACCCGAGCCTGGACATCGAGTCGCAGTTCACCATCGACGGCGGCACCCGGGCCACCGCCGAACTGCTGGCCCGGGGCGAGCCGCCCACCGCGATCTTCGCGGCCTGCGACGAGATGGCGATGGGCGCGATGACCGCGCTGCGCGACGCCGGACTGCGGGTGCCGCAGGACGTCAGCGTGATCGGCGTCGACGACCACGACCTGGCCGGCGTGCTCGGGCTGAGCACCATCGCCCAGCCCGCCGCCGAGCAGGGGCGACTCGCCGCCCGGCTGCTGCTCGACCCGCTCGGCGCGCGCACCGCCGAGGCGTACCCCCGGCGGGTCCCCGACCCTCGCGGCGGCGCCGACGCCGACCCGCCCGGCGGCCCGGTGATCCTGCCCACTCGCCTGGTGGTGCGTGAATCGACCGCGCCGCCCCGGGAACACTGAACGGATTCGACCGCCCGCACCGGCTCGACACAGGGAGAAGGCTCTGAACACCGACGCGACGCAGCAGGACCAGCCCGGGGGCGTGACGCCCGGGTGGTGGACCGAGGCCGTCATCTACCAGATCTACCCGCGCTCCTTCGCCGACTCCGACGGCGACGGCATCGGCGACCTGCCCGGCATCACCGCCCGGCTCGGCCACCTCACCGAGCTGGGCGTCGACGCGGTCTGGCTGTCGCCGTTCTACCCGTCGCCCCAGGCCGACGCGGGGTACGACGTGGCCGACTACCGGGACGTCGACCCGCTCTTCGGGCGGCTGGAGGACGCCGACAAGCTCATCGCCGAGGCCCGCGCGAAGGGGCTCCGGGTGATCGTCGACCTGGTGCCGAACCACACCTCCTCGGCGCACCGGTGGTTCACCGCGGCCCTGGCCGCGGGCCCGGGCAGCCCGGAGCGGGCCCGGTACGTCTTCCGCGACGGCCTCGGCCCGGACGGCGACCAGCCGCCGAACGACTGGCAGAGCGTCTTCGGCGGCCCGGCCTGGACCCGGGTCACCGACCCCGACGGCCGGCCCGGCCAGTGGTACCTGCACCTGTTCGACACCGGCCAGCCCGACCTGAACTGGGACAACCCGGAGGTCCGGGCGGAGTTCCTGGACGTGCTGCGGTTCTGGCTGGACCGCGGTGTCGACGGCTTCCGGGTGGACGTGGCGCACGGCCTGATCAAGCAGGCGGACCTGGCCGACTGGCAGGAGCCGCAGGAGATCCTCTCCGGCAACGAGGTGTCGAAGCCCCGGCCGCCGATGTGGGACCAGGACGGCGTGCACGAGATCTACCGGGAGTGGCGCCGGGTGCTCGACTCCTACGACGGCGAGCGGATCCTGGTCGCCGAGGCGTGGGTGGAGCCGGCCGAGCGGCTGGTCCGCTACGTCCGCCCCGACGAGATGCACCAGGCCTTCAACTTCGAGTACCTGCTCGCCTCGTGGACGGCGCCCGCCCAGTACGCGGTGATCACCCGCTCGCTGGAGGCCACCGACGGGGTCGGCGCGCCGACCACCTGGGTGCTCTCCAACCACGACGTGGTGCGGCACGCCTCCCGGCTCGGCCTGACCATCGGCGGCGGCCGGCCCAACGGCATCGGCATCGGCGACCCGCAGCCGGACGCCGCGCTCGGCCTGCGCCGGGCCCGGGCGGCCACCCTGCTGATGCTGGCCCTGCCCGGCTCCGCGTACCTCTACCAGGGCGAGGAGCTGGGCCTGCCCGAGCACACCACGCTGCCGGACGAGGCGCGGCAGGATCCGACCTGGGGGCGCAGCGCGCACACCCAGCGCGGCCGGGACGGCTGCCGGGTGCCGATCCCGTGGGAGGCCGACGCGCCGTCGTACGGCTTCGGGCCGACCGACGCCAGCTGGCTGCCGCAGCCGCCGCTCTGGGCCGAGTACGCCCTGGACCGGCAGCGCGGGGTGGCCGGCTCCACGTACGAGATGTACCGCACCGCGCTGGCGCTGCGGCACGAGCACGGGCTGGGCCGGGGCACCCTGAAGTGGCTCGCCTCGGGCGACGAGGTGCTGACCTTCCGCAACGGCGCGCTGACCGTGCTGACCAACTTCGGCGACGCGCCCGTGCCGGCGCCGACCGGCGAGGTGCTGCACAGCAGCGCCCCGCTGGACGCCAACGGCCGGGTGCCGACCGACGTGACGGTCTGGGTCCGCGCCTGACGACCACCCGCGAGCCGGTCCCCGCCACCGAGGCGGAGGCCGGCTCGCGGCGTGTTCGGAGGCGGCTGGCGGCGTTTCGGTGCACGCCCGGCACGCTCAGCAGTGGGCAGCGAACAACTGTTCCGTCGCTACGAACTTGAAGCCGTGCACGTCATCGAGCGGCACGACCGCCGCGGCCCGAGCGGTGATACATCCACGACATCAAGTTCGTAGCGCACGCACCACCTCCCCGCCGCCCGCTGGTCGAAACCGCAACGGTTCCGGCCGAGCCGCACGGGTCACGCCGGAGGGCACTCGGCCGGCGTCAGTGCCGGTCGGCGTGGGCGTGGCGGTCGGCGCGGGCGTGCAGCAGCTCGTGCACGGACTCGATGTCACCGGGCGAGGTCCGCGACGCCAGCCAGTACATCAGCCCGGTCGGGATGAAGAAGAGCTGGAAGGCGGCCAGCCCGACCGCGTAGTTCAGCGGCGGCGGGAACGCCGCCCGCAGCGCGTGGAAGGCCACCCCGACCAGCCCGTTGCCGGCCGCCCGGCCGACCCCGTTGACCAGGTTGCCCAGGCTGTAGACGGTGCCGCGGTGCTCCGGCGGGTTGACGTCGGCGATCAGGGCGAACCAGTTCGGCGAGTTCGCCGAGGTCAGCGCCAGCGCGACGACCGCGGTGAGCAGGCTCAGCCCGACCGTCGGTTCGGTCATCACGCTGGCCAGCACCGCCCGGACGATCGTCCCCGCGCCGGCGCCGTCGGGCACCACGATGCGTACCGGGACGAGGAACAGGACCAGGTAGAACGGCAGGGCCGCGAGGATGCCCGCCGCGGCGACCAGCGCCCGGCCCCGGCGGGTACGCCGTTGCAGCGCGTCGCCGACCAGCCCGCCGACGATGGAGAGCACCCCGCCGAGCTGGAACAGGGTCGCGAAGACGCTGCCCACCACGACGGCGGTGGCCGACGAGTAGCCCTGCGCCTCGGCCCGCTCGGCGAAGAGCACCGGCAGCCAGACCAGCGAACCGAACGCCGCCTGCGCGGTCAGCCCCTGGAGGATCAGCCACCGGTTGGTCCGCCGGGCCAGGATCCGGGGCAGGTCGGCACGGGTGATCCGGTAGTCGTACTCGACGCCGGCGTCGAGCGCCGCGGCCAGCTCCGGCTCGCTCTGCCCGCGCCGGATGTCGTACGTGAAGAGGTAGGCCACGGTGGCGACCAGCCCGACCACGCTGAGCACCAGGAACGGGCGGCGCCAGTCCGTCGCGCCGAGGATGCCACCGGTGAGCGTGCCGGCCAGCGTGCCGACCCCCTGCGACAGCCCCCAGAAGCTCATCACCAGGCCCCGCCGGCGAGGCGAGATCAGGTCGGTGACCACGGAGAAGCCGACCGAGCCGACCGCGCCGAGCCCCACCGCGGCCAGCAGCTGCGCGGCCAGGAAGGTGGGGTAGTTCTCGGCGAGCGCGCCGCCGCCCGTGCCGGCCGCCCAGATCAGGGTGCCCACCATGAGCAGCGGCTTGCGGTTGGTCCGGTCGCCGACGTACGCCCAGGCCACCGCCGCCGCCGCGCTGACCAGGAAGCTCACGGCGGTGACCAGGCCGAGCCAACGCTGCGGTACGCCCAGCGCCCCGGAGATCGGCCCGTACAGCGGCGGCACCAGGCCGATCGCCACGTTGTCCAGCGAGGCGAGCACCACGAACACCACGACGCTGTAGAACCGGTGCGCCGCGTTCCCGCGCCCGGAGATCCTGGTGCTGGTCATGACCGGCAGCCAACCAGGGACAGATCACGGACCGGTGACCACCCCCGGCTCAGCGGCGGCCGTACCGGTCGAGGGTGTGGTCGCGGGCGGCGGCGTACCGCTCGCGGATGGTGGGGGCGGGCTCGGCGGCGTACTCCTCGGTGCCGGTGAGCGGCCACTCGGGTGGCGCCGCGCCACCCAGGGCGACCCAGGCGGCCTGGCGGGCCGCCCCGTCGGCGACGTACTCCCCCGGCGGCGGCACGACCACCGGCCGGCCGAAGACCTGCGGCGCGATCCGGCGCACCGCCGCCGAGCGGGCCCCGCCGCCGACCAGGATCACCCGGTCGGCGGTGGCCCCCTGGGCGGTGAGCGCGTCCAGCCCGTCGGCGAGCGCGCAGAGCATCCCCTCCACCGCCGCCCGGGCCAGGTGGGCCGGGGTCGAGGTACGCAGGGTGAGCCCGTGCACCGCGCCGGTGGCGAGCGGCCGGTCCGGGGTCCGCTCCCCCTCCAGGTAGGGGACCATGACCAGCCCGTCGGCGCCGGACGCGGCGGCGAGCGCCAGGCCGCTCAGCTCGTCGAGGCCGACCCCGAGCAGGGCCGCGGCGGCGTCGAGCACCCGGGCCGCGTTGAGGGTGCAGACCAGCGGCAGGTACCGCCCGGTGGCGTCGGCGAAGCCGGCCACGATGCCGGTGGGGTCGGCGGCCGGCGCCTCGGCCACCGCGAAGACCGTGCCGGAGGTGCCGATCGAGACGACCACGTCCCCGGGTCCGGCGCCGACGCCGAGCGCGGCGGCGGCGTTGTCCCCGGTGCCCGGGCCGAGCACGATCCCGCCGGGTCCGGCACCCGTCGGCCCGGCCCCGGAGCCCGGGACGGCGCCCGGCCGGGCTGCCGCCGACCGGCCGCCCAGCACGGCCGGGTCCAGGACGCCGGCGGCCTCGGCCGGGCCGAGCACCGTCGGCACCGCCACCACCCGCCCGAAGGCCCGTTCCAGCAGGTCGAGGCGGTACCCACCGGTCTGCGGTGACCAGTACCCGGTGCCACTGGCGTCGCCCCGGTCGGTGCGCAGCGCGTCGAGGCCGGGTGCGCCGGCCAGCCGCCAGGTCAGCCAGTCGTGCGGCAGGCAGACCGCCGCCACCCGGGCGGCGTCGGCCGGTTCGTGCCGGGCCAGCCAGCGCAGCTTGGTGCCGGTGAAGCTGGCCACCGGCACGCTGCCCGTCGCCTCGGCCCAGAACCGGCGGCCCGCCTCCCCGCCGCCCGCCTCGGCGATCAGGTCCCGGGCCGCGCCGGCGGAGCGGGTGTCGTTCCACAGCAGCGCGGGACGGACCACCTCCCCCGCCTCGTCCAGGCAGACCATGCCGTGCTGCTGGCCGGCCACCGAGACGGCCGCCACGTCGGCCAGCCCGCCGGCCGCGCCGACCGCCGTCCGCAGCGCCTCCCACCAGGCGGCGGGGTCGACCTCGGTGCCGTCCGGGTGCGGCGCCCGGCCCTGGCGGACCAGCGCGCCGGTCGCCGCGTCCCGGACCACCACCTTGCAGGACTGGGTCGACGAGTCGACCCCCGCGACCAGCGGCATGACGGCCCGCCTCAGCGCGCGCCGAGCAGGTGCTCGACGGCGAGCTGGTTGAGCCGGACGAAGCCGAAGCCCCTCGCCCCGGCAGCCTCCGGGTCGAACGTCTCGAACGCGGAGGTGTCGGCCAGCAGCTCGGCGTGCCCCTCCCCGGGGTTCAGCGTCGGGGTGGCCAGGTCGGCCACCCGGCTCGCGGCCAACGCCTCGGCCACCTCCGGATCGGCGCGGAACGCCGCGGCCCGCTCCCGGAGCAGGAGGTAGGTGCGCATGTTCGCCGCCGCCGACGCCCACACCCCGGCGATGTCCTCGGTGCGGGAGGGCTTGTAGTCGAAGTGCCGGGGCCCGTCGTACGCCGGAGTGCCGTTCGGGCCGCCGTGCTCCAGCAGGTCGACCAGGGCGAACGCGTTGAGCAGGTCACCGTGGCCGAAGACCAGGTCCTGGTCGTACTTGATGCCGCGCTGGCCGTTGAGGTCGATGTGGAACAGCTTGCCCTGCCAGAGCGCCTGGGCGATGCCGTGCGCGAAGTTCAGCCCGGCCATCTGCTCGTGCCCGACCTCCGGGTTGAGCCCGACCAGCTCGGGGCGGGCCAGGGTGGAGATGAACGCCAGCGCGTGCCCGACGGTGGGCAGCAGGATGTCGCCGCGCGGCTCGTTCGGCTTCGGTTCGAGGGCGAAGCGCAGGTCGTAACCCTGATCCACGACGTACTGGCAGAGCAGGTCGACGGCCTCCCGGTAGCGGTCCAGGGCGGCACGGACGTCCTTGGCGAGGTCGTACTCGGCCCCCTCCCGGCCGCCCCACATCACGAAGGTGCGGGCGCCGAGTTCCGCGGCGAGGTCGACGTTGCGCAGCACCTTGCGCAGCGCGTACCGCCGGACGTCGCGGTCGTTGCTGGTGAAGCCGCCGTCCTTGAAGACGGGGTGGGTGAAGAGGTTCGTGGTGACCATCGGGACCACCAGGCCGGTCTCGTCGAGGGCCTTGCGGAACCGGGCCAGCCGGGCGTCGCGGGTGGCCGCGTCCGCGCCGAAGGGGACCAGGTCGTCGTCGTGGAAGGTGATCCCGTACGCGCCGAGTTCGGCGAGCCGGTGCACCGCCTCCACCGCGTCCAGCTCCGGGCGGGTGGCGTCGCCGAACGGGTCGCGGGCCTGCCAGCCCACCGTCCAGAGACCGAAGGAGAACTTGTCGGCGGGGGTGGGACGGGGTGCCATGGCAGACCTCCGGGGTGGTGTCGTCCGCAATTTGTTCAGTGATTGAATTAAATGACCCGGCTGTGGCACTGTCAAGGAGTGACCAGCACCCGCACCGACGGCGCGGTCCGACAGGGCAGCCTGCGCGAACTCAACCTCGCCGTGGTGCTCGGCCGGATCGCCGCCGCCGACCGGCCGCCCTCCCGGGCCGGCATCGCCGCCGAGACCGGCCTGACCCGGGCCACCGTCTCGGCGGTGGTCGACGACCTGATCACCGGCCGGCTGGTGACCGAGGCCGACCCGGCGCCCCGGGCCGGCGCCGGTCGTCCCGCCCGCGGCCTGCTGCTCGCCCCCGACGGCCCGGCCGGGCTCGGGCTGGAGATCAACGTCGACTACCTGGCCGCCTGCGTGGTGGACCTCACCGGCGCCGTCCTGCACCACGAGGTGCACCGGGCCGACCTGCGACCGCTCTCCCCCGCCGACGCGCTCGCCCGACTGGTCGAGCTGGCCCGGCGGGCCCGGGCCGCCGCCGACGACACCGGGCTCACCCTGGCCGGGGCCGCGCTCGCCGTACCGGGCCTGGTCGACGCGCACGGGCTGGTCCGACTCGCGCCCAACCTGGGCTGGCGGGACGTCGACGTGCCCGCGCTGCTCGCCGCACACCCGACGCTCACCGCGACGGTCGACGGCGTGCCGGCCCTGGTGGTGGAGAACGAGGCCAATCTCGCCGCCCTCGGCGAGCTGCACGCCACACCCGCCGGGCCACGCAGCTTCCTGCACGTCTCCGGTGAGATCGGCATCGGTGCCGGGATCGTCCTCGACGGCGCGCTCTTCCGCGGCGTCCGGGGCTGGAGCGGGGAACTCGGTCACATGCCGGTGGAACCCGCCGGCCGGCCGTGCCGGTGCGGCGGGCGAGGCTGCCTCGAGACGTACGCCGGCCAGGAGGCCGTGCTGGCCGCGGCCGGGCTGGCCGGCGCGGACCTGCCGGCCGACACCGCCGCCCGGCGCCTCGCCGACCTGGCCGGGGCGGGCGACCCGGCGGCCCTCGCGGCGCTGCGCGCCGCCGGCACCGCGCTCGGCGTGGCCGTGGCCGGCGTGGTGAACCTGCTGGACCTGGACACCGTGGTCCTCGGCGGTGGATACGCCACCCTCGCGCCCTGGCTGCGCCCGCCGGTCGTCGCCGAGCTCGCCGACCGGGTGTTGACCGCGGCCTGGTCGCCGGTCACCGTCCGGGCCGCGGCGCTCGGCCCGGCCTCCGCCGCGGTCGGCGGGGCCGGCTCGGTGGTACGCCGGATCATCGCCCGTCCGTCCGGTTGGCTGGGCCGCACGGCGTGAGCCGGGGTTCTTCGATGGGCGATCCCGATCCGGCGTCGGTACCCTTTCCGTCAGGCAACCATCCCCCACCTGAGGAGTGCACGACCAGCATGCGCAGCCGGAGACAGGCCGAGGCGCCCGGCGACCGGCGGTGACGACGACCCGCCGGGGTGGGCAGGCCGGCCCGGTCAGCGGCGGTGGACGGGTGTCCCGTCCGCTGCCCCGACCGACCCCGGAGCCGCTGCTGCCCGCCGACTCCCGGCTCGCCCGCGAGCTGCTGGACGGCCTGGCCGAGGCGGTGGTGACCACCGACCGGTCGGGTGTGGTCACCCTGGTCAACGCGATGGCCGGTGAACTCCTCCCCGAGCTGACGCCCGGGACCGACCTCGCCCGCTGCGCCGTGCCGGCGCTCGCCGGGGCGGCCGGCCACGGCGCGGAGACCTTCGACGGCGAACACCGCGGGCGGCGGCTGCGCGGCGTCCGGCGCCCGCTCGCCGGCGGCCGGTGCGCCTGGTACGTGCGGGACGTCACCGAGGAGCAGGCCCGCACCGACGCCCTGCTGGCCGAGCGGTCCCGGACCGCCTTCCTGGCCCAGGCCGGCAGCCGGCTCGGCCTCTCCCTGCACCGCGAGCAGACGCTCCGGGCCACCGCCACCCTGCCGGTTCCCTACCTCGCCGACGCGGCCCTGGTCATCCACCACGCGCCGCAGCCCTCCGACGGCCTGCCGCACTGGATCCGGTACATCGACGGCGAGCCGGGCCCGGTCGCGGGCGTCGGCAGCCACGAGCTGACCGGTTCGGTCCCCGGGCTGGCGGAGGCGCTGGAGGGCGACAGCACCGACCCCAGCCCCTGGCTCGATGCCGAGCTGGCCGACCTGGCCACCGTGCTGCCCGAGTCCTTCGGCCGGCCCGGCACCCTGCTGATCAGCCCGATGCTCAGCGCCGGTGGGCCGGCCGGGGCACTGATCCTGATCCGCCGCGCCGGGCATGCCGGCTTCGACCAGCGGGACATCGAGCTGGCCCGGGAGTTCTCCGCCCGGGCCGGCGCCGCGGTCGCCACCGCCGAGCTCTACGGCGAGCAGGCCCACCTGGCCCGGGTGCTCCAGCAGAGCCTCCTGCCGCCGCAACTGCCCCCGGTGCCCGGGGTCACCCTGGCCGGCGGCTACCGCGCGGCCGGCGACAGCCTGCGCATCGGCGGTGACTTCTACGAGGTCTTCCCCACCGCGTCCGGCGGGATGTTCGCCCTCGGCGACGTCTGCGGCAAGGGTGTCGGCGCGGCGGTCCTCACCGGGCGGGTCCGCCAGTCGTTGCAGACCCTCCGGCTGGTCGAACAGCGCCCGTTGGAGCTGATCCGGCTGCTCAACCGGGCGCTCTTCGACGCGCCCGACGCGGCCCGGCGCGGCCAGTTCACCACCCTGCTGCTCGGCGTGACGGCCCACGATCCCGACGGTGGGGTCCGGATCCGGATCGCCGGGGGCGGCCATCCGTCCCCGCTGCTGGTCCGCCCCGACGGCGGGATCGCCCCGGTGCAGGTCGGCGGGATGCCGATCGGCGCGTTCGCCGACGCCCGCTTCGTTGAGGCGGAGGTCCGCCTCGCCCCGGGTGAGCTGCTGCTGGCGTACACCGACGGGGTGACCGAGGCGCGCGGCGGCCCGGCGGCGGTGGAGATGTTCGGCGAGACCCGACTGCGCCAGGCGCTCGCCTCGGTCGCCGGCCTGCCGCCCGGGGCGGTGGTGGACCGGCTGCTCCAACTGGTCGACGAGTGGCTGGACGGGCAGGGCCAAGACGACATCGCCATGCTGGCGGTCTGCGCGGCGGATCAGGCGTGACCGGAGACGACCCGGAGCCGGCCGGCCCGCCGCGACGGGTCGATCAGCCCGCGGTCGAGGCGTACCTCGACTCGCTGGACCGGGCCGATCCCGGCGGCGCCACCCGCATCGCGCTGGACCTGCTCGACGCCGGCTGCTCGGTCGCGGACGTCCTGGTCGACCTGGTCGCCGCCGCGCAACGGGAGGTCGGCCTGCGCTGGCTGACCGGCCGGTGGAGCGTCGCCCAGGAACACGCCGCGACCCACGTCAGCGAGCTGGTGGTCGGCGCGGTGGCCGGCCGGACCCCCCGCCGGGCCAGCCGGGGGCACGCGGTGATGGCCTGCGTCGAGGGCGAGTGGCACGCGCTCGCGGCCCGGATCGTCGCCGAGGTGGTCCGCGCCGCCGGCTGGCGGGTGACCTTCCTCGGCGCCAGCGTGCCGGCCCGGCACCTCGTCTCCTACCTGCACCAGACCGGCCCGGACGCGGTGCTGCTCAGCTGCGTGCAGCCCAGCCGGCTGATCCGCGCCGGCCGGATGATCGAGGCGTGCCGGTCGGCCGGGGTGCCGGTGGTCGCCGGCGGCCCCGGGTTCGGCCCCGAGGGCCGCTGGGCGGCGGCGGTCGGGGCGGCGGCCTGGGGGGAAACCGCCCGGGACGCCGCCCGGCTGCTCGACGGGCCGCTCTTCGCGGCCGTCAACACCGGCCCCGCTCCGGTGCCCGGCAGCGACGAGTACGTGGCGGTGCTGCGCCGCCGCCGGGACATCGTCCAGTTCGCCGTCCGCGACCTGGACCCGCCCGAGGAACGGGCCGAGGACTTCGCCACCGCCGTGGCACACCTGGTGGACGCACTGGCGGCGGCGATCCGGGTGAGTGACCCGCGGCTCCTGGTCGACTTCGCCGCCTGGCAGGAAGAGGTCCTCACCGCCCGGGGCGGCCGGCCGCTGCTCGACACCGTGCTCGCCAGCTGCGTCGCCGCGCTGGCCGAGCACCCGCACTCCTGCGACTACCTGCGGCTGACCCGGGAGGCGCTGGCCGGACGGGCCTGACCGCCATCGGGCCGCACCCGGCACGCGGGGTCAGGCCGAACGGGCCTCCGAGCCGTCCCGCCGTCCGTCGCGGGCCGACGGGGGCAGCACGGCCGGCCGCTCCAGCCGGTTCCCGGCGGCGCCTTCCCGCTCCCGGGCGACCCGGTCGAACTCGCGGAGCCCCCGCAGCAGCGCCGCGCGGTCCTCCCCGGCCATGCCGGCGAGCACCTCGGTCAGCCGTCGCCGGCGGTCCTGCCGCAGCTCGGCGAGGAGCCGGTGGGCCTCCGGGGTCAGGTGCAGGGAGATCTCCCGCCGGTCCGCCCGGCCGGGCTCGCGTTCCAGCATGCCGGCGGCGACCAGCCGGTCGCACAGCCGGCTGGCCGAAGAGAGGAGCATGTCCAGGAGGGTGGCGAGCCGGCGCAGGTTGATCCCGTCGTGCCGCTCCACGACCATCACCGCGCGCAGCTGAGCGCTGGAGAGGCGACTGGTGGTGCCCTCCCGCGCAGCCTCCCAGACGGCAAGCAGGGCCCCCGCCGCGGCATCCAGCTCGGCGACCATACTCATTTCTGGCCCCGCGGGACCCTGTTCTTCGGCCATGGTGGGCTGAAGACTACCCGGCGTACCAGGTCGACGGCCTGTCTGAAGGAGTGACGATGAGTGGACCCGAGGACCGGGCACGGCGGGTGCTGATCGACGCACCGGCTGATTTGCTGCTCGACCGGCTCGGCGCGGAGCTGGCCCGGGACTACCAGGTCACCGAGGTGGAGCTGTACCAGGTCGACTACCGGCTCTCGGTGCTGCTCCCGCTCGGCGACGGCGAGCGGCTCACCGGCCCGGGCCATCCGGCGTGGCGCTGCTTCGACCACCAGGAGCCGGTGCTGGCCAACGGCGCCGGTTGGTTCCCGGTGGGGATGCGCGGCGAGCGCCGCGGCGTGCTGCGGCTGGCCCCGGTGCCGGACGACGCCACCGTGCTCGCCGAGCTGGACGGCATCGCCACCGCGCTCGGGCACGAGCTCGCCGCGGTCTCCGAGGGCACCGACGTCTACCGGGCCGCCCGGCGGACCCGCCGGCTCACCCTCGCCGCCGAGATGCAGTGGGAGCTGCTGCCCGGGCGCAGTCGGATCCGCCCCTCGTTCAGCCTGGCCGGCCAGCTGGAACCGGCGTACGCGGTGCGGGGCGACAGCTTCGACTGGTCCGACGACGGGAACCGGCTCTGGCTCTCCACGATCAACGGGACGGGCGAGGGGGTGGCCGCGTCGATGTTGACCTCGCTGGCCACCCACGCCCTGCGCAACGCGCGCCGGGCCGGGCTCGCCCTGGCCGACCAGGCGGCCCTCGCCGACCAGGCGATCTACGCCCTGCACCGGGGCGAGCAGCACCTCTCCGTTCTGCTGCTGGAGCTCGACCTGGCCTCGGGCGAGCTGACCGCGGTCGACGCGGGCTCACCCCGGCTGGTGCTGCTGCGCGACGGCGAGGTCAGCGAGCAGGAACTCGAGAAGCAGTTCCCGCTCGGCATGTTCGAGGGCACCGACTACCAGGAGCAGCGGTTCACGCTGCGCCGGGGGGACCGGCTCTTCGTGGTCAGCGACGGCGTGATCGACGCGACCGGTCAGGACGTCCGGTACGGGGAGACCGCGCTGGACCGCTTCCTGCGCCGGACCGGGCCGATGGAGCCGCTGGACGCCGTCCGGTCGCTGATCGGCGACCTGCGGGCGTTCGTCGCCGGTGACCTGGTCGACGATGCGGTGGTGGTCTGCTTCGACTGGACCGGCCCGCAGCCGTGACCGCCGCCCGGCCGGGTCAGTAGGCGCCGCGGCTGCGCAGCACCGCGCCGAAGGTCTTCCAGAGGATGGTCAGGTCGGCGGCGAGCGACCAGTTCTCGACGTAGTAGAGGTCGAGCCGGATGCCGTCCTCCCAGCTCAGGTCGGATCGGCCGCTGACCTGCCAGAGGCCGGTCATGCCCGGCTTGACCAGCAGCCGGCGGGCCACGTCGCCGTCGTAGCGGGCCACCTCCGACGGCAGCGGCGGGCGGGGGCCGACCAGGCTCATCTGACCGAGCAGCACGTTGACCAGCTGGGGCAGCTCGTCCAGCGACCACTTGCGCAGCAGCCGCCCGACCCGGGTGACCCGCGGGTCGTCGCGCATCTTGAACATCAGGCCGTCGCTCTCGTTGCGCGCGGCCAGCTCGGCGAGCAGGGCGTCGGCGTTGGCCACCATGGTCCGGAACTTGAGCACCCCGAACTCCTGGCCGCCCTGCCCGACCCGGACCTGGCGGAACAGCACCGGGCCCCGGCTGTCCAGCCGGATCGCCAGCGCGACCATCCCCAGCACGGGCAGCAGCACCAGCAGCGCCAGCGCGGCGGCGGTGCGGTCGACGAACTCCTTGACCAGTTTGCGGGCGCCCCGGAACTCGGGCGCCTCGACGTGGATCAGCGGGAGGCCGGCCACCGGGCGGGTGTGGATGCGCGGCCCCGCCACGTCGGTGAGCGCGGGGGCGACGACCAGGTCGACGCCGGTGCCCTCCAACTGCCAGCCGAGCCGGCGCAACCGGGCCGCGGTCAGCTCGCCGGAGGCGGTGACCGCGACGGTGTCCGCGCGGATCGCGACGGCCGCCTCCGGGATGCCTCGCAGCGAGCCCACCACGGGCACGTCGCTGAGCCGCTGCGGCACCGGCGCGAGCAGCGCGTCCGGGATGCAGGCGCCGACGACGTGGTAGCCGGCGTACGGCTCACGGCGCAGGGTGTGCACGAGTTCCAGCACGTGTGCGGTGTCGCCCACCACCAGCACCCGGCGGGACCAGCCCGCGCCCTTGCAGCGGGCCAGGTGCAGGCGCTTGCGGGCGGCGAACCGGGTGACCTCCAGGGCCACCGTGCCGACCGCGAAGGAGATGCCCAGGAAGCCACGGGAGACCCCGACGTCGGCGATGTAGCCGACGATGGCGATCGCGCCGGCCAGCCGGAGGCTGGCGGAGCTGACCCGGCGGTACTCGTCGGCGCCGTAGCCGAGCACCCGGTCGTCGTAGCAACGCAGCGCCTTGAGCGAGACCAGCCAGACGAGCACCAGACCGGGGGCCACCAGGACGTACGGAATCTTGGAGCCGACCGGCACCCCCTCGCCGAAACGGGCGGCGTAGCCGGCGAGGACCGCCAGGGAGAGAACGGTGGTGTCGAGCACCACCAGGGTGCGGACGTAGGCCCGCTGCTCGGTGCGGGAGAAGCTGCTCGGCGGGCGCGCACCACCCGACGCCGCTGCGATGCGGGCGGGCGTGGACAGCGTCGCCGAGGTCACCGAGCCTCCCTACTTCGATACGGGCCGCTCCGGGCTCCCGCCGCCCGGTCGGGCGCCGGCGCCGGAGCACTCCCGACATCCTGTCTTGAAATGATGCTCACCGATTGCTTCGGACGTATTACCGTCAGTTTCCTACCCGCTCGGGGCCGGAATGCGAACCGCCGCACCGGTTTTACCGGTGCGGCGGCATTTTCGCACTGTGCCGCGACTCAGCGCGGTGCGTTCGGTCGCAGGGCGATCGCCCGCAGGAAGATGTCGCCGATCTTGGTCGGATCCGCGGTGACGAAGGGGGCCCCACCGGTGACGTCGGTGATCGACTGGAGCTCGGCCCTGGAGACCTCGTTACCGATACCGATGATGACCACCTGCACCGGACGCTCCGGGTCGTTGAGCTTCTTCAACTGGCTGACCAGCTGGGCCTGGGTGATGCCGTTCTTGTCGTCGTTCATGCCGTCGGTGAAGAGCACCACCGAGTTGACCTTGCCGGGCTGCCAGTCCTGCTGCACCCGCTTGTACGCCTCCAGCATGGTGTCGTACAGGCCGGTGTTGCCCTTGGACGGCCGGATGCTGGCCAGCCCCTGCTCCAGCAGGCTGCGGTTCGTCGAGAGCGGCTTGATCGGCACCACCTGCACCCAGTCCTGCGCACCGCGCAGCTCGGTGGAGAAGGTCCAGAGACCGATCGACCAGGAGTCGTCGAAGAGTCCCAGCCCTCGGGTGGCCGCCTCCACGGTGACCCGCTCGCGGCTGCGGCCACCGGCCGTGGGGACCAGCGTCTTCATCGAGCCGGAGACGTCGATGACGCAGAGCATCCGACCGGACTGGGTGGCGATCGACCAGCCGGAGACCGCGCGCTCTATGACGACGGGGTCCAGGCCACCCGCAGCGCTCCCGCCCCCCGGCGGCACCGTCGCGCCGCCCCCGGCCGGGCTCGGCGCGCCCTGCGGGGCCTTGAAGCCCTCGGCCCAGTTGCCGTCCGGGGCGCGCAGCGACTGGGCGGCCAGCCGGTTGCGGAAGGTCTGGTTGGTGAGCAGCTCGAAGAGGACCTTGGCGGCGGACGCCTTGGCCGGCTCGACGCCGGGCAGCACCGCGTACGGGTAGTCCAACGGCATCGGCGACGGTTCGAGGTAGAGCGCGGCCAGCTTGATCGGCGGCTTGGTCGCGTTGTACGCGATCACGTCTTCCTCGGAGAGCGCGGCGGCACCCAGTCCGGCGGCGATCGCCGTCGGGTCGTTGGACCGCGGGAAGCGGGCGAGCAGGTCCTGCCGCAGCGCGGACCGGCCGGTGGCCAGTGCCCGCAGCGCGCCGGTGGTCGCCTTCTGCGGGTCGGGGCCGGCTCCGCTCGCCGCGGCGGTCAGCGAGAGCAGCCCGGAGAGGCCGGCCGCGTCCTGGGTCGGCTCGACGATCCCGGCCCGCAGCGGCGGGTCGCTGCTCACCGCGCGCAGCATGTCGGTCCAGGCCAGCTTCTTGTCCGGCCAGCCCAGCCGGGAGGCGACCGGCTCCGGCATCGCCACCACCACCGGGCTGCGGGCGATCGAGGCGCCGTTGGCCGGCGCGAACGCGGCGGCGCCGTTCTTCAGCCGCAGCAGCCAGGTGGAGGAGTCCGGGATCCAGACGTCCGGGGTGACCGCCGTGCCGCTGGCCTGACCGACGCCGGCGAGGCTGGCGCCGTGCTTGCTGGCCACCGCGGCGGCCACGTCCACCGGCTCGGAGGCCGTCACGTTCACCCCAATGCAGGTGCCACCGACCGCCGCGCCGCCGTCGACCCACTGCGTCGCGACCGCCTGCACGGCCGGGGCGATCTCCGGGGCCGCCGCCACCGAGAGCTGGACCTGGCCCGTGCAGGACGGCCCCGCCAGCTGCTGGTAGCCGAACCAGGAACCGGCGACCACGACGACGAGAGCAGTCGCCGCTGCGGCGGCTCCTGCTCCACGGATACTTGAACGCATGCGATGGCGGCCAGACACGCTGACCATCTTGCGTATCCGGTCCGGTTCGTGCCACAACCGTTCGGACGAAAGTTACGCAGGAGAAACAGATGATCTCACTTTTCGCACTGTGAGTAGTCAGTCAGTGTCTCGCCGTCGCTGCTGTCCACTTCGGACAGCGCGGGTCAGGGCAGGACGCAGGTCGGGCTGAAGACCGGCACCGGCTCACCGACCGGCGCCGGCACGCCCGACGACGGGTCGACCCGGAACACCCGGACCATGTCGGCCCGCTCGTCGGCGACGTAGAGGTGCGGCCCAGTCAGCGCGAAGTGCCGGGGCCACTCCCCGCCGGTCTCCACCTCGGCGACCAGCCGGGGCAGCTCCCCGTCGAGCGCGAAGACGGAGACCGTCCCCACCCCCCGGTTGCCGACGTAGAGGAACCGGCCGTCCGGCCCCACGGTGATCTCCGAGGGCTGGACGTGCCCGGCCCGCTCGCTGGCGTCCACCCGGCCCCGCTGGTGCAACGCCCCCTCCGGGGTGAGGTCGTACGCGGTGACCGTCGCGTCCAGCTCGCCGGCGAGCCAGCAGCGCCGCCCGTCCGGGTGCCGGGCCAGGTGACGCGGCCCGGTCCCCGACGCGGTACGGACCCGGGGCGCCCGGGGCACCAGCCGGCCCGAGGCGGCGTCGAGGTCGTACCGGTAGACCGAGTCGGTGCCGAGGTCGACCGCGAGCAGCGGTCCCCGCCCCGGGTCGGGCGAGACCATGTGGGCGTGCGCCTTCTCCTGGCGCTCCGGGTCCGGGCCGTGCCCCTCGTGCACGACCAGGTCGCTGCGCTCCCCCGGCACGCCCCGCTCGTCCAGCGGGAGGACCGCCACGCTGCCGCCGCCGTAGTTGGCGACGAAGAGGTGCCGGCCGTCCGGGGCGACCGCCAGGTGGGCCGGCTCGGCGCCCCCGGTCGCCCGGACGGCCAGCGGGCTCAGCTCGCCCCGCTCGCCGACGGCGAAGGCGCTGACCTCCCCCTCCGGCAGCTCGTTGACCGCGTACAGCACCGGCAGGGTCGGATGCCGGACGAGGAACGACGGGTTCGCGGTGACCGCGACCGTGCCGAGCGGGGTGAGCTCTCCCGAGTCGGGATCCCGGCGGGCGGCGACGATGCCGTCGCCCCGTCCGCCGCCCTCCCCCGTGTAGCCGCCGATGTGGACGATCGTGCCGGTCACCCGCGCCACCCCTCTGCCGAATCCTCCCCGATCACACCAGAGGCTTCCCGGTCGATCGGACGGTTAGGCCTCTTTTCCCGGAATTCCCCGGCCGGTCGACCCGGCCGGGGCGACGCGCGGGCGGCCACGCCGGCCCGCGTCGCGGGTCAGGCGACCGGGACCGGCTCGCCGCGCTGCCGGGCGACGTGCTCGACCAGCGAGATCAACACCAGCTTGCCGGACTGCCGCTCGCGCGCGTCGCAGAGCACCACCGGGACGTCCGGGTCGAGGTCCAGGGCCTGCCGGACGGCCTCCGTGCCGAACCGGCGGGCGTCGTCGAAGCAGTTCACCCCGACCACGAACGGCACACCGCGCTGCTCGAAGTAGTCGATCGAGGGGAAGCAGTCGGCCAACCGTCGGGTGTCGGCCAGCACCACCGCGCCGAGCGCGCCGAAGGCCAGCTCGTCCCAGAGGAACCAGAACCGGTCCTGCCCCGGGGTACCGAAGAGATAGACCTGGAGGTCCTCGTTGATCGTGATCCGGCCGAAGTCCATCGCGACCGTGGTGGTGGACTTCTCCTCCACCCCGGAGAGGTCGTCGGTGCCGACGCCGGCCCCGGTCAGCACCTCCTCGGTCTGTAGCGGGCGGACCTCGCTGAGCGCGCTCACCAGGGTCGTCTTGCCGGCGCCGAAGCCGCCCGCGATGAGGATCTTGAGGGCCAGCGGGGTCCGCGTGGCGATCGCCCCCCGATCAGAGCGCACGTAGTCCACTGACCACCGCCTTGAGGATGTCGTTGTCGGGAAGTCCGGCGGCGGCCGGCGGCTGCTGCACCGAGACCAGGCCCCGGGCGAGCAGGTCGCCGAGGAGGACCCGGACCACGCCCACCGCGAGGTCCAGGTCCGCGGCGAGGTCCGCCACCGCGACCGGCCGCCGGGCCAGCTCGACCAGCCGACGGTGCTCCGGGTGCAGGCCCGGCAGGGCGGCCGGGTCGGCGTCGGCGGTCGCCCGCACGAAGGCGACCAGGTCGAAGCCCTCGACGCTGGGCCGGACCCGACCGCCGGTGAGGGTGTACGGGCGGACGACCGGTCCGGCGGCGGCGTCCATCCACTCGTGCTGGGGGCCCGGCGGCTCAGCCCGCATCGGCGGCTTCCACCGTCGCCCGGGCCGGCGCGGTGAGGTTCTCCCCCACCCGGACGACCAGCATGGCCATCTCGTACGCCACCAGACCGATGTCCGCGTCCGCCTCGGCGACCACGGCCAGGCACGCGCCCTGGCCGGCGGCCGTCACGAACAGGTACGCCGACGCCATCTCCACCACCGTCTGCCGCACCCCGCCGGCCGCCAGGTGCCGGCTGGCGCCCTTGGCCAGGCTGGAGAAGCCGGAGGCCAGGGCACAGAGATGCTCGGCGTCGGCGCGGTCCAGCTCGGCGGAGGCGCCGAGCAGCAGGCCGTCGGCGGAGAGCACGACCGCCTCCCGGGCCTCGGGCACGCGTCCCACCAGCTCGTCGAGCAACCAGCCGAGATCGGCGCTCTGCCTCGTCGTGTGCACCACTAGGCGTCCCTCTCAGTCGCGGTCGGAGATTCGGGGGCCGGCGCGGGCCGGTCGGGAGGGCCACCCGGCTCGTCGGTGCTGGGGCCACCCGGCTCGTCGGTGCTGGGGCCGGTCGGGGCGTCGGGGCCCTTTGCCGGCATGGGCCGGATCGCCCCACCCTCGCGGCGCCCGCGCGCGGTGCCCGCCTGGAGGGCGGACATCTGCCGGCGCATCTCCTCCGGCGAGCGGGGCGCCGGCGCGTCGGCGGTCACCGGCGGGCGGGGACGGACGGGCGTGCCGCGCCGGCGGACCCGGCGGGGCAGGCCGTCGCCGTCCGGGGCCGCCTCCACCGAGGAGGCGCGAGCCGGCGCGAACGGCAGCACGGTCTGGTCGGGCCGTTCCCGGGTCCGGGCGGCTCGCGGCGGCCGGGACAGCGTGGCCAGCCGGGCGACCGGGGCGTCGGGGCGGGACGCGACCGGCGGGGCGGTCGGCTCGTCGGTGACCAGGTCCGCCGGTACGAGCAGCACGGCGGTCACCCCACCCGGCCGCTCGGAGCGCAGGGTGACCCGGACGCCGTGCCGGTCGGCCAGTCGGGCCACCACGAAGAGGCCGAGCCGCGCGCTGTCGGCGGGGTCGAACTCGGGGGCGCGGGCCAGCCGCCGGTTGGCGTCCTCGACCGCCGGCGCGGACATGCCCAGCCCGTGGTCGGTGACCTCGACGACGTACCCCCGGGGCACCCGCTGGCCGTTGATCTCGACCCGGCTCTCCGGCGGGGAGAAGACGGTGGCGTTCTCGACCAGCTCGGCGAGCAGGTGGATGACGTCGGCGACGGCCCGGCCGAGGACGCCGGCCGGCTGCACCGTCCCGATGTCCACCCGGTCGTACGCCTCGACCTCGGAGACCGCACCGCGGATCACGTCGAGCACGGCGACCGGCTGGCGCCAACCGCGGCCGGGCGCCGCCCCGGCGAGAATGACCAGGTCCTCGGCGTGCCGGCGGAGCCGGGTGGCCAGGTGGTCGACCCGGAACAGCTCGGCCAACTCGTCCGGGTCCTCGACCCGGCGTTCCATCCCGTCCAGCAGCGCGAGCTGCCGGTGCACCAGGCCCTGGGTACGCCGGGCGATGTTGAGGAACACCTCGTTGAGCCCCCGGCGGAGGGTGACCTCGTCGACCGCGGCCCGCACCGCCGTCCGGCGGACCTCGTTGAAGGCCCGCCCGACCTCGCCGATCTCGTCGCCGCCGTACTCCAGTGGCGGCGCCTCCCGGGCGACGTCGACCTGCTCGCCCCGGCGCAGTCGGGCGACCACGTCGGGCAGCCGGTGCTCGGCCATTTCCAGCGCCGCGCTGCGCACGCCGGTCAGCCGGCGGGCCAGCGTCCGCCCGACCCGGACGGCGACCAGGACCGACACCGCGATCGCGGCGAGCCCGAGCACCCCGGCGACGCCGAGCCGGACGAGGATCCCCACGGCGACCGGCACGGACCGGTCGGCCAGCCCGTCAGCCTCGCTCAGCTCGAAGTCCCGCAGGCTCTGCTGGACGGCGTCGTGGCTGGTCTGCCAAGCCCGGGCGTCCACCGGCGGGCGGCCCGACGAGCTCCCCCGCAGCAGCGCCTCCTGCATGGTGCGCAGCCGGACGAAGTCGTCCCGCTCGATCAGCCGCTGGTAGGCGCTGCGGTCGGCGGCGGGGAGGTCGGCCACGGCGGAGTCGGCCAGGAACCGCTCGTTGCCGATGGTCTGCACCAGCCGCAGCTGCTCGCCCTCGGCGAACCGCCCGGTGGTCAACGCGCCGGTCAGCAGCGCGTCGGTCTGGCCGAGCAGCTCGCGGGAGCGGCCGAGCGCGGTGAGCGCGAGCGCCTCCCGGTTGAGATCCGCGTCCGGCAGCGTCGCCATCGCGGCGAAGGCCTGGAAGGCGGAGGAGATCATGCCGGTGTACAGCCCGATCGCCCCGGCCCGGTCGACCTGGCGACGGTCGATGAAACCGCGACCGGCAGGCAGCGCGTCGAGGGCGGAGCCGAGCGCGTCGAGCCGGGCGTCCAGCCGGTCGTCGGCGGCGTCGCGCAGCCGCTGGCCGTCCATCCGCCGGCGCAGCTCGGCGACCGCCCCGTCGGTCCGGCGGCGCTGCTCGGCCAGCGTCGGCAGCGCGCCCGGGGTGGAGAGCTGCACCACCGAGGCCCGGCGCTCGCGCTGGAGTTCGGCGACCACCCGCTCCCCGGGCCGGCCCAGGTCGTAGAGGAGGGTGCGCGCGGAGAGCAGGTCGATCGCGGGACCGAAGGTGAGCGTGGTGGCGAAGATCCAGAGCGCCAGCAGGGCGGCCACCGGGGTGACGACCAGGGCGGTCAGCTTGGCGCGGATCGGCCAGTCGCGGGTGTTCATGAGTCCTCGCCCGGAAGGGGTGTCAGCGGGGGCGCCGGCACCGGCCGGGCAACGTCCCGGCCGATGACCGGGCACCGACACGGGCGCCTTGGGCAGGATACGTAATCCCGGGCCTCAGCACTACCGTCCGTCGCGCTGGTCACTACTGTGGACTGATCTTGGGCCGAACCCGCCGGCGAACGGACGGCACTCCGGTAGGAGTCGTCGGCCTCGCGGAAGACCGGCCACCGAGGAGGTTGCCGCTCCGGTTGTCCACTCCGTACGACATCGGGCCGCCGCCCTGGTTGGTGCTGACCCGCACGTCCTCGCGTGGCCGGTTGGCCGGCAGCAGCTGGACGTATTTCGGCCTGCCCTGTGAGGGCGTGCAGGACGGCGTAGACCGCCTGGCCGGAGACCCGCCCCAGGCGGGCCCGGCTGAGCCGGGCAACACCCCACCCAGCTCGCTTTCTGGGACCAGTCAAGTTCTGCTGACGATCCCTGCTGTGGTTCCCGACATGCCGACCGGCGTTCCGGGTAAGCGCTACCGCACGGAATCGGTCAGGAAAGTCGCCGGGATCGGGATTGGCGATCAGTGGGCAGAGGGAATACCGGTGGCGAAGGAGGAGCCATGTCGCCCACACAGGTAGTCATTCTGGTTCTCGTCGTACTGGTGCTGGCCGCGGTGGTCGCCGCGGCGGTGGTGGCCGGCCGTCGCCGGTCGCTGCGGCGGCGCTTCGGCCCGGAGTACGACCGGGTCGTCGCCGAGCAGGACAACCGCTCCGCCGCCGAGCGGGAGCTGCGGGACCGGGAACGCCGGCACGCCGAACTCGAACTCACCCCGCTGGCCCCGGAGGCGCGGGCCCGCTACGCCGCGGCCTGGGAGGAGCTCCAGGTCCGCTTCGTCGACTCACCGGCCGAGACCGTGGGCGACGCCGACGAACTGGTCAGCCGGCTGATCACCGAGCGCGGCTACCCCACCGGGGACTTCTCCGACCAGATCGCCCATCTCTCCGTCGAGCACGCCCGCACGCTGACCCACTACCGCGACGCGCACGAGATCCGGCTGCGCAACGAGCGGGGCGAGGCCAGCACCGAGGAGCTCCGCCAGGCCGTCGTCCACTACCGCGCCCTCTTCGCCGACCTGCTCGGCGCGGACCCGGTCCGTGGGGTCACGCCGGAGCAGCACCACCCCGACAGCCCCCACGACGTCACCAGCCGCTGAGGAGACCACCACCATGCGCCAGGAAGAGCAGCAGCTGAACAACGACCACCCGGAGGCCGTCCGCTCCACGCCGGTGGCGGTACCCCCGCCCGGCGCGGTGGACGCCGCCGACGCCCGGCACGACCGGGACGGGCGTGCCGACGTGCCCGAGGACGCGCTCGACGACCGGGGCACCTTCGACGACCCGTCGGTGACCGACCAGCGCGGCGACGACCTCGACGACACCCGCCCGTACGCCCTGCGGGACACCGACCGTGACGCGGACGACGACCGGGACGGCGCGGCCGACCCCGACGGCGACGGCCGACCGGAGTTCCACGAGCCGGCCCCGCTGCCGACCACCTTCGGGGCGACCACGGTGGGCGACGCGGTGGCCGCCTCGGCGCTGGCCGGTGGTCGGCCGGAGGACGAGCGGGACGCCCGGGGCGAGGACACCGCCCAGCCGGGCGACGGCGCACCGGGGCGGACCGAGCCCTTCGACGACGAGCGGGCCGACCCGACCGCCGCCGACCGGATCCACGACCGGGACCGCTGGACGGCCGACGGCGACGGTCCGGTGGCCGCCTCGCGCCACGACGACGCGACCTCGGCCGGGGCGGCCGGCTACGGCAGCGCCACGCCGGCGATGGTCGACCCGGACGCCGAGGCGCCCGAGGGCGGCGCGTCAGCCGCCGCGGCGGGCGTCGGCGCGGTGGGTGCCGGCGGCGTCGCCGCCGCGGCGGCCCGCCCGGCCGGCGCCAACGTCCCCACCGACGCGGCCACCCTTTTCGAGCCGGCGGCCGCGCAGGACTTCCGGGACCGGTGGCGCGACGTCCAGCTCCGCTTCGTGGACGACCCGCGGGCGGCCGTGGGCGACGCCCAGTCGCTGATCGAGGAGGCCATCCAGGCACTCTCCTCCGCGCTGTCCGCGCAGAAGGAGAAGCTGGGCGGCTGGCAGGACGCCGGCTCGGCGGACACCGAGCAGCTGCGGATGGCGGTCCGCCAGTACCGGGACTTCCTGGACCGGGTCCTCGGCCGCTGACCACCACCGGGACGCCCCGACCGCACCCGCGGTCGGGGCGTCTCCGCGTCCGGCCGAGCCGCCGACCATCGAGGCGGCCCGGGAGGTCCGGCCTCCGTCGGCATGGCCCGGTCCCAGCGGGGTACGCGAGATCCGGGAACGCGTCTGGGACAGGGAGGCAGCACCATGACCGATCGTGACCCGAACCGCGGCCGGCCGCTGGAGGAGAGCCCGGAGGTGGCCGCCGCGGTGGACGACGAGAGCACCGTGCCGCAGTTGGCCACCGGCGGCGGCCCCGACCGGGACAACCCGTCCTTCACCGAGCCGGGCGCCGGGGGCGCCGGCGCGACGGAGGACCTGCTGGGCGACCCGTACGCGGCCGGCACCGGCGCCACCGGCACCGGCACCGGGGCCGGCGGGAACAACATCCGCACCGGCGCGGAGCAGCCCTGGGAGCCGGAGGACCTGGTGATGGCTCGCGGGCAGGACCTGACGCCGGAGAACATCGAGCGGGCCCGCCGGGACCTGGCCGAGCAGGGCCGGGCGGCGGTGGAGAAGACGGTCCCCTGACCGGCGGGGGCCCCTGGCCCGACCGGTGACGGTCGGACCAGGGGCCCGGGGAAACCTGCCGCGTCAGTACCTCACTCCTGTCGCGGCGGGCAGGCGTGCCGTCCTACAGCGCCGGGTAGGCGTTCTTCATGAGCTCCTGGAACTGAGCGGAGAACCAGGCGCCGGAGATCGGCGCGTTCGGCAGGGCGCCACTCATGCTGTTGCCGTTGCGGGCGTTGCCGGTGTAGGTCGGGTCGCACATCCGGTCGAAGCCCTTGCCCTCGGTGTTCGGGATCAGGCTGCTGGAGCCGTCCGACTCGCCTGGGGGCTTGACCCAGACGTACGCGTCGATGCCGGGCTCCGGGCTGGCCTTGGGACGCTCACCGAGTCCGGCGCCGGCCTGGTTGCACCAGTTGCCGGCGTGGAATCGGCGGTCGATGCGGCCGCCGTTGACGTAGGTGTCCACACTGGTCGTCGCGCCCGGGCCGGTGGGCCGGGCGGTGCCGCCCCAGCCGTTTCGGGAGGTGTCGATCAGCATGCCGATGTTGGTGTCGAAGCCGGTGGAGACCAGCTTGTTGCGGAACGCCTGGGCGAACGACAGCTCGTCGACGTACTGGTTCCAGTCGATCCACTTGGACTGGCGGACGGTCTGCCCGTTCACCGTGTCAGTGATCTTGACGTACGGCTCGCGCAGCGCCGAGTAGTTCGCGGTGTTGACGATGAAGCCGTGCACGTTCTTCACCGTGCTGCCGGAGGCGATGGCGGCCGTGTAGAGCTGGTTGGCGGTCGGGCCGAGGTTGCTGTCCCAGCCGATCCAGCCGTGGTGCGCGGCGTCGATGTAGTTGTAGACATTGCCGATCGCGCCGAGCTTGGCGAGGGCGTAGCCGACGCCGTTGACGTACGCGCCGTTGGCCTTCACCGTGTCGCACAGCACCGTGCCGCCGGGCTGGCCGGAGGTGTTGGTGACCAGGTTGGGCAGCGAGTCGATCTCGATGATGTTGACGATCCGCAGGCTGGCGTACTTCGGGTCGGCCTGGATCGCGGCGATCGGGTCGATGTACTCGGCCTTGTAGCGGGGCAGCTCGTCCGGGCCCAGCTCACCGTTGGAGGCGAGCGCGGAGCAGTCCCGGCCGGGCAGGTTGTAGATGACGAACTGGATGTAGCCGGCGCCCTGCTGCAGCGCGGCGTTCAGGTGGTCGCGTACACCCATCGCGCCGTTGGAGCTGCTGTCGGTGGTGCCGTTGATCGCGGCGATCCGGTCCAGCCAGACGGCGGTCGGGTTGTTGGACACCCGGCTGCCACCGGGCTCGGCGTCCGCCTTGGCCTTCCACTCCGGATTCACGTACCCCTTCACCCCGGCGTACGGGTTGTCCACCTTGGTGCCGGGCGGCGGGGTCGTGGGCGGGGGCGTGGTGGGCGGCGTCGTCGGCGGCGGGGTGGTGGGCGGCGGGGTGGTCGGGGTGCCGCCGTTGCAGACCGTGCCGTTCAGGGTGAACGAGGTCGGCTTCGGGTTGCTCCCGCTCCAGGCCCCGTTGAACCCGATGGTGGTGCTGGCGCCGCTGGCGAGCGAGCCGTTCCACGACTCGTTCGTGGCGGTGACGTTCTGGCCGCTCTGCGACCACTTCGCCGACCAGCCGGACACCACCTTCTGCGCGCTGTTCGGGAAGGTGAAGCCGAGGTTCCAGGCGCTGACCGGATCACCGAGGTTCTTGATGGTGACGGTGCCGGTGAAGCCGCCCGGCCAGTCGCTGGTGGTGTAGTCGACGCTGCACTGGGTCGCGGCCTGCGCCGCGGTGACCGGGATGGTCACCAGGCCGCCCGCCACCAGGACGCTCGCGCCGGTGAGGGCGAACGCCCGGCGCCGGCCGGACAGACTTCTCCACAGATTCATACCACTGAACTCCTTGGGCGAGACCGGATCCGCGTACGGCCCGGCGTTATGGCCCCGGCGGACGTCCGGACGGGACGACCTCGGCGCCAACGGGATGCTCGGGGGTGCTGCCCGCCCCGGACGGACGAGCGGTGGTGGTGAGCTGGCCGGCCCCCAGGACCGGTCTACGGCCACGTCGTCCGGCCTGGACCGGATGCCCTCGACGATCTGCCTGTGCGGTGTGGCTCCCCGAACCGCGTGCAGCGATTCTTGCATGGGAGCGCTTCCATGGCAATGGCTCGATATGACTGCTGAACCGACAGGGGGTGGACACGCCCGGACAGCAACCTGCCTGACCCGTTCCGGGCAGATGAGCCCAGGGCGGCGGAACGCGGTAGCGCAGCACCGTAGCAGGACCCCGGGGCCCAGGTATGCCACAGCGGGTCGCGTCACCCCGAAAGAAGCTGAAGGCCACTAAGACGGCACGAGGCGCTTAGCACTCCTATACGGCTAAGTACCATCAAACTCGCAAAAATGAATCTTCCCTCGCATAATTCTCGAAACGGTCTAACATCGGCGGTAGCTCGGCTGTCGTCGGGCTCAGGACATACAGGGATGGAGTGACGCAGGTCATGGCAAAGAAGATGCTCGGGAAGCTCGTTGCGGGTGCCGCTCTCGGCGGCGCGTCCCTGCTGCTGTTCTCGCCCGGGGCGGCGTACGCGGGCGGAAACGCTCAGTACGTGGGGAACGCCTTCGCCAAGCCGCAGGTCCAGCTCCTTGAGGTATGCCCCGGGAACCACGAGGACTGGGACCACAAGGACTGGGACCGCAAGGACTGGGACAACAAGGACCACGACCGCAAGGACGAGGACCGCAAGGACGAGGACCGCAAGGACGAGGACCGCAAGGACGAGGACCGCAAGGACGAGGACCGCAAGGACGAGGACCGCAAGGACTGGGACAACAAGGCCGGCGACACGTGGCAGCCGGAGACCGACGGCCAAGGCGGAGGCATGGCCGACGACCAGTCGGACAAGGCCGACGACCGGAAGGGTCACGACGGCAAGGACGAGGACCGCAAGGACGAGGACCGCAAGGACCACGACCGCAAGGACCACGACCGCAAGGACGACTGCATGCCGCGCGGCCACGTCGACGGCGGTGACGGTGGGATGACCACCACCAGCACCGACCGCGGCATGGCCACCGGCGGAGCGGGCATGATCGGCGCGGCTGCCCTCGGCGGCATCGTGCTGATGCGGCGGCGTCGGGCCAATGGGCTCGTCTGACCTGACGGCGACACGGGCCGGCGGCCGTCACGGGAGACCGTGGCGTGCCGCCGGCGCGGCCGTCGTCGTAGCGCTTGCCATGGGGGGTGCCGGAATGATCGGCGCCTCGCTCCGGACCGTTCCCCCGCCCCGCCCGCCGCAACCGGCGGCCCAGGCCGGCCCGGAGTCCGCCGCGCCCGACGTCCCGGACGCCACCGACGTTCCCGACGACGGCACCCCGGACGGCCGGACCGATCCCGATGCGACCGCCGCCGGACCGGCACCCCTGGCCCGGTCCGTGCCGACCACCATCTCGATCCCCCGGATCGGCGTCGATGCCGAGATCATGGCGCTGGGCACCAACCCGGACGGCACCGTCCAGGTCCCCCCGCTGGAGCAGGCGCAGAAGGCCGGCTGGTACTCCCCCGGAGCCAGCCCCGGCGAGGCCGGCAACGCCGTCGTCGTCGGCCACGTCGACTCGGCCAAGCTCGGGCCGGCCGTCTTCTTCCAGCTCGGCGCCCTGCTCAAGGGCGACACCGTCGCGGTGTCCCGGGCCGACGGCAGCACCGTTACCTTCACCGTCGACGAGGTGCGGTCGTACCCGAAGACGGCCTTTCCCACCGAGCGGGTGTACGGCCCGAACGACCGGCCCGCGCTGCGGGTGGTGACCTGCGGCGGCCAGTTCGACCAGGCCGCCGGCAGCTACCTGAACAACATCGTCGTGTACGCCTCGATGACCTCGTGAACGCCGAACGCGCCTCCGGCGGGATGTCGGTCCCGCCGGAGGCGCGTCGTCGTACGCGTCAGGCCGCGGCGGAGGTCCGCACCAGGGTGCGGATCTGGCGCAGCAGCACCGACAGGGCGGCCAGGTCCGCCCGGGATTCGTCGAACTCCCCCATCGCCCGGCGGGCCCGGTGGATCGAGGTGGCGTTCGACTGCTCCCACTCGAGCACCCGCTCCTGCGGGGGCAGGTTGTCCGCAGTGGAGCCGAGGACCTCCGCCGTGAGTGCCGCCAGCGCCGCGTACAGGTCGTAGCGCAACGCCATCCGGGCCAGCGTCTGCCAGCGGTCCTCCCGCGGCAGCAGGGAGATCTTCGACAGCAGGGAGTCCACCCGGAACAGGTCGGAGAGGACGAAGTAGACCGAGGCCACCTCGCCGACGTCCCGCCCGGAGGCGTTCGCCGTCTCCACCACGTCCAGCAGGCCGAAGCTGTACATCAGCCGGGTCGCCTGCTCGGCCAGCTCCCGCGGCAGGCCCTTGGCGGCCATCGCGTCGATGTGCGCCGCCAGCGCCTCCCGTTCGCTGCCGTAGAAGCGCTCCTCCAGGTCCGGCAGGAGCCGGGCCACGCCGGCCTTCAACCGCGCCGTCTCCGCCGGGACGTCGATCGGCGAACGCCGGTTGGTGACCAGCCAGCGCACCGCCCGGTCGAGCAACCGCCGGGTGTCCAGGTAGACGCTGGTCTGGAGCTCCGGGGAGACCTTGTTGTCCAGCGACTCCACCGCGTCCCAGAGTTCGCGCAGCCCGAAGACGTCACGGACCACCACGTATGCCCGGATCACGTCCGCCGGCGAGGCGGCCGTCTCCTCGACCACCCGGAAGATGAACGAGATGCCGCCCCGGTTGACCGCCTCGTTGACCAGGACCGTGGTGATGATGTCGCGGCGCAGCCGGTGCTGGGCCATCCGGTCGGCGAAGCGCTGCCGCATCGGCGTCGGGAAGTAGTTGACCAGGACGTCGGTCGTCCACTCCTCGTCCGCGAGACCCTCGGCGAGGATCTCCCGCTCCAGCACGATCTTCACGTACGCCAGCAGCACCGCGAACTCCGGCGCGGTCAGCCCGGACTCGGTGCGCACCGCCAGCTCCTCGTCCGGCGGCAGCGCCTCCAGCGCCCGGTCGAGCTGACCGGCCCGCTCCAGCTCATTGATCATCCGGCGGTGCACCGGGAGCAGCGAATTGGCCTGGGCCTGCGAGTTGTTGATCGCGCGGGCCTGGTCGTAGTTGTCCCGCAGCACCAGCTCACCGACCTCGTCGGTCATCTGGGCGAGCAGCTCGTCCCGCTGCGGGACGTCCAGCGCGCCGTCGGCGACCGCCGTGTTGAGCAGGATCTTGATGTTCACCTCGTGGTCGGAGCAGTCCACCCCGGCCGCGTTGTCGATGAAGTCGGTGTAGATCCGCCCGCCCGTCAACGCGTACTCGATCCGGCCGAGCTGGGTGCAGCCCAGGTTGCCGCCCTCGCCGACCACCCGGCAGCGCAGGCTCTTGCCGTCCACCCGGATCGCGTCGTTGGACTTGTCGCCCACCTCCGCGTTGGTCTGGGTGGAGGCCTTCACGTACGTGCCGATGCCGCCGTTCCAGAACAGGTCGACCGGCGCGGTCAGGATCGCCTTCATCAGCTCCTGCGGGCTGAGCTGCGTGACGTCGTCGTCCAGCCCGATCGCCGCCCGCACCTGCGGGCTGATCGGGATCGACTTCGCCGTCCGCGGGAAGATCCCGCCGCCTTCGGAGATCAGGCTCGCGTCGTAGTCCTCCCAGGACGACCGGGGCAGGTCGAACAGCCGCTTCCGCTCGGCGTACGAGGTGGCGGCGTCCGGGTCCGGGTCCAGGAAGATGTGCCGGTGGTCGAAGGCGGCCACCAGCCTGATGTGCTCCGACAGCAGCATCCCGTTGCCGAACACGTCGCCGGACATGTCGCCCACGCCGACCACGGTGAAGTCCTGGGTCTGGGTGTCGTGGCCCAGCTCCCGGAAGTGCCGCTTCACCGACTCCCAGGCGCCCCGGGCGGTGATCCCCATCTTCTTGTGGTCGTAGCCGGCGGAACCGCCGGAGGCGAACGCGTCACCAAGCCAGAAGCAGTGCGCCGCCGAGATCTCGTTGGCGATGTCGGAGAAGGTCGCGGTGCCCTTGTCCGCCGCCACCACCAGGTACGGGTCGTCCGCGTCGTGCCGGACCACGTCGGTCGGCGGCACGATCTCGCCGCTGACGATGTTGTCGGTAACGTCCAGCAGTGCGGAGATGAACTGCTTGTAGCAGGCCACCGCCTCGTCCCGGTCGCCCGGCTTCTGCTTGAGCACGAAGCCGCCCTTGGCGCCGACCGGCACGATCACGGCGTTCTTCACCATCTGCGCCTTGACCAGGCCCAGCACCTCGGTGCGGAAGTCCTCGCGCCGGTCGGACCAGCGCAGCCCGCCCCGGGCCACCGGCCCGAACCGCAGGTGCACGCCCTCGAACCGGGGCGAGTAGACGAAGATCTCGAACTTCGGCCGGGGCGCCGGCAACTCCGGGACCGCCTGCGGGTCCAGCTTGAACGCCACGTACGACTTGGGCCGCCCGTCGGTGCTCCGCTGGTAGAAGCTGGTCCGCAGGGTGGCCTGGATCAGCGTCAGGTACGACCGCAGGATCCGGTCCTGGTCCAGGCTCGCCACGTCGTCCAGTGCCGCGCCGATCGCGGTGACCAGGTCACCGCTGCGCTCGCGGCGCGTCTCGGCGCTCGTCGCACCCGGGGCGAACCGGGCCTCGAAGAGCTCCACCAGCAGCGCGGCGATCTTCGGGTACGCGATGAAGGTCTGCTCCATGTACTCCTGGGAGAAGACCGTGCCGGCCTGGCGCAGGTACTTCGCGTACGCCCGCAGCACCACCACCTGGCGCCATGTGAGGCCGCCGCGCAGCACCAGCTCGTTGAAGCCGTCCACCTCGGCCTCGCCCCGCCAGGACGCGGCGAAGGCGTTCTCCACGTGCGGGCGCACCTCGGCCAGCTCCTGGTGCGCCTCGGGCAGCCGCAGCCCGAAGTCGTAGAGGAAGACCCGGCCGTCGACCCGGTCCACCTCGTACGGGTGCTCGTCGACCACCCGCACGCCGAGCGAGTGCAGCACCGGCAGCACGGCGGAGAGCATCATCGGCTCGCCGTACCGGTAGACCTTGAACCGGACGTCCATCGCCTCGTCGACGTCGGCCGCCCCGTGGCCGTTGGCGCGCGGCGCGAGCTGCTTGCGGAACAGGTGCATCTCGAGCTGGCCGGGCTCCTCCAGCAGCTCCAGCTTGGCCAGGTCCTTCATCGCCTCGTACGGCGTGTGACCGTCCTTGTAGCCCTCCGGGAACGCGTCGGCGTACCGGCTGAACAGGTGCTTGGCCTGCTCGTCGCCGAGCTTGCGCTCCAGCACCAGCCGGTAGTCGTCGTCCCAGAGCCGGGTCGCGTCGGCCAACTCCTCGGCGAGCAGGTCGGCGTCGATGTCGCCGGGCGGGTTGCTCGGGTCGGTCCGGACGATGAAGTGCAGCCGGGCCAGCATCGACTCGGTGACCCGGGTGGTGTAGTCCACCCCGACGCCGTTCAGCTCGCGGTTCAGGATGTCCTGCATGCGCAGGCGGTTCTGGGTGGTGAACCGGTCCCGGGGCAGGTAGATCAGGCAGGAGATGAACCGCCCGTACGCGTCGCGGCGCAGGAAGACCCGCAGCTGCCGGCGGCCGGCCATCCGCAGCACGCCAACCACCGCGTGGTACAGGTCGTCGGTCTTGATCTGGAACAGCTCGTCGCGCGGGTAGGTCTCCAGGATCTGGAGCAGGTCCTTGCCGGAGTGGCTGCGCTGGCTCAGCCCGGAGCGGTCCAGCACCTCGGCCACCTTGCGGCGGACCACCGGCAGCTCACGCACGCTGGTCCGGTACGCCGCGGTGGAGAAGAGGCCGAGGAAACGCCGCTCGCCGACCACCTCGCCGGCGTCGTTGAAGATCTTGAAGCCGATGTAGTCGAGGTAGGCGGAGCGGTGCACCGTCGCCCGGGAGTTCGCCTTGGTGATGATCAGCAGCCGCTTCTCCATCACCCGCTCGTGCGCCTCGGGCGTCATCGACGACAGCGCCCGCGCCTCCGGCGAGTCGGACCGCAGGACGCCCAGCCCGGTGCCGAGCACCGCCTCCAGGGCCGGCCCGCCGTCGCCGCCCTCGCCGCTGGACTCGACCAGCCGGTACTCGCGGTAACCGAGGAAGGTGAAGTGGTCGTGGGCCAACCAGCGGAGCAGCTCCACCGAGTCGGTGATGTCCTTCTCCGGCACCGGCGGGCGGTTGTCCGACGTCCGGGCGGAGGCCAGCTCGTCGGCGAGCGCCAGGGCCCGCTGGCGCATCTTCGGCCAGTCCTCGACCGCCTCGCGGACGTCGGTGAGCACCCGCTGGAGCTCCCGACGCAACTGCTCGCGCTGCGCGGCGTCGCGGACCGGGTCGATCTCGACCCGCATCCAGCTCTCGATCAGGTCACCGGCGATCGCGTCGTCCGGCTCCACGTCGGCGGAGACCTCGGTCAGCCGGCCCAGCGGCTCGCGCCGGACCACCACCAGCGGGTGCACCAGCAGGTGCACGTCGAGGTGGTGGGCGTTGAGCAGCGCGGTCACCGAGTCGACCAGGAACGGCATGTCGTCGGTCACTATCTCGATCACCGTGTGGTGCTGGTCGGCGTCGGGCTCGTGAATGCGCAACTTCAGCTCGCCGGGCACCCGCTGCTGGGCCAGGTCCCGGTGCGCCCGGGCGGCGTCGAGCATCTCCTCGGCGGTGAATCCGATCAGTTCCTCGTCCGGCGCGAACCGCCAGAATCGACCCACCAGGGTCGCCGCGCCGTGATCGTCGCCGGCCAACGCCACCGCCTGGGCCACCAGGCGCTCCGCGTTGGGTACCGGCTCGTCGAGATCCGCGTCCTCCGCGTCGTCGCCCATGGCTTCCCCGGGGAGGCCCAGGTCGTAGAGGGTGTCGATACTCGAACCGGTCATCCCGGTCACTCCTGTGTCGAGTCGGCCGAAGCCGTCCCCGTCGGTCGCCGAATCGAAGCTGTCGTCCCGGCCGGTGTCAGCCTGCCGGAGGTCGGGTCCCGGTTTGATCGCCGGACGCCGGTCCATCGGTGCCACTCCCCTCGACCCACCGCGTTGTGGGTCACTCTGCCGCCCAGCCTAGGCCCTGCCGCTCTGTCCAATCGTCGGCGGATCACCAGCCGGACGTCCGGTTCGGGACTTTGTCCTTTCACCCGTTGCAGATCCACGGTCGGCCGGCTGCGGAGTACCCCGACTGGCGATGTTCATCACACGGCCGCACCGGCGTCTTCACCCGGCGGGCGGTCCGCCGGGGCGGTACGGGCGGCACCGGCGTACTAGCGTGGCAGGGCAGTCAGAGCCGCGGAGGTGCCGTTCCATGTCAGTCCCTTACCCCCACCGACGCCCCCGTACGCGCGTACGGCCGGCCCTCGCGGCGCTGGCCGCCACCGTGCTGGCGGCTGGTGCGCTGACGGGCTGCTCGGACGGCGCCGGGCCGGAGGAGAGCCTGGAGGCGTTCCTCGCCGGTTGGCGCTCGGGTGACCTGAACGCGGTCGGCTTCGTCGACCCGACCGGTGCCCGGCTGCCCGCCGGCGACGTGGCCAAGGAGATCAAGGACCTCTCCGGGGAGCTGGCCGCCACCCCGCCCACGCTGCGCCGCACCCGTGACGCCGAGATCACCAAGAACCTCGCCACCACGACCATCCGGGTGGAGTGGAAGCTCCCCGGCGACACCACCTGGGCGTACGACCGGCCGGTGCGGCTGCGCCAGGGCGGCGACGACGACCAGTGGCAGGTGATCTGGGAGCCGCAGATCGTCCAGGAGCAGCTGACCAGGGGTGACCGGCTGACGCTGCGCCGCGAGCCGGCGCCCCGCGGCGGCGTGCTGGACGACGCGGGCCAGCCGATCGTGGCGGCCCGGCCGGTGGTCCGGATCGGCGTGCAGCCGAGCGAGGCAACCGACGTCCCGGCGCTGGTACGGCAGCTCGACGCCGCGTTCAAGGCGATCCGGCCCCCGATCAGTCCGCCGGTCGACCTCTCCGACCTGCCCACCCGGCTCCGCGAGGCCGATCCGAACGCCTTCGTCGAGGTGGTGACGCTGCGGGACGACGCGTACCAGCAGATCAAGCCACGCATCTACGACCTGCCGGGCACCAAGTTCCGCTCCGAGAAGCTGGCGCTCGCGCCCACCCGCGAGTTCGCCCGCGCCCTGCTCGGCTCGGTCGACGAGGCCACGGCCGACGACCTCGCCGCCCACCCCGACCGGTACGCCCGCGGCGACCTCGTCGGGCACGGCGGCCTCCAGGGCCGGTACGACGAGCGGCTGCGCGGCACCGCCGGCGTCTCGGTGCTGGTCAGCAGGCCGGCGCCGGACAAGAACGAGCCGCCGGCCGAGGTCCCGGTGTTTCAGCACGCGCCACAGCCGGGGCAGGCGCTCAAGACCACCCTGGACGTGGCCACCCAGAACGCCGCCGACACCGCGCTGCGCGGCGAGAAGCGCCGCTCGGCCCTGGTGGCCGTCCGGATCACCGACGGCGCGGTGCTCGCCGCGGCCAACGGTCCCGGCGCGGCCGGGGAGAACCTCGCCTTCACCGCCCAGGTGCCGCCCGGCTCCACGTTCAAGATGGTCAGCGCCCTCGGCCTGCTCGACCGGGGGGCGGTCGGCGCGGACACCACGGTGGACTGTCCGAAGACCGTCGACGTGGACGGCCGGCCGTTCAAGAACTCCGACAACTTCGTCCTCGGCAAGGTGCCGTTCCGGACGGACTTCGCCAAGTCCTGCAACACCGCCTTCGCCTCGCTCGCGCCGGAGCTCGGCCCGGACGGGCTGGCGCAGACCGCCCGGACGGTCGGCCTGGAGGGCGCCTGGGACCTCGGCCTCGACGCCTTCACCGGCAAGGTCTCCGCCAACGGCTCGCGGGTCGAGCAGGCCGCCGCCGCGATCGGCCAGGGCACCACCGTGGTCAGCCCGCTGGCCATGGCGGGGGCCACCGCCGCCGTGGCCCGGGGTCACTGGGAGCAGCCGAAGCTGGTGCTCGACCCGGCGCCGGCCAAGCCGGCGGGGCCGGGCCCGCAGTTGAAGGCCGAGTCGGTGACGCCGCTCAAGGCGATGATGCGCGAGGTGGTGACGGTCGGCACCGCCAAGGCCCTCGCCGACGTCCCCGGCGGACCGGTGTACGGCAAGACCGGCACCGCCGAGTACGACAACAACCCGGCGCACACCCACGCCTGGTTCGTCGGCTGGCGGGGCGACGTGGCGTTCGCGGTCTTCGTGGAGCAGGGCGGGTCGAGCGCGGCCAGCGCGGTCCCGATCAGCGAACGCTTCCTCCGCGCCCTCCGCTGACCTCGGCCCGGACACGCTCGGCCCGGACACGCTAGGCCCGGACACTCGGTGCCCGGCCGGCGCCGCCGACCTGGACGGGTCAGGCGATGCCGGCGGTCGACCGGGGCGGCTCGTCGTCGGGCGGCGGCATCCCGTCCCCGGCCGGGCTGCCCTCCGGGGGATGCACCCGGCGCAGCAGCCCCGGCCCGGCGGAGGCGGGGGGCCCGACCGGCTCGACCGCCAGCGCGGGAACCGGCGTCACCACCAGATCCGAGGACGAACCGTCGGGCCCGGACGGACCGTCCAGCGAGGACGGACCGTCCAGCGGGGACGGGCCGTCGTGCGGCTGGGGGCCGCCGTTCGGGTGCGCGGCGGCGTCTCGTGGCGCGAGGCCGCCCATCCGGGTGAAGCTGTCGGCCGCGGGCAGCACGGCCCGATCGGCGCCGCCCGCGGCCCGGTCCGGAGGCCCGAGCAGGCGGGGCCCGCCCTCGGTGTCGGCATCACCCGGCCGCCCCAGGGGCGGCGCCTCGCTCTCCCCGATGGCGGGTACGGGGACCACCACGGCGCGCGCCGGAGCGGAGGAGGCCGACCGGCCCACCGACCGGACGCGCTGCGGCGGCGGGGCGGGCGGTAGCAGCCGGGGCGGGACTGCCTCGGGCGCGGACACCGGGGACAGCCCGGCCACCACGGTGTTGACGATCTCGGCGGCGTACGAGCCGTCCTGGTCGTAGTCCGGGTCGAAGACGGTCAGCTCCACGCCGAGGCAGTGCGGGGTGTCGACCAGGCCGCCGAGCAGGATCTCCAGCTCGGCGAAGGCGATCCCGCCCGGGTCGGGGGCGTCCACCGCGGGCATCACCGCCGGGTCGAGCACGTCCACGTCGATGTGCACCCAGTACCCGGCGCAGTCGGCGAGCTGCTCGTGGGCCCACTGGGCGGTGCGGGCGGCGCCCTCGGCGCGCAGCGCCGGCACCGGACGGGTGGTGATCCCGGCGGCCTGGAGGTCGAGCCGGTACTCGTCCTGGGCCCGGATGCCGAGCACCACCACGTCGACGTCCCGGAAGTACGGGCGGCGCCCCTCGATCGCCGCCAGGTCGGCCTGACCGCGCCCGGTCACCAGGGCGAGGTCCTCCCCCGCCGCAGCGCCGACGTACGAGGCGTTGCCGGGATGCCGGAAGTCGGAGTGACCGTCGACGAAGACCAGCCCGATCCGACCGCCGACCGCCTCGCCGAGCCGGTGCATGGCCAGCGCCGAGCCGAGCAGCACCGAGCAGTCCCCGCCGAGGACCAGCGGGAACTCCCCACGGTCGATGATCGCGCCGATCCGGTCGGCCAGGGCCACGGAGTAGCCGGAGATCTCCCGGGCGTGGCAGACGCCGTCGCCGGGCCGCCAGTCGCCCGGGTCGTACCGGGGCGGGGTGAGGCAGCCGGCGTCCCGGGCCCGCAGCCGGGCCAGCAGGCCGTGGTCGCGCAGCGCGCCCGGGGCCTTGCCGCAGCCGGGCACGGAGGTGGCCGTGGGTGGGCGCAGGCCGAGGTTGGTCGGCGCGTCGAGGACGGCGATCCGGCGCATCATGGGCTCCCGTCCTCGGTGGTCGGGCGGGCCGGCCGGAACGCCGGCCCGCGCTGGCGTGCTACGGAACTCAGAACAGGGCGCTAGCCAGTGCCCGGCGGGCCGAGGCGACCGCGGGGTCGTCCGGGCCGGCGATGGTGAAGAGCGAGACCAGGTGCTGGCGGGCCTTCTCCCGGTCGTCGCCGGCGGTCCGCCGGACCAGGCCGACCAGCCGCTGGTAGGCCTGCTCGGCCAGGCCGCTGAGCACCTCGATGTCGGCGGCCAGCAGCTGGGCCTCGACGTCGTCGGGGTTGCTCTGCGCGGCGGCGAGCGCCGCCTGCGGGTCCGCGCCGGCGACCCGGCGGGCCACCCCGACCTGGGCCAGGCCGGCCTCGGCCGCGGCGTCCGCCGGGGACTCGGCCAGGATCTTCCGGTACGCCCGCTCGGCGGCGTCCAGGTCGCCGCTCATCAGCGCGTCGTCGGCCTCGTCGAGCCGCGGGTCCTCCGGCTCAGCGACGGCGACGCCGCCGGCCTTGAGCACCGCGCCGATCCACTGCCGGAGCTGGGCCTCCGGCACCACGCCGGAGAAGGCGTCGACCGGCTGCCCGCCGACCACCGCGTAGACCATCGGGATGCCCTGCACCCGGAACATCTGGGCGATCCGCGGGTTCTCCTGCACGTCGACCCGGGCCAGGACCCACGCGCCGCCGCCCTCGACCGCCAGCCGCTCCAGCACCGGTGCGAACTGGTCGCTCTCCGGGTAGCCGGCCGCGCCGAAGAAGACCACGACGGGCATGGCCATCGACCGTTCGAGCACCTCGGACTGGAGGGTGGCCTCGGTGACGTCGATGATCGCGTCGTCACCGGCGGCGGAGCCGCCAGGGACGCCGGCGGGCGGGCCGGCCTGCGGGGGTGTGCCGGGGCGGGTAGTGGCTGGTGCGGTGCCGCGCAGCGCGCTGAGGTCGACCGCGCCGCGGGTGAAGATCGACGAGGTGATCCGTGGGTCGCTCATGGTTACCTAGTCTCGCACGTGTACCGCTGAAGTCAGATCAACCGCGACGGCGACAGTTGCGACTCTCACCCCCTGCTCAGACCGGCGCGTCCCACCTCCCGCGACCGGGCCGCTAGGGCGCCGGTGGAAGCGACGGACGCCGCCGGTCGCGGAAGGTGGGGACGGGTCAGAAACGGGCGGGTTCGCGGTAGACGCCCCACTCGGCGCGCAGGGCGTCGCAGATCTCGCCGAGGGTGGCCTCGGCGCGGACCGCGTCGAGCATCGCCGGGATCATGTTCTCGTCGGTACGGCTCGCGTCGACCATCCGGGCGATGGCGGTCTTGACGGCGGCGTCGTCCCGGGCGGTCTTCCGCTCGGCCAGCACCCGGCGCTGCTCCAGCTCCACCTCGTGCGAGATGCGCAGGATCTCCAGCTCCTTGGCGACGGTGCCGGTGTGGCAGTTGACCCCGACGATCCGCTTGTCGCCCTTCTCCAGCGCCTGCTGGTAGACGAAGGCGGACTCGGCGATGTGGCCGGTGAACCAGCCGTCCTCGATGCCGCGCAGGATGCCGGAGGTCATCGGGCCGATCTGGTGCGGGCCCTCGCCGCCGAGCTGCCGGATCCGGGCGAAGATCTCCTCCGCCTCGGCCTCGATCTTGTCGGTGAGCGCCTCGACGTACCAGGACCCGCCGAGCGGGTCGGCGACGTTGACCACCCCGGTCTCCTCCATCAGCACCTGCTGGGTACGCAGGGCGATCTCGGCGGACTCGTCGGTGGGCAGGGCCAGGGTCTCGTCCAGGGCGTTGGTGTGCAGCGAGTTCGTCCCGCCGAGCACCGCGGCGAGCGCCTCGACGGCGGTCCGCACCACGTTGTTGACCGGCTGCTGGGCGGTCAGCGACACCCCGGCGGTCTGCGTGTGGAACCGCAGCCAGAGCGCCTTCTCGCTGGTGGCGCCGTAGACGTCGCGCAGCCAGCGGGCCCAGATCCGGCGGGCGGCGCGGAACTTGGCGATCTCCTCGAAGAAGTCCAGGTGGGAGTCGAAGAAGAAGCTCAGGCCGGGGGCGAAGACGTTGACGTCCAGCCCGCGCGACAGCCCCAGCTCGACGTAGCCGAACCCGTCGGCGAGGGTGTACGCCAGCTCCTGCGCCGCGGTCGAACCGGCCTCGCGGATGTGGTACCCGGAGACGGAGAGCGGCTTGTAGCGCGGGATCTCCCGGGCGCAGTACTCCATCAGGTCGCCGATCAGGCGCAGGTGCGGCTCCGGGTCGAAGAGCCACTCCTTCTGCGCGATGTACTCCTTGAAGATGTCGGTCTGCAGCGTCCCGTCCAGCTTGGACAGGTCGGCGCCCTGGCGCTCGGCGGCGACCAGGTACATGCAGAAGACCGGCACGGCCGGGCCCGAGATGGTCATCGACGTGGTGACGCCGGCCAGGTCGATGCCGTCGAAGAGCGCCTGCATGTCGGTGGCGGTGTCGATGGCGACTCCGCAGTGGCCGACCTCGCCGAGCGCCTGCGGGTCGTCGGAGTCGCGGCCCATCAGGGTCGGCATGTCGAAGGCGACGGAGAGCCCGCCGCCGCCCGCCCCAAGGATCATCTTGTAGCGCTCGTTGGTCTGCTGGGCGTTGCCGAAGCCGGCGAACTGCCGGATCGTCCAGGTCCGCCCGCGGTAGCCCGTCGGATACAGCCCCCGGGTGTACGGGAACTCGCCCGGCCAGCCGATCCGCTCGAAGCCGGGGTACGCGGTGCCCTCCGGCGGCCCGTACACCGGGTCCACGGTCATCCCGGACAGCGTGGTGAAGTCCGCGTCCCGCTTGCGCGCGGCGTCGTAGCGGGCCTGCCAGCGTGCCCGTCCGGCGGCGATCTCGTCGGCGTTCATCCGCGGAGCTCCTCCTCGAGTCCTCGACTGAAGTCCGAGTGTAGAACGGATGCCTGAACGATCGCTAAGGAAGTGCGTACCGGTCGGTAACCTGGTCAGGCCTGAGGTGCCGCCGGACCGCCCAGCGCCACGTCGTCCACCCGGATGTTGATCTCGTCGACCCGAAGCCCGTACGCCTCGACCGCCGCCGTCACCGCGTACCGGACCGCGTCGGTCACCTCCGGCACCGGCCGGCCGCCCTCAATCACCAGCACCAGGTTGACCAGCGCCGCACCATTGGTGACATGCGCCGAGCAGCCCCTCGTCGCATCGCCGACCTGGTCCAGACCCACCCGGTCGAGCACCGCGTTGAAGAACCGGGCGACGTCCCCGCCGAGCTCGGCCACCCCGGGCACCGACCGGGCCGCGGCGACCGCGATCTTCTCCACCACCTCGTCGGAGACGAGCGTCGTCCCGCCCGCCACCGCGTCCGGAGTCACCGACAGCTCCTGGGTCGCCTCGTCAGCCATGCTCTCCCGCCTCGTTCCTCCGGCCCCACGGTCGGCGTGGCGCGGTGCGAGCGTACTAGGCGGGCGGCGTCCGGAGTGGACGGGTCAGGCCCCGGTCCGCCCCGCCGCGATCCGCGCCGGACCGGCCGGAGTGGCCAGCTCGTCACGCAACTCGGGATGCGCGTGGTAGAAGGTCAACGCGCGCAGCACCGTCTCCGCGTCGGCCGCCAGCCAGTAGGTGCGGACCACCAGGAAGGGCAGGAATCGCAGCTCGCCGGTGTCGAACCGGCTGGTGTGCCGGCGCAGCACGCTCTCCGGCGCCGGGTACGCCTTCACCACGATCACCGGCGTGCCCAGCCGCCGCGCCTCCACCTCGAACACGGCGGACCACGGCACGGAGTAGAAACCGGTCAGCATCCGGTGGGCGACCCCGACCGGCGAGAGCACCAGCTCACCGGGCGCGTGCCGGAGCATGGTGGCCAGGAACCAGCCGATCAGCGCCGCCAGGCCGCCGAGGACGACGGCCACCACCCGGCCGAGCGTGCCGCCCGAGGTGCCCTGCACCACCGCCAGGCCGCCGAGGACCAGCACGCAGCCGGCCAGCATCGCGCTGAACCAGCAGTACGCGCTGGTCGAATAGCCGAAGCGGACCCCCGAGCCGCCGCCGCCCGGCCATGGCGCCGACGTGGAGGCGGCACCGGAACCACGGGACCAGGCGACGACGAGAAACCCGAACGTCGAGCCGAACAGCAGGGCCATGACGGCGCCGACGGCGACGATCTCCCAGTCGCGGGCCGGCAGCGCTGCCACCACCGCGCCGAGCCCGCAGAGCGCCGCGACCACGAAGAAGACCATCCCCAGCACCGTGAGGACGGGCACCCGCCGGCCCGACCAGCCGGTGGGCGTGGGCGTCCCGCCCCGCTCCGCCGCGCTTCGGTCCGCGCCCATTGGAGCACCCCCGTCAGGAACACCGTGGGTGGCACAGTGCCCCGGGGCGCGCTCCGCCAATCCGGGGGTGGGGTCAGGAGCCGAGCTGGGCGAGCAGTTCGTCGGCGGCCGCGTACGGGTCCAGCGCCCCCTCGGCCACCTTCGCCGCGAGCGTGGTCAGCTCCGTACCGTCGCGCAGTGAGCCGATCCGCGCGCGGAGCACGCCCAGCGCGATCGCCTCGATCTCGGCGGCGGCCCGCGCCTCCCGACGGCGGCGCAGCTCGTCGTGCTGCTCGAGCCAGCCCCGGTGCTTGTCGATCGCGGCGGCGATGTCGTCGATGCCCTCGGCGCGGGCGGCGATGGCCCGGATCACCTGCGGGCGCCACTCCCCCGGCCCGCGCTCACCCAGGGCGATCATGCCCTGGATGTCGCGGACGGTGGCGTCGGCGCCGTCCCGGTCGGCCTTGTTGACCACGAAGACGTCGGCGATCTCCAGGATGCCAGCCTTGACCGCCTGGATCGCGTCGCCCATGCCCGGCGCGAGCAGCACCAGGGTGGTGTCTGCCAGCGAGGCGACCTCGACCTCGGCCTGCCCGACGCCGACGGTCTCCACCAGCACCACGTCGCAGCCGGCGCCCTCCAGCACCCGGACCGCCTGCGGCGTCGCGGCGGAGAGCCCGCCGAGGTGGCCGCGGCTGGACATCGAGCGGATGTAGACGCCGGGATCGGTGGCGTGGTCCTGCATCCGGACCCGGTCGCCGAGGATGGCCCCGCCGGTGAACGGGCTGGACGGGTCGATGGCCAGCACCCCGACCCGGTGCCCGCGCGCCCGCAGCGCCCGGACCAGCTCGTTGGTGGTGGTCGACTTGCCCACGCCCGGCGACCCGGTCAGGCCCACCACCTGGGCCTGACCGGCGTACGGCGCGAGGGCCGCCGCCACCTGCGGCAGCACCTCGTCGCCGGACTCGACCAGCGTGATCAGCCGGGCCACCGCGCGGGGGTCACCGTCGCGGGCCCGCGCCACCAGCATGGGTACGTCCCGACTACGGCGCACCGGACCGGTGGCCGCAGCCTGGACGTGGTCGACCGCTTCGCTCACTGCACCACTCTCGCTCAGGACCGGGGGATTCGCCGGACCAGCTCGTTACTCGGTCTCGCCACCCGACGGGACGTGGATGATCAGGGCGTCGCCCTGGCCCCCGCCGCCGCAGAGCGCGGCCGCGCCGGTGCCACCGCCACGCCGCTTGAGCTCCAGCGCGAGGGTGAGCACCAGCCGGGCGCCGGACATGCCGATCGGGTGGCCGAGCGCGATCGCGCCGCCGTTGACGTTGACCTTGTCGGTGCTGATCCCGAGATCCCGCGCGGACTGGATGCCGACCTGGGCGAACGCCTCGTTGATCTCGATGAGGTCGAGGTCGCCGACGCTCAGGCCACCCTTTTTCAGGGCGTGGCTGATCGCGTTGGAGGGCTGCGAGTGCAGAGAGTTGTCCGGGCCGGCCACGTTGCCGTGCGCGCCGATCTCGGCCAGCCAGGTCAGCCCCAGCTCCTTGGCCTTGGCCTTGCTCATCACGACCACCGCGGCGGCGCCGTCGGAGATCGGCGAGGAGCTGCCCGCGGTGATGGTGCCGTCCTTGGCGAACGCGGGGCGCAGCTTGCCGAGGGACTCGGCGGTGGTGTCCGGGCGGATGCCCTCGTCCTCGCTGATCACCAGCGGGTCGCCCTTACGCTGCGGGATGACCACCGGGGTGATCTCGTCGGCGAAGTGGCCGTTCTTCTGCGCGGCGGCCGCGCGCTGGTGGCTGGCGGCGGCGAAGGCGTCCTGCTCCTCGCGGCTGATCCCGTGCTTCGCACCGTGCCGCTCGGTGGACTCGCCCATCGAGCAGCAGTCCCAGGCGTCGCTGAGGCCGTCGTGGGCCATGTGGTCCTTGATCGTGACGTCGCCGTACTTGTAGCCGCTGCGCTGGCCGAGCAGCAGGTGCGGGGCGTTGGTCATCGACTCCATGCCGCCGGCCACCACGATGTCGAACTCGCCGGCCCGGACCAGCTGGTCGGCCAGGGCGATCGCGTCCAGGCCGGAGAGGCAGACCTTGTTGATGGTCAGCGCCGGCACGGACATCGGGATGCCGGCCTCGACGGCCGCCTGGCGGGCCGGGATCTGCCCGGCGCCGGCCTGGAGCACCTGACCCATGATCACGTACTGGACCTGGTCCGGGGCGACGCCGGCCCGCTCCAGCGCTGCCTTGATCGCGACGCCGCCGAGCTTCGTCGCCGGAAGATCCTTGAGGTTGCCGAGCAGGCGCCCCATCGGGGTCCGCGCGCCGCTGACGATCACCGAAGCCATTGCCTGCCTCCGAGGGGGTGCCGACCTGTACGCCTTAACGATTGTTCGGTCAGACTAGCGCCATGGCTGAGAACTCCCCCGCCGAGACCGCTGCCGACTATGTCACAGACATCGGCCTGCGCCGGATCGACCATGTCGGGGTCGCGGTGCCCGACCTGGACGCCGCGATCGACTTCTACCAGCGGACCTTCGGCATGCGCTGCGTGCACACCGAGACCAACACCGAGCAGGGCGTACGCGAGGCGATGCTGGCCGTCGGCCCGACCACCGAGGGCGGCTGCGTGCAGCTGCTCGCCCCGCTGAACCCCGAGTCGACCATCGCGAAGTTCCTGGACCGCAACGGCCCGGGCGTGCAGCAGGTGGCGTACACGGTGGCCGACATCGACGCCGCCTGCGCGGCGCTGCGCGAGCGGGGCGTCCGGCTGCTCTACGAGAAGCCGAAGCGCGGCACCGCCGACTCCCGGATCAACTTCGTGCACCCCAAGGACGCCGGTGGCGTCCTGGTCGAGCTGGTCGAGCCCGCCGCGGGCCACTGACCCCGCCGCTCGGCCCCGGCCAACGGCGCGGGGCCGGGCGGTGTCCCACCTGGCGGGAACGAGCGCGAGAGTGCGCGGTGCGCCGTTCCCATGGACAGCTCCACGCATCGGCCAATGCAGTTTTTCACACAGGACTTCCGGCCCTAGCTACCGTTCAGTAACGTCCCGGCCCACAAGGAGCGCGACCCGGTGCCGGATGTGTCGATTGCCGACATGGCGGTCGGTCGCACCGGTGCCGACGATGGCAGCACCCCTGCCCCCCCGGCATGGGTGCGGACGAACGGGAGGTCACCGTGCAGGACATCCTCGAAGCGATCATGGCGGCGGAAGGCTCGGAACAGCCCGAGCGGCAGCTCGCCGGTCTCGCCGGGCTGCCAGTGCCGGAGACCTACCGGGGTGTGGTGGTCCGCGCGGAGGACACCCGGATGTTCGACGGGATGGCCACCCGCGACAAGGACCCGCGCAAGGCGTTGCACCTGCAGGAGGTGCCCACCCCGGAGCTCGGGCCGGGCGAGGCGCTGGTCGCCGTGATGGCCAGTGCGATCAACTACAACACGGTGTGGACCAGCATCTTCGAGCCGCTCTCCACCTTCAAGTTCCTCCAGCGCTACGGCCGGCTCTCCGAGCTGACCCGCCGGCACGACCTGCCGTACCACGTGGTGGGTTCGGACGCGGCCGGCGTGGTGCTCCGGACCGGCCCCGGCGTGACGAAGTGGAAGGCCGGCGACGAGGTCGTCGCGCACTGCCTCTCGGTGGAGCTGGAGGACGCGGCCGGCCACGACGACACCATGCTCGACCCGCAGCAGCGGATCTGGGGCTTCGAGACGAACTTCGGCGGCCTCGCCGAACTGTGCGTGGTCAAGGCCAACCAGCTGATGCCGAAGCCGCGCCACCTCAGCTGGGAGGAGGCGGCCAGCCCCGGGCTGGTCAACTCCACCGCGTACCGGCAGCTCGTCTCGCACCACGGGGCCAACATGAAGCAGGGCGACGTGGTGCTGATCTGGGGCGCCTCCGGCGGCCTGGGCGGCTACGCCACCCAGATGGCCCTCAACGGCGGGGCGATCCCGGTCTGCGTGGTCTCCTCGCCGGAGAAGGCCGAGCTGTGCCGGAAGATGGGCGCGGAGCTGGTCATCGACCGGGCCGCCGAGGGGTTCCGGTTCTGGAAGGACGAGGAGACCCAGGATCAGGACGAGTGGCGCCGCTTCGGTGAGCGGATCCGCGAGCTGACCGGCGGCGAGGACCCGGACATCGTCTTCGAGCACCCCGGCCGGGAGACCTTCGGCGCGAGTGTCTACGTGGCCAAGCGCGGCGGCACCATCGTCACCTGCGCCTCCACCAGCGGCTTCCAGCACCAGTACGACAACCGCTACCTCTGGATGCACCTCAAGCGGATCGTCGGCAGCCACTTCGCCAACTACCGCGAGGCGTGGGAGGCCAACCGGCTAGTCGCCCTTGGCAAGATCCACCCGACCGTGTCGAAGACGTACGACCTGGCGCAGACCGGCCAGGCCGCGTACGAGGTGCACCGCAACGCGCACCAGGGCAAGGTCGGGGTGCGCTGCCTCGCCCCCACGGACGGGCTCGGCGTGCGCGACCGGGAGATGCGCTCCCGGCACGAGACCGCGATCAACCGGTTCCGCGGCCACTGAGCCGTCCGGGTGATGCCGGCTCATCCATTGCGGCGAGGCGGACATTGCCTTTTCGCGCCGGTGGCCGGCCGCCATTCGAGTGACATCGGACAAAGGGCCGCGGGGATCCCCCGCGGCCCTTTTTCGCGCTCACTTTGCGTGACGCCCGACCCGCCCGGGAGCTGCCAAGATCGCCGATTGGTCCGGTCCTGGACGCGCGGGAAGTTGACCATGTAAAGAGGACGCGAAAGCTCGGCACCGCTCTTGCGAACGCCCCCGGGGGGTCTGCAAGTATGTCCCAATGCCCCAGCAGCAGTCCTCCCCTCTCGCGTTCTTCGATAACGCGAACTCGCAGCCAGATTTCACCGTTGGCCTGCGCGGATACAACACCCATCAGGTCGATGACTTCATCGGCCGGATGACCGCCGCGCTGACCCAGTCCGAACAGGCCCGGGCCGAGGCCGAGCAGCGGATGAACGACGCGCAGCGTCGGCTCCGCCAGGCCGAGCAGCGGCAGTCGGCGCTCGAGCAGAAGCTCACCGACACCAACAAGCAGCTCGAGGAGAACAGCCGGCCGACCCTCTCCGGTCTCGGCACCCGGGTCGAACAGATCCTCCGGTTGGCCGAGGAACAGGCCAACGACCACCGCAACGAGGCCAAGCGCGAGTCCGAGGGCATCCTCTCCGCGGCCCGCCTCGAGGCGCGCGAGATCACCGACAAGGCCCGCGCCGAGGCCGCCGCGATGAAGGCCACCGCCGAGCGCGAGGCCGGCAGCGCCCGCACCGCCGCCGAGCGGGAGGCCGCCGAGGTCCGGGTGCAGGCCCGCCGGGAGGCCGACACCCTGCGCGCGGACGCCGACCGGGAGACCAAGCAGCTGCGTACGGTCACCGCCCACGAGGTGGCCGAGCTCAAGTCCACGGTCGAGCGTGAGGTGGCCACCCTGCGCGCCACCGCCGAGCGGGAGATCACCCAGCAGCGGGCGAAGGCCGCGCGCGAGGCCGAGGAGAAGCGGGCCGAGGCGACCAAGCTGCTCACCGACGCCCGCGACAAGCGGGACAAGGACCTCCAGGCCCTGGAGCTCCAGCTCGCCGAGCGCCGGGAGAAGGCCGAGCGCGAGGAGTCCGAGCGGCACGCGGCCCAGGTCGCGCAGACCCAGAAGCTGGTCGGCGAGGCCGAGCAGCGCGCCCGGGCCGCCCAGGAGCGGGCCAAGGAGATCGAGCAGCGGGCCGAGGCCCGCCGGATCGAGTCGGAGCGCACCGCGAACGAGACCGTCGACAAGGCCAAGGCGCTCTCCGAGAAGACCCTCAACGAGGCCAAGGCCGAGGCGAACCGGCTGCTCACCGAGGCGCGCACCGAGGCGGAACTGACCACCCAGGCGGCCCGCCGCGAGGTCGAGGACCTGACCCGCCAGAAGGACGCCGTCACCTCCCAGCTCGGCCAGATGCTCTCCGGCCTGGCCGGGATCGTCCCGGGCGTGCCGGCCCAGCCGCCGGCGGCCAAGCCGGAGCCGGCCAAGGCCGACGCCGCGTCGCGGGCGACCGCGGAGAACGCCAGCTGACCCACCGCACCGACGGGGCATGAATCACGGCGCGGGGTGACACCGGGTAACCGGTGTGACCCCGCGCTGTATTCGTTTCCCAGCCTGTGACACGCGGTCGGGTAGTACCAGTGAAGTAGGTCCCAACCGGGGCGTCCGTATCGCCCCAGGAGGGCCGGATGCGTGTGAGGATGGGGGCATGTCGCACGGCGAGGAACTGTTCGCTCTCGGCGGGGACGTGACCACGGAGCCCAGCTTCGAGTCCGCTCTGCGGGGGTACGAGAAACGACAGGTCGACCGGTACGTCGCTCGTGCGGAGCACGAGATCGGGACCCTCACGGCCGAGCGGGAGCAGGCCTACACGCAGATCCACAAGCTGGCCGGCCAGGTCGAGCACCTCCAGCGGGATCTCGCCCAGGTGCGCAAGCAGGTGGGCGTGGTGGACCGGGCCTCGTTCAAGCACCTCGGCCCCCGGGTGGAGCAGATCCTCGCCCTTGCCGAGGAGCAGGCCGACGCGATCCTCTCCGCCGCCAACGAGGAGATCGAGGCCCGCCGGGCCGCCGCCGAACACATCATCGACGAGGCCCGGGAGCAGGCCGCCAAGGCCCTCAAGGACTTCGAGATCGCGCTGGCCTCCCGACGCGCCGAGGAGGAGCGACACACCGCCGCCCGCAAGGCCGAGGCGGACGCGGCGGTCAAGAGCGCCAACGACGACGCCGCCCGGCTGCGCGCCACCGCGGAGGAGGAGTCCACCCGGCTGCGGACCACGGCGCAGGAGGAGTCCACCCGGCTGCGGACCACCGCGCAGGAGGCGCTGGCCAAGGCCCAGCAGGAGGCCACCAAGCTGCGCGACACGGCCCGGGAAATCCACAACCGGGCCCAGCAGGAGGCCACCAGGCTGCGTGAGACGGCCAAGGAGGCGCTGGCCAAGGCCCAGCAGGACGCGACCCAGCTGCGCGAGGCGGCCAAGGAGGTGCACGCCAAGGCCCAACAGGAGGCCAAGCGGCTCACCGAGTCGGCTGCCGAGGCCGGTCGCGCCACTCACGCGAAGGCGCTCCAGGAGGCCAAGCGGATCACCGACGACGCCGAGGAGGCGGCGAAGGGCACCCGCGGTCGGGCCCGGCAGGAGGCGCACCGGCTGACCACCGAGGCCGCCGAGGTGGCCAAGCGCAGCCGCACCGACACCGAGGCGTACGTGCAGCGGATGCGCAGCGAGACCGAGGCGTACGTGCAGCACGCCCGGGCCCAGACCCAGCAGGAGCTGGGCGCCTGGCGGGCCGGGGTGGAGCAGGAGGTCAACAGCCGGCGGGAGGCCGCCGACCGGGAGCTGGCCCAGCGCCACGCCGCCGCCGAGCAGGAGTACGCCAAGCGCCGCGACGAGCTCGACAAGCAGCACAAGACCCGGCACGACCAGCTGGAGCGGGAGTGGACCGCGCGGCGCGACGAGATCGAGCAGGGCGCCGCCGAGGTCCGCCGCTCCGCCGAGACCGACGCGTCGACCATGCGCCGCCGGGCGGAGGAGGAGGCCACCGCGCTGCTCCAGCGGGCCGAGACCGAGGCCGTCGAGAAGCGCCGCAAGGCCGACGAGCACGTCGCCGCCTCCCGCCGCCAGTTCGAGGAGTACGCGGCCACCACCCAGCAGCACCTGGCCACCACCCAGCAGCACCTCGCCGCGACGCAGCAGGAGGCCGCGGCCGGCCGCCAGCAGCTGGCCCAGGTGATGCTGGAGATCGCCCAGGCCCAGCAGGAGCTCGCCAACCTGCGGCAGGAGACCTGGCAGGCCCGCCAGGAATACGACGAGGTGCAGCGGCAGATCACCGAACTCCAGCTGCGCAGGATGACCGGCACGGCGGCCGTTCCCGGGCTGGACGGAACCGGGCCGGCGACGGACGGCGCGAAGCCGGCCGGGGTGAAGGCGACGGCCCAGACGGCCGACGGCGCGAAACCGGCCGGAGTGAAGGCCACCGCACAGGCGGCCGACGGCGCGAAGCCGGCCGCGGTGAGGGCCACGGTCCCGGCGCCCGACGGCGCCAAGCCGGTGGACGCGCCGGCCGGCGACGCGACCTCGGCGGAAGCGCCGGCCAACGGCGGTAAGCCGGCGGCCGAGCCGGTCTCCGCCAACGGCGGCAAGCTGAGGGCCAAACCGGTCGCCGAGCCGGTCACCACGGTGGACGGCGGCGCCGCTGGCGCCGGTGTGGACGGTGAGCCCACCGTGGCGGCGGTGCCCGGCACCGGCGGCCGGGAGGCCACCCCGACGAGGATCACCAGCACCGGGGAGAACGGCAAGCGGCCGAGCAAGCCCACCACCGACGAGCGCAGCGCCAAGCCGAGCACGGTCAGCGTCGAGCCCGAGTGACCAGGGGGTGGCCGGGGGCACCGGCCGCCACTACCCTGCCGACAGGGGTTCGCACGGACAGTGCCGTCGGCGCGGATCCCGGCGACGACCTCCGGTGACCCACGCCGGAGCGGGACCGGGGGAGGTCCGGTGGCACAGGACGGTCCGGCCCACGATGACGCGGCGACCGATCCCGACCGGGACGCGACGCCCGGCGAGGCGGCCGGCGGGGACCCGACGGACTTCGAGGCGCCCGGCCCGGTGACCACCCCGTCGGGCCGGTTCGGCCAGCCCGGCCGTCCGCTACGCCCGAGTCCCTTCCTGATCGGCTTCACCGGCGCGCTCGGGGTGCTGCTGGCGTACACGGTCTACCTCGGCATCCGCAACGCCGGCGGCATCCTCGTCCTGGTGGTCATCGCGCTCTTCCTGGCGGTGGGGCTCAACCCGGCGGTGGTCCGGCTGCGCCGCTGGGGCCTGCCGCACGGCCTCGCCGTGGCCCTGGTCGTGCTGACCGTGGTGCTGCTGATCGCCGGCGGCCTGGTGGCCCTGGTGCCACCGGTGGTCACCCAGAGCGGGCAGTTCATCGAGCAGCTGCCCAGCTACGTCGAGGAGCTGCGCCGTAACCACACCGTCAACGACCTGGTGGACCGCTACGGCGTGATGCGCCGGGTGCAGGAGGCGGCGAACGCGGACACCGTCGGCCGGGCGCTCGGCGGGGTGCTCGGTGGCGCCCAACTGATCTTCGGCACCCTGTTCCGGGCGCTCACCGTGCTGGTGCTGACCATCTACTTCCTGGCCTACTTCGACAAGCTGCGCGCCCTCGGGTACGCCCTGGTGCCTCGCTCGCGGCGGCAGCGGGTCAGCCTGATCGGCGACGAGATCCTCGCCAAGGTGGGGGCGTACATGGTGGGCGCGCTGAGCATCGCCGTGCTGGCCGGGGTGACCACCTTCGTGTTCGCGCTGGTCGTCGGGCTGCCGTACCCGTTCGCGCTGGCCGTGGTGGTCGCGGTGACCGACCTGATCCCGCAGATCGGCGCCACCCTCGGCGCGGTGATCATCAGCCTGGTCGGCTTCGCCACCGGGCTGCCGGAGGGGATCGCCTGCGTGGTGTTCTTCCTGATCTACCAGCAGGTGGAGAACTACCTGATCTACCCGAAGGTGATGCGCCGGTCGGTGCAGGTCAACGAGGTGGCCGCGCTGCTCGCCGCGCTGCTCGGGGTGGCGCTGATCGGCGTGGTCGGCGCGCTGGTCGCCATCCCCACGGTGGCCGCCCTCCAGCTGATCCTGCGCGAGGTGGTCCTGCCCCGGCAGGACTCCCGCTGAACCGGGTCAGTCGCGCTGCGGGCCGGGCACCGGGGTGTCGGCGAAGGAGGCCACCGTCCGGTCGGCGTACGCGCTGACGTTACCGGTCTCCACCGGGCCGTCCCAGGTCGTCGGCAGCGGCAGCGGCACCGCCGGGTTGACCCGTTTGACGATCTCGTCCAGCACCCGTTCGGCGTCACCCACCCAGAGGTGCTTGGCGCCGGGCACCCCGACCACCTCGGCCTGCGGCACCGCCGCGAAACGCTCCCGCGCCTCCGCCGGCCGCAGGTAGTCGTCGAACTCCGGCACCAGGGCGGTGAGCGGACGGCCCGACTCGGCCCAGACGGCCAGGTCCTCCGGCTGGGAGTAGCGCAGCGGCGGGGAGAGCAGGATCGCCCCGGCCACCGCGGGGTCGCAGCCGTACCTGATGGTCAGGTCGGTGCCGAACGACCAGCCGACCAGCCAGATGTTCGGCAGCTCGTGGAACTCCGCGTACTCGATTGCGGCGGCGACGTCGAAGCGCTCCCCCACCGCGTTGTCGAACGCTCCCTCGCTGGTGCCCCGGACACTGCTGGTGCCGCGGGTGTTGAACCGGAGCACCGCCAGGTCGGCCAGCGCCGGCAGCCGCCAGGCGGCCTTGCGGAAGATGTGGCTGTCCATCATCCCGCCGTGGGTGGGCAGCGGGTGCAGGCAGACCAGGGTCCCCACCGGCTCGCGGTCGACCGGGCGGGCCAGCTCACCGACCAACCGCAGGCCGTCGGCCGTGTGCAGCTCGATGTCCTCCCGGTGGCCGGGGAGGATCGACGACGCGCGGATCGGAGTGCTCACGGGTCAAGTCTGGCGCGTCTTCACCGTCGCCGCCCGCCCGGGCCGAAACCGGGTGATCCAGATCGCTCAGCCGTACCGCGGGGCGCCCCGCCCGCGCAGCAGGTTGGGGCCCCGCCGGTCCCGGGCCCGCCAGCAGCCGCTGTGCCAGTGCCGGCGGTCGGCCAGGTCGCCCGTGCCGTCCGCCGGCCACGCCACCAGGTGCGCCACCCCGGGGCGGATCTCCTGGTCACAGCCGGGGCAGCGGTACGTCTTGGTGGACGCACCGCCGCCGATCCCGCGTACCTGCCACTCGCCGTCGCGCCACTGCTGCACCGACTCCACGCCCTGCCGGACCCGGGCCGAGTCCAGGTGGGCGGTGTCCTCACGGCGGGGACGGTTGCGACGGGGGCTCACGTCGTCAAGGTTACGGTCACTCCCAGGTGGTCGGCTCGCCAAGGTCGTCGGCCAACCGCAGCCCCCGGATCACCGTGAAGACGTCGGCGTCGTAGGGGCCCTTGTCCGTGCTGAGCTCCCGGCCCATGGAGAGATAGGTGTGCGGGATGCCGACCACCTGCTTGAAGTAGCCGTCGTCGCGCACCTTCCAGGGGCCCACCGTCCGGTCGACCGGCATCCTCGGGTCGTTCTCGGCCTGCGGGGAATACGACAGGCGCACCGGCAGGGACGCCCAGTTGGCCATCCGGACGGTCAGCACGGCGCTGACGCGCTCGACGGGGGCGGGAGTCTTCGTTCCGCCGGGCAGCCGCCGGTTCGGGTCCTGCTCGTTCGGCCAGGGCAGCTCCCGCACCGACGCCTCGCACTCACCGATCCAGGCCCCCTTCGGCAGGGTGGTCAGTCGCATCGGCGTGACGCAGCGACGGGCCTCGTCGAAGCGCAGCGCCGCCGCCACCCGGCGTACCTCGGCGTCGGTGTCGCCGAGGGTGGCGACCCGGGCGTAGACCCCCGGGGCGGGCCGCCACCGCAGCACCCAGCCCCTGGTGACCTCCTCCAGCCGGCGCGGCAACCCGTTGTACCGGGAGGCGTCGTCCCCGGGGTGCCGGTCGCGCTCCTCACCCTGACCCGACCTGTCGACCTCGTCCGGCCCGATGCCGTACGGGAAGTTGGTGCCGATTTCGACCCGCTGCGGGTCGGCGCCGACCGCGACCAGCGCCAACACTCCCCCGCCGAGGTCCAGGTTCATGGTCTCCACCCGGTCCGCCGAGCGCCAGGCCACCGGCTGCCCCACCGCCGGGTCCACCCCGAAGTGCAGCACCGCCCGATCGGAGCCGACCAGGCCGGGGCGGGCCGCCGCCCCCGGCACCCCCGGCGCCCGGGGCGGGACGACCACGGCCGGGCTGGGCGTGACCGCCGGCGTGGGCGGCGGCGCCGCCGAGGGCGTACGCAGGGCCACCCCGGCCCCCAGCGCGACCGCGACGCCCAGCGCGGCTCCGACCACCGCGCGCCGCCGTCGCCGACGGGCCCGTCCCCCGTTCACCGCGGCCGTCACCAGCCGGCCGGTGTCCACGGGCCCGTCGGCGTGCTCCCGCAGGGTCCGCGCGATCCGCTCGTCGAGGTCGGTCACGACCGGCTCCCGTTCGTCGTCGGGGCGCCGTGACGCTCCCGGAGCTGGGTGAGCGCCCGCATCGCGTGGGTGCGGACGGTGACCGCGGAGCAGCCGAGGATCTGCGCGATGGTCGCGTCGTCGAGGTCCTCGTAGTAGCGCAGCACCAGCACCGCCCGCTGCCGGTCGGGCAGGCCGAGGATCAACCGCCACATCTCGTCCCGGTCGGCGGTCTCGCCGCCCAGGTCGAACCGGCCGGCGCGCTCGGCGAACTCGGCCGTGGCCAGCTCCCGGCTGGATCGTCGGCGCCACCAGGAGGTGTTGGCATTGACCAGCATCCGGCGCACGTAGACGTCCGGTCGGTCGGCCCGGGAGATCCGGCGCCAGTGCACGTAGGCGCGCGCCAGCACGTCCTGGGTGAGGTCCTCGGCGCGGTGCTCGTCACCGGTCAGCAGCCGGGCCAGCCGGACGAGCGCCGGCCCGCGACTGCTGACGTACTCCTCGAAGGTCACACCAGTCAGACGCCGTCACCGGCGTCCGCTGTTGACACCGTTCAGCGGCGGGTGTGGTCGCGGAAGCCCCGGCCGCTCTTGCGCCCGAGGTAGCCGGCGGTGACCAGGTGCTCCAGCAGCGGCGCGGGGGCGAAGCCCGGCTCGCGCAGCTCCAGGTAGAGCTCCCGCTGGATGGCCAGCGAGACGTCCAGCCCGACCACGTCGAGCAGCTCGAACGGGCCCATCGGGTAACCGCAGCCGAGCTTCATCGCGTAGTCGATGTCGTCGGCGGTGGAGTAGCTGGCCTCCAGCATCTTCACCGCGTCGTTCAGGTACGGGAAGAGCAGCGCGTTGACGATGAAGCCGGACCGGTCGCCGCAGACCACGCCGGTCTTGCCGAGCGCCGCGCAGACCGCACGGGCGACGGCGGTGGTCTCCGCCGAGGTGCGGATGGTCTGCACCACCTCGACCAGGGGCATGATCGGCGCCGGGTTGAAGAAGTGCAGCCCCACCACGTCGGCCGGCCGCTGGGTGGCCATCGCCACGTCGATCACCGGCAGGGACGAGGTGGTGGTGGCGAGCACGACGCCCGGCTTGCAGATCTCGTCGAGGCTGGCGAAGAGGGCCTTCTTGACGCTCAGCTCCTCGACCACGGCCTCGACCACCAGGTCGACGTCGGCCAGGTGCTCCAGCGTCGCCGACCAGTTGATCCGGCCGAGCGCGGCGTCCCGGTCGGCGTCGCTGAGCTTGCCGCGCACCACGCCCTTGTTGAGCGAGGTCTTGACCGTTTCGAAGACCTTGGCGGACTTCTCCGCGCCCCGGGTCACCGAGACGACCTCGTAGCCGGCCTTGGCGAAGACCTCGATGATGCCGGTGGCCATCGTGCCGGAGCCGACCACGCCGACCTTCGCGATGCCGCGCGCGCCGTCGGCGAGCGCCGACCCCGCCGCCACCGGCGTGTGCTCGTCGGGTACGACAACCGGGGAGCCCGGCCGCTCGTAGGTGTAGAAGCCCCGGCCGGACTTGCGGCCGAGCAGACCCGCGGTGACCATCTGCTTGATCAGCGGCACCGGGGCGTGCCGGCGGTCCCGCCCGCCGCGCCGGTACATGGTGTCCAGGATCTCGTACGCGGTGTCCAGGCCGATCAGGTCCATCAGCGCGAGCGGACCCATCGGCAGGCCGCAGCCGAGCTTCATGGCGGCGTCGATGTCCTCGCGGGTGGCGTACCGCCCCTCGAACATGCTCACCGCGTGGTTGAGGTAGCCGAAGAGCAGCGCGTTGGCGATGAAGCCGGCCCGGTCGCTGATGGTGACGTCGACCTTGCCAAGGCGGGCGCAGAGCGCCTCCACGTCGGCCACCACGTCGGCGGAGGTGACCACGGTGCGGACCACCTCGACCAGCTTCATCACCGGCGCCGGGTTGAAGAAGTGGATGCCGATGACCTGGTTGGGCCGGCCGGTCGCGACCGAGATCTCGGTGACGCTCAGCGAGGAGGTGTTGGTGGCCAGGATCGCCTCGGGCTTGCAGACCCGGTCCAGCTCGGCGAAGATCCGCTGCTTCAGGTCGAGGTGCTCGGGCACGGCCTCGATCACCAGGTCCACCGAGTGCAGCGCGTCCAGCCCCACCTTGAAGTCGACCCGGGAGTGCAGGGCGTCCCGGTCGGCCTCGGCGAGCTTGCCCTTGGCCACCGCCCGGTCGGTCGAGCCCTTGAGGGTGGCCCGGCCCCGCTCCAGGGCGGCCTCGGAGATCTCCACCGCGACGACGCCCACGCCGTTGCGGGCGAAGACCTCCACGATGCCGGCACCCATGGTGCCCAGACCCACCACACCGACACTGGTGAACTCGCGCGCCACGACCGGCCTCCCCTTGGTTTGACTCCGCCGTTGCCGACATGAACGGCCGCTAAGGTTATGCGCCGGAGTCTGCCACGTGACGCTGCGTTGTCGAGACGCCGTGGGATATTTCACGCAGGGGCTGTCGATCCCGTCAGCAGCGCCAGCAGCTCCGCCACGAACTCGGCCGGCCGCTCCAGGTGCGGGCTGTGTCCGCAGCCGGGGAGCACCACCTCGCGGTACGACCCGCCGGCCGCCGCGTACCGCTCCAGCACCGCCCGGGTCTGCCCGATCATCGGCTGCGGCGGGCAGGCCTCCTCCCCCGGCCAGCCCGGCACCAGGCCCAGCGACCCCAGGTACGCCAGGTCGAACAGCGAGGTGTCCGAGACGATCACGTCGGCGTCGCCGCGTACCCAGGTGATCGGCGGCTTGACCGCGACGGCGACCAGCTCGTCGGCGATCCGGAAGTGGACCGGGGCGAGGGCGTTGAGCACGCCCCGCTCCCCCGCCGCGATGCCGGGCCAGTGCGCCGAGGTGGCCACCGTGCCCGGGTAGTTGCCGTCCCCGGTGGCGGTCGAGAGCAAGCTGTCGAGCAGCAACTCCTCGTCGTCGCCGAGGGTGGCGGGATCGGCCACGTAGGTGGCCCGCAGGACGCTGCGCGGGCTGGTCCGGGCCTCCTGGCCCCGGTCGCCGGCCGCGAGTCGGGCCACGAAGTCGGCGTTGGCGGTGCCAGCCCCGGTGCCGGCGAAGTCCGGCGTGGTGGGGGTGCCGTCGAGGTCCCGGGTGCCGCCGAAGCCGTACGGCGAGACCGGCGCCTCCAGCAGCAGTCCGGCCACCCGGGTGGGGTGGTCCACCAGCAGTCGCATCGCCACCCCGCCACCGAGGGAGTGGCCGGCCACCAGCGGGCGGGCGCCAGCGGCGAAGAGCTCCGGCAGGTCCAGCAGGGCGGCCACGTCGGCGGCGAAGTCGGCCAGCCCCCGGGTCGCGTCCACCGGGGCGGTCTCGGTGTCCCCGTAGCCCCGCAGGTCCGGCGCGACCACCCGCAGCGTGGCCGGCAGCCGGCGGATCAGCGGCTCCCAGAACGCCGAGGAGGAGCCGTTGCCGTGCACCAGCAGCACCGGCACGCCGTCCGGCGGCCCGGCCACCCGGACCCGCTGGGTGATGCCGTTCGCCGTCACGGTCCGCTGCTCGGTCTCCATCCGCGGCATGCTGCCACGGTCGCGCGGGCCGGTCCATGGGTCGGCGCCCCACGATCGCCCCGGCCACGATGTCGCCGGCCCGGCCGGCGTCGGGTCAGGAGGCGGTGTCGGGTCAGGAGGCGGTGTCGGTGACCGCCCGCGACGACACCGGGGTGCCGGCCGGCCAGGCGTCGGTCGGCCCGGTCGAGGGCGCGAGCGGCAGCGGCAGGGTGGGCCGGTGGTCGCGTCGGACGCCGCCGCCGGCGAACCGCAGCCCGACCGGGTCGGTGGTGGCCAGCCCGGGGTCGGAGTACCGCAGCTCCGTGCGGCCGAGCCGGATGACGTCCCCGTCGCAGAGCGGCTCCGGGCCGCTGATCCGCCGGTCGTTGAGCCAGGTCCCGTTGGTCGACGCCAGGTCGACCAGGACCGCGCCGGCATCGGTCAGTCGCACCTCCGCGTGCCGCCGGCTCAGATGCGGATCGGGCACCGCGATGTCGGCCGTCGGCGCCCGGCCGATCACCAGCGGCTGGGGGCCCAGCCGAAAGCTCGCCCCCCGCATCGGCCCGCCCGCCACCCTGACCAGTGGTACCAGTTCCGGATGATCCACCATGGACAGTCAGCTCCCCACCCACCGTCGCCCCGGCGCAAGCCTGCCAGCTCGCTGTAACCAGCTCACCACCCGGGAGGTCATCTCCGCGACCCCGGGCGTACATCTCCCGTCCACCGAACCGGGCCCGACACCGGCCGCCCGGTCCGCCCGGGACGCCGGACGGGTGCGGAGTGGACGGTCGTCGCCGCCCCTACCGGCCAGTAATCACCGGGTCTAGACTTCCGCCATGACGGCTGTGCATGTCCCGGGCACCCCGGTCATCGAGGACGGCCGGTTGGTCTCGACCAGCCCGGCGACGGGCGCCGAGGCGGGCCGACTCCCGGTCGCCACCCCCGCCGACGTCACCCGCGCGGTCGAGCGTGCCCGCCAGGCCGGCGCGTGGTGGGCCGGCCTGGGCAACGCCCGCCGCCGGGAACGGCTGCTGCGCTGGCGCGGCGCGCTGGCCCGGCGGATCGAGGAGCTCGCCCAGCTGGTCCACGTCGAGGGCGGCAAGCCGGTCGCCGACGCGATCGTCGAGATCCTCACCGCGATCGAGCACGTCGACTGGGCCGCCCGCAACGCCCGCCGGGTCCTCGGCCCACGCCGGGTCCGGTCCCGGCTGATCCTCGCCGAATTCTCCGGCCACCTCGAATACCAGCCGTACGGGGTGATCGGCGTGATCGGCCCCTGGAACTACCCCGTCTTCACCCCGATCGGCTCGACCGCGTACGCGCTGGCGGCCGGCAACGCGGTGGTGCTCAAGCCCAGCGAGTACACCCCGGCGGTCGGCCAGTGGCTGGTCGACAGCTTCGCCGAGGTGGTGCCGGAGCACCCGGTGCTCACCGCCGTGCACGGGCTCGGCGACGTCGGGGCGGCGCTGTGCCGGTCCGGGGTGGACAAGGTCGCCTTCACCGGCTCCACCGCCACGGCCAGGAAGGTGATGGCCGCCTGCGCCGAGTCGCTGACCCCGGTGCTGCTGGAGGCGGGCGGCAAGGACGCGATGATCGTCGACGCGGACGCCGACCTGGACGCGGCCGCCGAGGCCTGCGTGTGGGGCGCGCTGACCAACGCCGGCCAGACCTGCATCGGCATCGAGCGGGTTTACGCGGTCGAACCGGTCTTCGACGCCTTCGTCGACAAGGTGGTGGCTCGCGCCGGGCGGTTGACCGTCGGCGCCGAGGGGACGGACATCGGGCCGATCACGATGCCCGGCCAGCTCGACGTGATCCGCCGGCACATCGACGACGCGGTGGCCGCGGGCGGTCGGGCCGTCCTCGGCGGGGCGGAGGCCGTGCGGCCGCCGTACGTGCACCCGACCGTGCTGGTGGACGTGCCGGAGTCCTCCGCCGCCGTCCGCGAGGAGACCTTCGGCCCGACGCTGACCATCAACCGGGTACGCGACGCCGACGAGGCCGTCCGCCGGGCCAATGCCCTGTCGTACGGCCTGGGGGGTTCGGTCTTCGGCCGGAAGCACGCGGTGGCGATCGCCCGGCAGCTGCGCTCGGGCATGGCCTCCGTCAACTCGGCGCTCACCTTCGCCGGGATGTCCACGCTGCCGTTCGGCGGGGTGGGCGACTCCGGCTTCGGCCGCATCCACGGCGAGGACGGGCTGCGCGAGTTCGGCCGGGCCAAGGCGATCACCCGGCGCCGGGCCCGGTCGCTGCTGCCCTCGATGACCTTCGAGCGGACGCCGGCCGACGTGGCCCGCCTGGTCAAGGCCGCCAAGCTGATCTACGGCCGACGCTGACGGGTGGTCCCGGACGGCGGCGGCCCCGCAATCAGAACAGGGTCAGCTCGTCGCGCTCGATGCCGCGCAGCTTGTCGTAGTCGACCACCACGCAGCGGATGCCCCGGTCGGTGGCGAGCACCCGGGCCTGCGGCTTGATCTCCTGCGCCGCGAAGACGCCGGTCACCGGAGCGAGCAGCGGGTCCCGGTTCATCAGTTCGAGGTAGCGGGTGAGCTGCTCCACCCCGTCGATCTCGCCGCGCCGCTTGACCTCCACGGCGACCGCGCCGGAGTTCGCGTCCCGGCAGAGCAGGTCGACCGGGCCGATCGCCGTCATGTACTCGCGCCGGACCAGGGTGAACCCCTCGCCGAGGGTCTGCGGGTTGGCGGCGAGCAACTCCTGCAGGTGCGCCTCGACGCCGTCCTTGCGCAGCCCCGGGTCGACACCCAGCTCGTAGGAGGTGTCCTGGAAGATCTCCTCCAGGGTGATCCGCAGCTCCTCGCCGGCCTTGTTGACCACCCGCCAGACGCCGGGGGCCTCCTCGAGCCGGCAGGGCGGGCTCATCCAGTTGAGTGGCTTGTACGCCCGGTCGTCGGCGTGGATCGACACCGACCCGTCCGCCTTCACCATGAGCAGTCGGATGGCTGGCGGCAGGTGAGCCGAGAGCCGTCCGACGTAGTCCACCGAGCACTTCGCGATCACCAGACGCACCCGACGAGGGTAGCCGAGGACCGAACCGTCGCCACCGAGCGGCACTGGCGTGCCGGTGCGATGCTGAGATCGTGTTCGAAGTCCTCACCGGCACCGGGCTCGCCGCCTCGGCGGGTCTCAACGCCTACATCCCCCTGCTCACCATGGGCCTGCTCGCCCGCTACACCGACCTGATCGACCTGCCCGGCGGCTGGCAGTGGCTGGGCAACGGCTGGGTGCTGGCGATCCTGGCGGCGCTGCTCGCCGTCGAGGTCGTCGCCGACAAGGTGCCGGTCGTCGACCACGTCAACGACCTGGTGCAGACAGTCGTCCGGCCGACCGCCGGCGGCCTCGCGTTCGGCGCGGGGTCCAGCTCCGAGACAGTCACGGTCAGCGACCCGGGCAGCTTCTTCTCGTCGCACCAGTGGGTGCCGGTGGTGACCGGCGTGGTCATCGCGTTCGCCGTGCACCTGCTCAAGTCCGCCGCCCGGCCGGTCGTCAACGCCACCACCGCCGGCTTCGGCGCGCCGGTGGCCAGCACCGCCGAGGACGCCACCAGCGTGGTGATGTCCCTGGCGGCGATCATCCTGCCGGTGCTGGTGCTGGCGTTCCTGCTCGGCCTGGTGGCCTTCCTCTTCTGGTTCCTGCGCCGACGCTCCGACCGCCGCCGGGAACGCCAGGCCGCCCGGGCCGCGGGCTTCCGCGTCTGACCCATCGGGTACGCCTCCAGCCAGCCCGCCCGGGGGACGCCCCGGCGAGATCCTGAACGGTCGCGGTTCGCCGTTGAGCCATTGGATATGCCGCTGGCCGGCACCCCGTGAGGGGTGCCGGCCAGCGTTCGTTGGCTTGTGGGGTCAGCTGTTCCAGTGCTTGGCGACGAGGTCGGCGGCCTGCTGCTCCCACTGGGCGTAGGCGTCCGGGTAGGCGGAGACCTGCACGGTCTGGGCGGCTTCGGTCAGCGGCATGTCCTGCCAGCCGTCGATCTGCTTGAGGCCCTTCTGGAAGGCCATGGTGGAGTAGATCGGGTCGGTGATCTGCTCCGGGCTGCCCCAACCACTGGAGGGGCGCTGCTGGAACAGGCCCAGCGAGTCGTGGTCGTTGCGGTCGCCGAGGTGGCCCAGGTTCTCCAGCTTCGACTCCTGCAGGCTGGTGGCGATGGAGATGACCGCGGCCCGCTCGTCCAGACCCGACTTCTTCGTCCCGGCGATGATCGCCTTCACGTTCGCGGTCTGCTCATCGTTCAGGTCGATGCGCGACTGGCTGCCCTGCACACCGTGCGGGATCAGCTTGGCCTTGTCCACGCCCGGCTTGTCGGCCTGCACGGCCACCGCGACGGGCTTGGCGTCCACCGCCGGGGCGGCGTGCGCCTCGGCCATCGGACCGGCGAACACGCCACCGGCGAAGGCCAGACCAGCGATACCCAGAACACTCTTACGCAGCATGGTGGTCTTCATCAGAGAAGCTCCTTCGGGGGTTGGCCCAACCCGAACCAGGGGGACGGTCACGGGCGGGCAAGCACCACGAACAGGGGCGCTCAAAGCACAAGGGGGAAAGTCTTCGTCCGGCTGGCTTCACAAGCCGGGGGGCTCGGGCGCCGGGACCATGTGTAACGACCGCCTGCCCGCCATCATTCCGGGGCCACCGCATCCATCCGGCCGTGCCGGAGGGGCCTGCTACTGCGGTCGCACGGGATGTGTAACGACCCCGGGCCGGCCACGATTCCGGCCTCAGGGTGCCGCCGGTCACGGGACGACACCGCCCGGCGGGCGCAGACCGGATTTCCGGTCGCCCGTCGCCGCCCGGCGAAACCGGGCAAGCCACCACTGCGGCACAGACCGGACGCGCCGGTCAGGGGGCGGACCGGGATCGGGCAACCTCTCCACATCGCGAAACCGGGCATCCAACCCATCGGAGGTATATACGTACCGAGACTCGGAAGGGACCTGGCGGGCGCGGCGGAGGGCGAGTGGTCACCCGCGCCAGGCCGACTCAGGACACCGCGACGGGTCCAACGGGTTCGGGTGCGTTTCTCGTCGCTCCAGCGACAAGAAACGCACCCGATCAAGGCCTTGCCTCGCGCCTGGACCTCGGCGCGGGCCGGCATCGACCGGCGACGGATCGAATCTGCTCACGAGCGGTATGACTCTCCGTCACATTTATGACGGAGAGTCATACCGCTCACCACGAAGTCCACCTCCAGAGCGCGCCACGCCCGAGCGACCGCCCGCCTTGGACGCCGGCCCCGCGCCGCGCCGGCGACCGGCCAGCGATCCGGCGGTGCCCGACGGGGGCAACCCGACGGTGCGGTGGCACTGTGCGGCGGGAGGGTGCGGCCGGACGGTGCGGCCGGGAACGACCGTTCGGGGGCCACCATGACGGGCAGCCTGCTGCGATCATCAGCCGGTGTTCGTGAAGAATTCCCACCTCCTGCTGGCCGCCGGAACGGCCGCCGTGCTCGCCGCCGTCGCGGTCCTCACCGGGCCGACACCGCCGCACCGGCCCGTCCGGGCCGTGCTGAGGGCGCCGGGCAGCACCGCGACGCAGATCGGCACGGGCACGCCCGGCGGCGCCGCCACCCCGGGCGGCACGGGCACGCCGAGCATCACCACCGACGCGTCGGCAGGCACGGGCGCTCCGGGCGGCACGGGCACCCTTGGCGGCACGGGCACGCCGGGCGGCACGGGGACGGGGGCACCAGGCACCGACGCCCTGCCCGGAGCCACCCGGCCGGGCACCCTGCCCCCGGTGGTGAACCACGGTCCGCGTACCGGGGCGAAGGTGGCGCTGACCTTCGACGCGGACATGACCGAGGTGATGCGCCGCGAGCTGCGCGGCCCGCACCCCCCGTCGTACGCGAACCTGAAGGTGATCGAGCTGCTGGAGCGGGAGCGGGTGCCGGCCACCTTCTTCCTGACCGGCATGTGGGTGGAGCAGTACCCGGAGCTGACCCGCCGACTGGCCGACAATCCGCGGTTTGAGCTAGCGAACCACACCTACGCGCACGCGGCGTTCACGCCGCGCTGCTACCACCTGCCGCCGATCCCCCGCCAGCGGATGACCGCCGACGTGGCCCGGACCTTCGACGTGATCGCCCCGTACGGCGGGCGGCAGACCCGGTACTTCCGTTTCCCCGGGCTCTGCCACGACCGGACGGCGCTGACCGAGCTGGCCCCGCTCGGGGTGACCGTGGTGGACGGAGACGTGGTCAGCGGGGACCCGTTCGCCACCCGGTGGCAGCCGCTCGTTCGGGCGGTGCTGGCGGACGCCCGCCCCGGCTCGGTGATCATCCTGCACGTCACCGAGGCGAACGCGCCGATGACGGACGAGGCGCTGCCGCACATCCTGGCCGGCCTGGCCGAACGGGGCCTGACCCCGGCGCCGCTCTCCGAGGTGCTGGGCGGCTGAGCCCGACCGAAAGGTGGCGGAGACCTGGCGGGGGACCGAGCCCCGGAAGCCGGCCGCAGAATCCCCTCACATGCCTAGCATCGGGGCAGAAGCCGAGAGGGAGGTCGCCATGACCGCAGCGACGCAGATGCCCAAGGTCCAGGAGTGCACGGTCGTGTCCTGCGCCTACAACCACACCAACGACTGTCACGCCTTCGCGATCACGGTCGGCAGCAGCGACCACGCCCACTGCCACACCTTCGTCGAGTTGCCGGTGCGCGGGGGCATCGACCAGCTCGTCGCGCAGGTCGGCGCCTGCTCGCGCGCCGACTGTCGGCACAACTCCGACCTGGAGTGCCACGCCCCGTCGATCACCGTCGGCCCGCGGACGGACATGGCCGACTGCATGACCTATCAGAGCCGCTGACCGCGCGGGCCTTCCGGTTCACGACAGCCCGTTGGCCTCGCGGATCACGGTGACCATCTCGTCGATGATGGGGCTGAGGGCGAAGTCCTTCGGGGTGAAGACGCGGGCCACCCCGGCGGCGCGCAGCGCCTCCGCGTCGCCCGCGGGGATGATGCCGCCGACCACCACCGGCAGGTCGCCCCGGCCGGCGGCGCGCAGCCCGTCCAGCACGGCCGGCACGGCCGCCAGGTGCGAGCCGGAGAGCACCGACAGCCCGACCAGGTCGACGTCCTCCTCGACGGCGGCGGCCACGATCTGCCCGGCGGTCAACCGGATGCCCTGGTAGACGACCTCGAAGCCGGCGTCGCGGGCGCGTACCGCGATCTGCTCGGCGCCGTTGGAGTGCCCGTCCAGGCCGGGCTTGCCGACCAACAGCCGCAGCCGGCCGCTGCCCAGCTCCCGGGCCGTCGCGGCGACCCGCTCGCGGACCGCGCCCAGGGTGGCGTCGCCGCCCGCGCCGGCCGCGCCGGCCAGCCCGGTGGGCGCCCGGTACTCGCCGAAGACCTGGCGCAGCGCGCCGGCCCACTCGCCGGTGGTCACCCCGGCCCGCACGCACTCCAGGGTCGCCGGCATCAGGTTCGTCGTGGTCGCGGCGTCCGCGCGCAGCCGGGCCAGTGCCGCGTCGACCGCCGCGTCGTCCCGGCCGGCCCGCCACTCGCGTACGGAGGCGATGGCGGCCGCCTCGACCGCCGGATCGACCTGCTCGACGGCCTCGGCGCCGGCCGCGGTCAGCGGCGACGGCTCGGTCTCGGTGAACCGGTTGACGCCGACCACCACGTCGGCGCCGGACTCCATCCGACGGCGCCGTTCGGCGAGCGAGGCGACCAGTGCGCTCTTGAGGTAGCCGGTCTCCACGGCGGCCACCACGCCACCCATCTCCAGCACCTTGTCCAGCTCGACCCGGGCGCCGGTGACGATCCCGTCGACCAGCGCGGTCATCACGTGCGAGCCCTCGAACAGGTCGGGATACTCCAGCAGGTCCGACTCGTACGCCAGGACCTGCTGCATCCGCAGCGACCACTGCTGGTCCCACGGGCGGGGCAGGCCGAGCGCCTCGTTCCAGGCGGGCAGCTGCACCGCGCGGGCCCGGGCGTCCCGGGAGAAGGTCACGCCGAGCATCTCCAGCACGATGCGCTGGATGTTGTTCTCCGGCTGGGCTTCGGTCAGGCCGAGCGAGTTGACCTGCACGCCGTAACGGAACCGGCGCTGCTTCTGGTTCTCGACGCCGTAGCGTTCGCGGGTGATCTCGTCCCAGAGCGCCCCGAACGCGCGCATCTTGGCGATCTCCTCGACGAAGCGCACCCCGGAGTTGACGAAGAAGGAGATTCGCTGGACGACGTCGCCCATCCGCTCGGCCGGCACCTGACCGGAGTCGCGGACCGCGTCGAGCACGGCGACGGCGGTGGCGAGCGCGAAGCCGACCTCCTGCACCGGCGTCGCGCCGGCCTCCTGGAGGTGGTACGAGCAGATGTTGACCGGGTTCCACTTCGGCATCTCGCGCAGCGTGTACGCGACCACGTCGGCGGTCAGGCGCAGCGAGGCGGCCGGCGGGAAGATGTACGTCCCCCGGGACAGGTACTCCTTGATGATGTCGTTCTGTGTGGTCCCGGCGCAGGCGACCAGCTCCGCGCCCTGCTCGGCGGCGACCGTGCCGTAGAGGGCGAGCAGCCACATCGCCGGCGCGTTGATGGTCATCGAGGTGTTCATCCCGGCGAGCGGGATGCCGTCGAAGAGGGCCCGCATGTCGCCGAGGTGGGACACCGGCACGCCGACCCGGCCGACCTCGCCGACGGCCAGCTCGTGGTCCGGGTCGTACCCGGTCTGAGTGGGCAGGTCGAAGGCGACCGAAAGGCCGGTCTGCCCCTTGGCCAGGTTGCGGCGGAAGAGCGCGTTGGTGGCCGCGGCGGAGGAGTGCCCGGCGTACGTGCGCATCACCCAGGGGCGGTCGCGCTCCGGCAGCCGGTCCGGGAGAGCCTTCTCGTCCATGGCCGGAGTCTAAGTTACCGTTCAGTAAAACGGGTTGTGCAAAACCACACAGGTCCATGGAGTGGACCACCGGGTACGCCGGGCGCGACATGGCCGACACCACCACACCCCGGGCCGCCGCCACGTGCGCCGGGGTCGCACACTTGACGTCATGGATGACGAGCTCGCGATCTCCATCCGGGGACTGCGCAAGGCGTACGGCGACACTAACGCGGTGGCGGGGGTCGACCTCGACGTCCGCCGGGGCGAGGTGTTCGCTCTGCTCGGCCCGAACGGCGCGGGCAAGACCACCACGGTGGAGATCCTGGAGGGCTACCGGCAGCGCGACGCCGGTGAGGTCTCGGTGCTGGGCAGCGACCCGGCCCGCCCCGCCGCGGACTGGCGCTCCCGGGTGGGCATCGTGCTCCAGGGCACCGGCGAGTTCGACGAGCTGACCGTCGCCGAGGTGGTCCGGCACTTCTCCGGCTTCTACCCCGACGCCGACGACCCGGACAAGGTGGTAGAGCGGGTCGGCCTGGCCGGCAAGGCGAAGGCCCGTACGCACACCCTCTCCGGCGGGCAGAAGCGCCGGCTCGACGTGGCGCTGGGCATCATCGGCCGCCCCGAGCTGCTCTTCCTCGACGAGCCGACCACCGGTTTCGACCCGGAGGCCCGGCGGGAGTTCTGGGAGCTGATCCGGGACCTGGCCGCCGTCGGCACCACCATCGTCCTCACCACGCACTACCTGGACGAGGCGGAGTCGCTGGCCGACCGGGTCGGCGTGATCGCCGGCGGCCGGCTGGTCGAGGTGGCCCCGCCGAACCGGCTCGGCAACCGGCAGGAGGCCCTGGCGACGGTCTCCTGGCGTACCCCGGACGGGGTGGTGGAGAGCGCGGAGAGCGCGACGCCGACGGCCCTGGTGGCGGAGTTGGCCGCGCGTTTCGGCGGCGAGGTCCCCGGCCTGATGGTGACCCGGCCGACCCTGGAAGACGTCTACCTGCGGATGATCGGACACTGATGACGACCACCACGAAGCCGGCGGCCCCGGTCGCCGCCACGGGCGCCCGGCGGGTCGGGCCGGGCGCGCTCGCGCTGCGGCAGGGCCGGCTGGAAATCACCCAGTTCCTGCGCAGCCGGGAGTCCGTCGTCTTCACGATGGGCTTCCCGATCATCATGATCCTGATCTTCGCGGCGATCTTCGACGGGACGATCGGCGGCGGGGTGAAGTTCACCCAGTACTTCATCACCGGCATGATCGCGACCGGCCTGATGACGGTGAGCTTCCAGAACCTCGGCATCTGGATCCCGATCGAGCGGGACCGGGGGGTGCTCAAGCGCTACCGGGGCACACCGATGCCCAAGTGGGTCTGGTTCGCCGGCAAGGTGATCATGGTGGTGGCGATCGGCATCGCCGAGACGGCGCTGCTCCTGGTCGTCGCCGTCGCGCTCTTCGACCTCGACCTGCCGGCCACCGCCGCGAAGTGGTTCACCTTCGGCTGGGTCGCCGTGCTGGGCGTCACCGCCTGCACCCTGTGCGGGATCGCCATCTCGTCGCTGGCCCGCACCGCGCGCAGCGGCTCCGCGGTGGTCACCCCGGTCTCCCTGGTCCTCCAGTTCATCTCCGGGGTGTTCTTCGTCTTCACCGACCTGCCGAACTGGATGCAGCAGACGGCGGCGCTCTTCCCACTCAAGTGGATGTGCCAGGGACTGCGCTCGGTCTTCCTGCCGGAGAGCTTCGGCGCCCAGGAGCCGGGCGGCTCCTTCGAGCTGGGCCGGGTAGCCCTCGTGCTGGCCGCCTGGTGCGTCATCGGCCTGGTCCTCTGCCTGACCACCTTCCGCTGGACCACCAAGCGCGACGGCTGACCGACGGACACCGAAGGGGCCGGGCGCGTCGCGCCCGGCCCCTTCGCGTGGGCTCAGTACTGGTAGAAACCGGTGCCGGTCTTGCGGCCGAGGTCGCCGGCGGTGGCCATCCGCTGGAGCAGCTCCGGCGGGAAGAACTTCTCGTCGGCGGTGTCGGTGTAGATGTTCTTCGCGGCGTTCAGCAGCACGTCCACGCCGGTCAGGTCGACCGTGGCCAGCGGCCCCATGGCGTGCCCGAAGCCCAGCTTGCAGGCGGTGTCCAGGTCCTCCGCCGAGACCACGCCGGACTCGACCAGCTTGACCGCCTCCATGGCGAGGGCGCAGATCAGCCGGGTCGTCACGAAGCCGGCGATGTCCCGGTTCACCACCACGACCGTCTTGCCGATCCCCTCGGCGAACGCCTTCGCGGTCGCGAGCGTCTCGTCGCTGGTCTTGTAGCCCCGGACCAGCTCGCAGAGCTTCATCATCGGCACCGGCGAGAAGAAGTGCGTGCCGACGACCGACTCCGGCCGCTCGGTCGCCGTGGCGATCTGGGTGACCGGGATGGCCGAGGTGTTGGTGGCCAGGATCGCGTCGGACTTGCAGATCTTGTCCAGCGCGCGGAACACCTCGTGCTTGATCTCGATCTTCTCGAAGACCGCCTCGACGACGATGTCCGCGTCGGCGGCCGCCTCCAGCTCGGTGGTCGGGGTGATCCGGCCCAGGGTCGCCTCGACCTCGGAGGAATCGATCATGCCCTTCTCGGCGAACTTCGCCAGCGACTTCCGGATGCCGTCGACGCCCCGCTTCGTGGCGGCGTCGTCCACGTCCCGCAGGGTCACCTGCCAGCCCGCCTGCGCCGCCACCTGGGCGATGCCGGAGCCCATCAGCCCGGCCCCGACGACCGCGAGTCGACCCGCCATCTACTTCTCCCTCGCTGCGATTGAGTGTCTGTCAGCACCCTAGTCGGCGAGCCTGAACGACGGCTAAGGCCCTCAGATCGTGAGGTCGGGCGCCTCCGGCGCCGTGCCCCGCTCCACCTCGACGCCGAGCGCCCGCAGGTCGGCCACGAAGTCCGGGTAGCCACGGTCGACGTGATGCACGTGGGAGACCTCGGTGACCCCGTCCGCGCAGAGCCCGGCGATGATCAGCCCAGCGCCGGCCCGGATGTCGGTGGCGCGTACCGGGGCGCCGGAGAGCCGGTCCCGGCCCCGGACCACGGCGTGGTGGCCGTCGGTCTTGATGTCCGCGCCGAGGCGCATCATCTCGTTGGCGAACATGAACCGGCCGTCGAAGATGTTCTCGGTGATCAGTGAGGCGCCGTCGCTCACCGCGGCCAGGCCGATCGCCATCGGCAGCAGGTCGGTGGCGAAACCCGGGAACGGCAGGGTGACCACGTCCACCGCCGCCGGCCGGTCGTCGGCGCGTACCCGGAAGGCGTCACCGCGGGTCTCCACCAGCGCGCCGGCCGAGACCAGCTTGTCCAGCGCGACCTCCAGGTACGCCGGGTCGATGCCGGTGACCGTGACGTCCCCGCGGGTCATCGCCGCCCCGAACGCCCAGGTGCCGGCGACGATCCGGTCCCCCACCGTGGCGTGCCGCACCGGGTGCAGCTCGGGCACGCCGACGATACGCAGGGTGGAACTGCCCGCCCCGGAGATCCGGGCGCCCATCTGGCTCAGCATCGTGCAGATGTCGACGATCTCCGGCTCCCGGGCCGCGTTGTCGATCACCGTCACGCCCCGGGCCAGCACCGCCGCCATCACCAGGTTCTCGGTGGCGCCCACGCTCGGGAAGTCCAGCACGATCTCCGCGCCGTGCAGGCCGTCCGGGGCGGCGGCGATCACGAAGCCGTGCTCGCCGGAGATGTCCGCGCCCATCCGGGTCAGCCCCGAGATGTGCATGTCCAGCCCGCGCGAGCCGATCGCGTCGCCGCCGGGATGGGCGACCCGCACGTACCCCCGGCGGGCCAGCAGCGGGCCGAGCACGCAGATCGACGCCCGCAGCCGGCGGACCAGGTCGTAGTCGGCCTCCGCCCCCGGCCGCTCCGGCACGTCGATGACCACCGAGCGGGACCGGGCCACCCCGCCCCGGGCGACCATCGGGTCGACCGGGTCGTCCGCGTCGAAGCTGACCCCGCAGCCGAGCCGGCGCAGCACCTCCCCCATGATCGCGATGTCGGTGATCCGGGGAACGTTGGTGATCACGCTCCGGCCGGGGGCCAGCAGCGCCGCGGCCATCAGCTTCAACGCCGAGTTCTTCGCCCCCACCACGTGGACCGTGCCGGCCAGGCGGGCGTCGCCGGGAACCCGGATGACATCGACGTCCTCGACCGCTGGATCACCGCCGTCGCCGGGCCCCACCCCACCCGGCCAACCGGCGGCCGGGTCGGGCCGCGCCGGGATCGTCAGGTCCGGTATCCGTAGGCTGTGCGTCATGGCCGTCCACCTCACGCGCATCTACACCAAGGCCGGCGACGCCGGCATGACCAGGCTGAGCAACAACGAGCAGGTGCCGAAGACCGATCCGCGGATCGCCGCGTACGCGGATGTCGACGAGTGCAACGCCGCGATCGGCGTGGCCCTCGCCCTGGGACAGCTCGACGACGAGCTGCGGGCGGTGCTGGGCTCGATCCAGAACGACCTGTTCGACGTGGGCGCCGACCTGGCCACCCCGGTCGAGCCGGACCCCAAGTACCCGCCGCTGCGGGTGACCGAGGAGTACGTCGAGCGTCTGGAGGGCTGGTGCGACGAGTACAACGCACGCCTGAGCAAGCTCGACTCCTTCATCCTCCCCGGCGGCACCGCGGGCGCGGCGCTGCTGCACGTGGCACGGACGATCGCCCGGCGCGCCGAGCGGGCCGCCTGGGCCCTGGTCGCTCATGATCCGGATCGCACCAGCTCCCTTCCGGCCAAGTATCTCAATCGCCTCTCCGACCTGCTGTTCATCCTGTCAAGAACGGCAAATCCGGCCGGAGATGTGCTATGGGTGCCGGGCGGCAAGCGCTGAGCACCGGCGCGCTGCACCACGTCGAGGTCTGGGTGCCGGACCTCGCCGCCGCGCGGGCGAGCTGGGGCTGGCTCCTGGGCGAGCTGGGCTGGACGCCGTACCAGGACTGGCCGGCCGGCCGGTCCTGGCGGTTCGGCCCGACCTACCTGGTCATCGAGGAGTCCCCGGCGCTGTCCGGGCGGGTCCACGACCGGCTCGCCCCGGGCCTGAACCATCTGGCCTTCCACGCCGGTCCGCCCGCCGCGGTGGACCGGCTGGTCGCGGCGGCGCCGGCGCACGGCTGGGAGCTGCTCTTCCCGGATCGGCACCCGCACGCGGGCGGACCGGGGAGCTACGCCGGCTACCTCACCGACGGGCAGGGGTACGAGGTCGAGCTGGTCGCCTCCGCGGGACCGGCGAGGGCTTCCGATGAAGAGCCCTGACACGCGGCGCAGCATGAGGGGTTTGGGGGGAGCCCGCCCGCGGAGGGATCAAGCCTGACCGCCTGGAGCGGGTGGGCTCCCCCCAAACCCCGGAGCGCGAGGCGGCCGTCAGGCGGCGGGCCAGTCCTGCGGGGCGAGACGCGGCGAGGCCGCCCCGGGCGGGGCGGCCTCGAGCCAGGAGAGGAAACCGGTGACCGTGGAGCGCGCCATGGCGATCTCGACGGGCGCGTGCTGGCTGGTACAGCGCAGGATCACCCAGTCGGCGGGCATGGAGAGGCGCTCCTGACCTTCCGGGAGCCGACGGCGTTCCACCGCCAACTCCTTACGGGAGAGCACCCGCTTGGGTCGCAGCGCGAAGCTGAACATTCGGTACCAGCGGAGCTCGTCGGCGGCGAAGCGGCCGAAGCCGGGCGACCAACCGCGCCCGTCGAGCACGGTGGTGACCCGGACGCTGAGCCGGATGATACCCCCGCTACGGGTGACCAGGGCCCGCCGGATGAAGAGGATCAGAAGCCCGGCGAGCACCACCGCGAGGCCAATTCCGATCCCTTCCACGATCTCCATCGGCGGGTCGGCTCAGCGTGCCGGAGTCGCGGGGGTGGCGCTCTCGGCGAGGACGGTGACGCCCTCACCGGTCACCGACAGGAAGCCGCCCGCGACGTCGTAGGCGACCTGCTCACCGCCGGCCTGCTTGATCCGGACCTGGCTCGGCTCGGCGAGCTGGCCGAGCAGGGGCGCGTGCCCCGGCAGCACACCCAGCTCACCCTCGGTCGTCCGGGCGACGACCATCTCGGCCTCACCCGACCAGATCTTCTCCTCGACGGCTACGAGCTCGACGTGAAGCTGCTGTGCCACGCTGTCTCCTTGCTGCGGCGGCGGATTGTCGAAAGTCTAGTCCCCACCGTGCGGGCCACCCCCACGTGGGTGGCGAGACCTGTACCACCCGGCATCACGGGCACGCCACGGCGGGCCGGCACCGTGCCGACCCGCCGGGCGTACGGGCTCACTTGGTCTTCTGGCGGAACTCCGGGTGCTCCAGCATGAACGCGTCGAGCTGCTCGTCCTTGAGCGCCGTGAAGAAGTCGGCCACGGCGGGCACGAACTTCTCCCCCCGGTACGCCGAGCCGGTGCCGATCGGCTCGCCCGGCAGCTTGATCGTCTCGATGTTCTCCGACCGGATGCCCTTCAGGGCGACCGCGAAGTCGACCACGCTGTTGCCCCGGCCGTTGAAGGTCAGCGACTTGCCGGCGGCCCGGATCACCCGGTCCAGCTTGATCGGGTTGGTCACCACGTCCGAGCCGAGGGCCTGGCTGGCCATCGCCTTGATGAACTGCTGCTGGTGGCGCTGCCGGCCGTAGTCGGCGTCCGGCACGCCGTTCTTCGGGTAACGCTGCCGGACGTAGTCCAGCGCCTGCCACCCGTTGAGGTGGGCGTTGCCCTTCTTGTACTCCGCCTGCGGGCCGAGGTAGCCGCCCCCGCCCGGCTTCAGCGTGCGCATGGTGCCGTCCGGCTTACGGTGCTCGGAGCGGACGTCCCGCTCGATGTACATGTCGACGCCGCCCATCGCGTCGACGATCTTCTGGAACCCGGCGAAGTTGATGATCGCGCCCGCGTCGAACCGCTCGATGCCGGTCACGTTCTGCAGGGTCTTGGCGAGCAGCTCGAAGCCCTGCGGGGCGCTCGGATTCTGCCCCGGGACGTTGCTGCCGTGCGACATCGCGCCGTTGAGCTTGCCGGAGCCGCCGGAGTACTCGGCCTTCTCGAACTCCGGGATATCGACGTAGAGGTCACGCGGCATGGAGAAGAGGTAGGCCCGGTCCATCGACGACGGTACGTGCAGGATCATGATCGAGTCGGCGAGCGGCCGGGTCTCCGCCTTGCGGGGGTCGATACCCACCAGCAGGATGTTCAACGGACCCTTGATGTCGCTCTTGCGCTCCTGGGCACCGGCGGCCTGGTCGCCGAAGAGGTCGGCCTTGCCCACCGCCCCCTCGTAGCGGGACAGCAGCGCCTCGTAGCCCACCAGCACCACACCGCTGAGCAGCATCAGCACGGCGCCGAACACCGTGCAGGTGCGGGCCCACCGCGGCACGCCGAACCAGATGGACGACTTGGCGCCGCCCTTGCCGGCCTTACCCACTAGCTTCTCCATTCGTCACGCCCACGACAAGGAGACGGGCGCACGCAGCCGAATAGTTGCACCGGATCGGCGCCCGTTCGTGAGCGTCGCGCTCGAAACGGTACCGCGCGTCGGCGGGAAACGCGTATGTGGCAACCGGACGGCCGGGACGAACACCGCGTAACGGCCGAAGGCCACCCCGGCTGACGCCGGGATGGCCTTCGTATGTGTCGCGGGACTCAGCCCTGCGCCATCAGCTCCTTGGCCTTGGCCTCGAGGTCCTCGAGACCGCCGCACATGAAGAACGCCTGCTCGGGGAAGTGGTCGTACTCGCCCTCGCTGATCTTCTTGAACGCGTCGATGGTCTCGGCGATCGGGACCGTCGAGCCCGGCACGCCGGTGAACTGCTCGGCGGCGTAGGTGTTCTGCGACAGGAAGCGCTCGATCCGCCGGGCCCGGGCCACGGTGATCTTGTCTTCCTCCGAGAGCTCCTCGATGCCGAGGATGGCGATGATGTCCTGCAGGTCCTTGTAGCGCTGCAGGATCCGCTTCACCTCGGTGGCCACCGCGAAGTGCTCGGCGCCGACGAACTCCGGGGCGAGGATCCGGGACGAGGACGCCAGCGGGTCCACGGCCGGGTAGATGCCCTTGTCGGAGATCGACCGCTCCAGGTTGGTGGTCGCGTCCAGGTGGGCGAACGTCGTGGCCGGCGCCGGGTCGGTGTAGTCGTCGGCGGGCACGTAGATCGCCTGCATCGAGGTGATGGCCTGACCCCGGACGGAGGTGATCCGCTCCTGGAGCTCGCCCATCTCGTCGGCCAGGGTCGGCTGGTAACCCACGGCGCTCGGCATCCGGCCGAGCAGCGTGGAGACCTCGGAACCGGCCTGGGTGAAGCGGAAGATGTTGTCGATGAAGAGCAGCACCTCCTGCTTCTTCACGTCCCGGAAGTACTCCGCCATGGTCAGCGCGGAGAGGGCGACCCGCAGCCGGGTGCCCGGCGGCTCGTCCATCTGGCCGTAGACCAGCGCGGTCTTGTCGATGACGCCGGACTCGGTCATCTCGGCGATCAGGTCGTTGCCCTCACGGGTGCGCTCACCCACGCCGGCGAAGACCGAGGTACCACCGAAGTTCCGGGCCACCCGGGTGATCATCTCCTGGATGAGCACCGTCTTGCCCACGCCGGCACCGCCGAACAGGCCGATCTTGCCGCCCTTGACGTACGGGGCGAGCAGGTCGATGACCTTGATGCCGGTCTCCAGCATCTCGGTCTTCGGCTCCAGGTCCGCGAAGGCCGGGGCCTTGCGGTGGATGCCCCACCGGTCGTCGGCCTGGATGGTCTCACCCTCGGTGAGGTTCAGGCACTCGCCGATCGCGTTGAACACGTGGCCCTTGACCGCGTCGCCCACCGGAACGGTGATCGGCTCGCCGCGGTCACGCACCTCCGCGCCGCGGACCAGACCGTCGGTCGGCTGCATCGAGATGGCGCGGACCATGTTGTCACCCAGGTGCTGGGCGACCTCCAGGGTCAGCGTCTTCTCACCGCCGGACAGTTTCACGTCGACGTTCAGGGCGTTGAACAGGGCCGGCATGGCGTCGCGCGGGAACTCGGCGTCGACGACCGGGCCGATGACCCGGACCACGCGACCCGTGGCCGTCTTGGTCTCCACTGGTGCAGTCATCACACTTCACTTCCCGACGCGGCCAGCGCGTTCGCGCCGCCGACGATCTCGCTGATCTCCTGGGTGATCCCGGCCTGGCGGGCCGAGTTCATCTCACGCGTGTACTTCTCGATCATGTCTTCGGCGTTGTCAGTGGCGCTCTTCATCGCCCGCCGCCGGGCCGCCGACTCGCTCGCGGCCGACTCGATCAACGCCGCGTAGATCCGCGTGTTGATGTATTTCGGCAGCAGCGCGTCGAGCAGCGCCTCCGCCTCCGGCTCGAACTCGTACGCCGGCAGCAGCCCCTCGGACCGCGGCCGGTCCTCGACCTGCATCGGGCCGATGATCTTCGCGACCGGCGTCTGGGTCATCAGGGAGTGGAACTCGGTGTAGACCATGTGCAGCTCGTCGATCCCGAGCACCCCGTCCGCCCCGGCCTTGCCCTCCGCGTCGTCCGCGCCGGCCGAGAACGCCTTGATCAGCGTCTCGCCCACCTCGCGGGCGTCGGCGAAGGACGGCTGCTCCGAGAAGCCCGTCCAGTTCGCCGCCATCTCCCGGTTGCGGAACCGGTAGAACCCGACGCCCTTGCGCCCGATGACGTAGAGCACCGGCTCCTTGCCGTCGGCCTTGAGCCGGGCGATGAGCGACTCCGCCGTCCTGATGGCGTTGGAGCTGTAACCGCCGGCCAGGCCCCGGTCACTGGTGACCAGCAGGACGCCCGCCCGCCGCACCTGCTCGCGCGGGGTGAGCAGCGGGTGGTCGATCCGCGCGTTGGACGCCAGCGCCGTGAGCACGCCGGTGATGGCCTTGGCGTACGGCAGGGACGCCTCCACCCGGGCCTGGGCTTTGGCGATCCGGCTCGTCGCCACGAGCTCCATCGCCTTGGTGATCTTCTTCATCCCCTTCGCCGAGCGGATCCGCTGGCGAAGTACGCGAACCTGGGCAGCCATGGATCAGCTCTCGGCCGGGCGGTCGGTCGAGCCGTCGCGGAAGCGGGTCACCGACTCGCGGTTCTCCTCGCCCTCGAGCGGCGCGGCCGGGGCCTCGTTGATCCGGCGCTCGTCCTCCTTGCCCAGGAAGACCTGCTTGAACTCGGCGACGGCCGAGTCCAGCGAGCCGGCGATGTCGTCGCCCCACTTGCCGTCCGCGATCGACGCCAGGACGCCCTCGTGCTTGTGCCGGAGGTACTGGAGGAACTCCGACTCGAAGCGGCGGACCTCACCGACCGGGATGTCGTCCAGCTTGCCCTCGACGCCGGCCCAGACCGAGACGACCTGCTCCTGCACCGGGTACGGCGAGTAGTTCGGCTGCTTGAGCAGCTCGACCAGGCGGGCGCCGCGGTTGAGCTGGTTCTGGGAGGCCCGGTCCAGGTCGGAGGCGAAGGCGGCGAACGCCTCCAGCTCACGGAACTGGGCCAGGTTCAGCCGCAGCGAACCGGAGACCTTCTTCATCGGCTTGACCTGCGCGGCGCCACCGACCCGGGAGACCGAGGTGCCGACGTTGATGGCCGGCCGGACGCCCTGGTTGAACAGGTCGGTCTCGAGGAAGATCTGGCCGTCGGTGATCGAGATGACGTTGGTCGGGATGAAGGCCGAGATGTCGTTGGCCTTCGTCTCGATGATCGGCAGACCGGTCATCGAGCCGCCACCCAGCTCGTCGGAGAGCTTCGCGCAGCGCTCCAGCAGGCGGGAGTGCAGGTAGAAGACGTCACCCGGGTACGCCTCACGGCCCGGCGGGCGACGCAGCAGCAGCGACACGGCCCGGTAGGCCTCAGCCTGCTTGCTCAGGTCGTCGAAGACGATCAGGACGTGCTTGCCGCCGTACATCCAGTGCTGCCCGATGGACGAGCCGGTGTAGGGGGCGAGGTACTTGAAGCCCGCCGGGTCCGACGCCGGGGAGGCGACGATGGTGGTGTACTCCATCGCGCCCGCCTCCTCCAGGACGCCCTTGATCGAGGCGATCGTGGAGGCCTTCTGGCCGATGGCGACGTAGATGCAGCGGACCTGCTTCTTCGGGTCGCCGGAGCGCCAGTTGTCCCGCTGGTTGAGGATGGTGTCCAGGGCGACCGTGGTCTTGCCGGTCTTCCGGTCACCGATGATCAGCTGGCGCTGACCGCGGCCGATCGGGGTCATGGCGTCGATCGCCTTGATACCGGTCTGCAGCGGCTCGTCGACGGACTGCCGGGCCATCACGTTCGGGGCCTGGAGCTCCAGCTCGCGGAAGCCCTCGTTGGCGATGTCACCGAGGCCGTCGATCGGCTGGGCGAGCGCGTTGACCACGCGGCCGAGGAAGGCGTCGCCGACCGGCACGGAGAGCACCCGGCCGGTGCGCTTGACGCGCTGCCCCTCCTCCAGCTTGGCGGAGTCACCGAGAACGACGACACCGATCTCCCGGACGTCGAGGTTCAGCGCCACGCCGAGCGTGCCGTCCTCGAACTCCAGGAGCTCGTTGGTCATGGTCGAGGGCAGGCCCTCGACGTGGGCGATGCCGTCACCGGTGTCGGCGACGGTGCCGACCTCCTCGCGGGAGACGTCGGTCGAGTAGGAGGAGACGTAGCGCTCCAGGGCGCCGCGGATCTCCTCCGTCGAGATGGTCAGCTCGGCCATCCTCTGCTTCCTTAAAGATCAGGGTCCCGGGATACCTAGTACCGACCGGTCCGAATGGCGTCGATCAGGGGGCTGCGGAGACGCTGGTCAGCGCTTCGCGAGCGCGTTGCGGGTCTCGTTGAGGCGGCGCAGCACGGTGCCGTCGTACAGGTCGGAACCGACCCGCACGCTCACCCCACCGAGCACCTCCGGGTTGACCGTCTGCTTGACGGAAACCTCTCGACCGTACATCGCGGAGAGGCGAGCGCCGAGGCGTCGCTCCTCCTCGTCACTCAGCGGGGCAGCCACGGTCACGTACGCGACCTGACGGTCCCGCCGGTCGGCGGCCAGCTCGACCAGCCGGGTGAGCGCTCCGCTGAAGGAACGTCCCCCGAACCCGCCGAGGGCCACCTCGACGAGGCGGACGGTGACCGGACGGGCCTTGCCGGCCAGCAGCTCGCGGACCAGTCCGGCCCGCTGCGCCACCGGCGCGACCGGGTCGGCCAGCGCCCCGGAGAGCGCGGACTGACCGGAGACGACCTGGCCGAAGCGGAACAGCTCGTCCTCGACCTCGCCGAGGTCGCCGGCGGAGTCGGCGCTGGCGAGCAGCGCCTCCACGCCGAGCCGCTCGGTGCCGCCGAGGAGTTCCGACGGCGCCGACCAGCGGCCGGAGACCAGCGAGGCGAGCAGGTCGAGCGCCTCGGCGCCGATCTTGCCGCGCAGCATCTCACCGAGCAGACCGGCACGGTCCGCGCCGGAACGCGCCGGGTCCGACAGCGCCCGGCGCAGCCGCGGCTCGCGCCGCAGCAGGTCGGCGACGGAGAGGATGTCGTCGGCGGTGGAGGCCACCGCCGACGGCTCCGCGCCGCGGACGTACGCGTCGAGGCGCTCGGCCGCGATCTTGTACGACTCCCGGCTGGCGGCCTGCATCAGCGGGCCCCCGCGCTCTCGAGACCGCTCAGGAACCGGTCGACGGTGCCCTTGCGACGTGCCTCGTCGGCCAGCGACTCACCGACGATCTTGCTGGCCAGGTCCACCGCGATGGTGCCCACCTCGGTGCGCAGCTCGCGCACGATGGTGGCCCGCTCGGCGGCGAGCTGCTCCTTGCCCGCGGCGATGATCCGGTCGGACTCCTCCCGCGCCTTGGCGAGGATGTCCTGGCGGATGCCCTCCGCGTCGGCCCGGGCGTCATCCCGGATCTTGGCGGCGTCGGTCCGCGCCTCGGCGAGCTGCGCCCGGTACTGCTCGAGGAGCTGGCCGGCCTCGGCCTGGGCGGCCTCGGCACGCTTGATGCCACCCTCGATCGCGTCGACCCGCGCCTGGAACGTCTGCTCCATGCGGGGGAAGACGAACTTCATCAGCACGAAGCAGAGCAGGATGAAGGCGACGCCACCTACCACGATCTCCTGCCAGATCGGCACGATCGGGTTGTGGGTCGACTCACCACCCTCAGCGGCGAAGAAGAACATGGAAGACCTCCCGGTCAAAGGGGGGCGGGATTAGAGCTGGCCCTGCCAGATGAAGCCGAAGGCGATACCCAGCAGCGCGAGCGCCTCGATGACGGCGAAGCCGATCCAGACGTACGGCAGGGTCATCCGCGACGACTCCGGCTGGCGGGCGGTCGACTGGATGTAGGCGGCGAAGACCAGGCCGACACCGATGCCCGGGCCGATGGCCGCGAGACCGTAGCCGATGGCGGCGGTGCTGCCCTCTACCGCGGCGTAGACGTCCATTAGTGGGTTCCTCCTGGTTATCACGCGTGACGGTCACGCGGGACGACAACTGTTGGTACGAAGTGGATCAGTGCTCGTCGGCGAGCGCGCCCTGCACGTAGCTGGCGGTCAGCACCGTGAAGACGTACGCCTGCAGGACGATCACCAGGAACTCGAGGAAGGTCAGCGCGATGGTCATCGCCCAGGACAGCACCGAGACCGGCGCGAGCCAGGCGTTGGAGCTGAGCATCGCGAAGCCGCCGAGCGTGAAGACCAGCAGGAGCATGTGGCCGGCGAACATGTTCGCGAAGAGACGGACGGCCAGCGAGAACGGCCGGACGAGGAAGGTCGAGAAGAACTCGATCGGGATCAGCAGCGGCAGGATGTACCAGGGCGCCGGCGGGATCAGGGAGTTCTTGACGAACTTGCCGAAGCCGTGGTGCTTGATGCCGGCGTAGATGAACAGCACGTAGCTGATCACCGCGAGGAACGCCGGGAAGGCGATGTGCGAGTTCGGCGAGATCTGGAACAGCGGCAGGATCGCGAAGAAGTTGGTCAGCAGGATGAAGCAGAACAGCGTGGTGAAGTACGGCGCGAACCGCACCCCCGCGTGCCCGATCATGTCGACCGCGATGTTGTTCCGCACGAAGCCGTAGATCGACTCGGCGAACCACTGCTTCTTCGTCGGGACCAGCTGCGGCTTCCGGTAGCTGGCCAGGAAGAAGATGATCAGGACGCCGACGGCGATCCAGACCATCGCGGTGATCTTCGTGAACCAGTAGGAGTCGTGTGCACCCCAGGGCAGGATGCTGGGCAGGTAGAAGTCCTCCACACTGGGTGGGAATGCCGCCTGGCCCGCTGCCAGGACGTTCGCCTGTCCGAACACCGCGTCCCTTCCTAAGTAGGCGTGCCGAGTCGGCGGACGACCAGGATGATTCCCCCGGCCATGCCGAGCACGACGCCGATCCCGGTGGCGATGCCGCCGGAGTCGAGCCACTGGTCGACCAGCCAGCCGATGAAACCCCAGACGAGCATGCCCCCGATGAGGTACGAGAGCGCGGTCCAACCCTGGCCGGCGCCGGTCGGAACATCGTCCGGGCCGCCGGTGGGTCGGGGGTTTTGGTCACCAGCCATGACGGGGCGAACGATATCAGCCGGGAAGACGAGGCTGTGCCTCACCCCCCGCACAACCGTCGTTGTGTGGGCGTCTGGCGGGTGCAGTCGTCTGGGGGCACGCTACTCCCCTTCCGCCAGTCAGAGAATGACCGATCGAGGACAGTCGGGGGTGTCGTCCATCCCCTGGGACGTCAGCGCCGGGCGTGCACTCTGGTCAGCCACACGATGTGCACCCCGGTCCAGACCGCCACCCCCGCCGCGATGCCGATACACAAGGGAATCAGACCGTCCCAGCCCGTCGAGGCAACTCCGACCATGACCACACCAAGGAGGGTGAACTTCGCGGCGTAGAGACCCAGCCCGAACGGCAGCACCAGCTGCGGGTTCACCGCGTCGGCCCAGGCCAGCACCACCGTGGTCAGCGTGTAGCTGGCCGCCGTCACGGCCACCCCGGCCGCCGCGCCCAGCGCCGCGTCGCCGCCGCCGGTCACCCCGCCGAGCACCGCCGCCACCGCGCCGAGCGCCGCCGACGCGGCCAGCAGCACGGGCAGGTGGCGCAGTCGCCAGCGCCGGTCCGCGGCGGCCTCCGGCGCGCGCACCCCGGGCTCAGCCACGGGGGTACGCCGGGAAGGCGGCGACCAGCTCGGCAACCTCGCCGGCGAGCCCGGCGAGGGTGTCGGCGCCCCCGGGGGCGGCCGGGTCGGTGCGCACCGCGCGGGCGATCAGCGCGGCGACCTGCCGCATCTCCGGATCCCGCATGCCCTGGGTGGTGACGCTCGGGGTGCCGACCCGGATGCCGGAGGCGACCATCGGCTTCTGCGGGTCGTACGGGATGGCGTTCTTGTTCAGCGTGATCGCCGCGGTGTCGCAGCGCGCCTCCGCGTCGGCGCCGGTCACCCCGACCTCGCGCAGGTCGACCAGGGCCAGGTGGGTGTCGGTGCCGCCGGAGACCGGCCGCATCCCCTCGTCGGCCAGTCCGCCGGCGAGCGCCCGCGCGTTGGCGATCACCTGCGCGGCGTACGCCCGGAACTCGGGTTGCGCGGCCTCGCGCAGCGCGACCGCCTTGGCCGCCACGGCGTGCATCAGCGGGCCGCCCTGGGTGAACGGGAAGACCGCCTTGTCGATCCGGGCGGCCAGCGACTCCCGGCAGAGGATCATCCCGCCGCGCGGGCCGCGCAGCACCTTGTGCGTGGTGCAGGAGACGACGTCGGCGTAGGGCACCGGCGACGGGATCGCCCCGCCGGCGACCAGCCCGATGAAGTGCGCGGCGTCCACCATCAGGTACGCCCCGACCTCGTCGGCGATCTCCCGGAACCGGGCGAAGTCGATCAGCCGGGGGTACGCCGTCGCGCCACAGATGATCATCTTGGGCCGGTGGGCCAGGGCCAGGTCGCGGACCTCGTCGTAGTCGATCAGCTCGGTGTCCCGCCGGACGGTGTAGCCGACCGGGTGGAACCACTTGCCGGAGAAGTTCACCCGGCTGCCGTGGGTGAGGTGGCCGCCGTGCGGCAGGTCCATCGCCAGCACGGTGTCCCCCGGCTGCACCAGGGCGGCGTACGCGGCCAGGTTGGCGCTCGCACCGGAGTGCGGCTGGAGGTTGGCGTGCTCGGCGCCGAAGAGCTCCTTCGCCCGGGCGATGCCGATCTCCTCGGCCCGGTCCACCTCGGCGCAGCCGCCGTAGTAGCGGCGGCCCGGGTAACCCTCGGCGTATTTGTTGGTCAGGGTCGAGCCGAGCGCGGCGAGCACCGCCGGGGAGGTCAGGTTCTCGCTGGCGATCAGCTGCAGGCCGCCGCGCAGCCGGTCCAGCTCGCCCAGCACCACCTCGGCGATCTCCGGGTCGACGGCGCTGAGCTGCTGGAAGTCCGGTCCCCAGAAGGTGTCCCTCGCGTTCTCCACAGCGAAGGAGTCTACGGAGCCGCAGACTGGAACTCGTGAGATGCCTCGTCACCGGAGCCACGGGTTACATCGGCGGGCGGCTCGCGCCCCGACTGCTGGAGGAGGGGCACGAGGTCCGCTGCCTGGCCCGGACGGCCGGGCGGCTGCGCGACGTGCCCTGGGCGACCCGCGCCGAGGTGGTCGAGGGCGACCTGCGCAGACCGGAGACGCTGTCGGCCGCGTTCGCCGGGGTCGACGTCGCGTACTACCTGGTGCACTCGCTCGGGCAGGCCGGTTTCGAGGCCGCCGACCGGGAGGCCGCGACGAACTTCGCGCAGGCCGCCGCCGCGGCCGGCGTACGCCGGATCGTCTACCTGGGCGGCCCGGAGCCGCAGGAGGACGGCGAGGTCCCCTCGCCGCACCTGCGGTCCCGGGCGGAGGTGGCGCGGATCCTGCTGGCCAGCGGGGTGTCGACGGTGGTGCTGCGGGCCGCGGTGATCATCGGGTCGGGATCGGCCTCGTTCGAGATGCTGCGCCACCTGACCGAGCGGCTGCCCGCGATGATCACCCCGCGCTGGGTGCGCAACCGGATCCAGCCGATCGCGGTCCGGGACGTGCTGCGCTACCTGGTCGGCGCGGCGGCGCTGCCGCCGGAGGTGAACCGGGCCTTCGACATCGGCGGCCCGGACGTACTCACCTTCCTGGAGATGATGCAGCGGTACGCGAAGGTCGCTGGCCTGCGCCGCCGGATCATCGTGCCGGTGCGACCGTTGACCCCGTCGCTCTCCTCGCACTGGGTCGGGCTGATCACCCCGGTGCCGAACGCGATCGCCCGGCCGCTGGTGGAGAGCCTGATCCACGAGGCGGTGGCGCACGAGCACGACATCGCCCGCTACCTGCCCGACCCGCCCGGCGGGCTGACCGGCTTCGACCAGGCGGTCGGGCTGGCCCTGGCGAAGGTCCGCGACGCGCAGGTGGAGACCCGCTGGTCCACCGCGAGCGGGCCGGACGCGCCCGCCGAACCGCTGCCCAGCGACCCGAAGTGGTCCGGCGGCACGGTCTACACCGACGTCCGGGAGCGGGTGGTGGACGCGCCGACCAACGCGCTCTGGCGGGTCATCGAGGGAGTCGGCGGGGAGCACGGCTGGTACTCCTTCCCGCTCGCCTGGTCGGTCCGGGGCTGGCTGGACCGGCTGGTCGGCGGGGTGGGGCTGCGTCGGGGCCGGCGCGACCCGCACCGCCTCCAGGTCGGCGAGGCGCTGGACTTCTGGCGGGTCGAGGAGATCGTGCCGGGCGAGCTGCTCCGGCTCCGCGCGGAGATGCGGCTGCCCGGCCGGGCCTGGCTGGAGATGCGCGCCGAGCCCACCGAGGGCGGCGGCAGCCGCTACGTGCAGCGCGCCGTCTTCCTCCCCCGCGGCCTGCCCGGCCACCTCTACTGGGGCTCGGTCGCCCCGTTCCACGCCGTCGTCTTCGGTGGCATGGCCCGCAACATCGCCCGTGGCGCCGAACAGGCCGGCTGAGGCGGTCAGTTGCCGTCGCGGGGGCCGGTGCGGCGGAAGGCGACGCTCTCCGACGGGGGGACGAAGTCGCGGACCGGTTGGTCGGCCAGGGCGGTGGCGAGGATGCGGCCCACCGCGTCGACCATCCCGGCCTGCACCGCCGCGCCGACCGCGTCCCGGGGATCGTCCGGGTTGGCGGCGATCTGGGCGACCGCGAGCTGCGGGGTGAACGCCACCACCGACTCGGTCTCGTTCCGCTCCGAGCTGCCCGTCTTGCCGGCCACCGGCCGGCCCAGCCGGGGCCGGAGCTTCTCGGCCGTGCCGCCGTCGCAGCCGCGGTACATGGACTGGTCGCCGACCGGGCAACGGGCCGCGTCCGCCGCCGCCCGGGCCACGTCGGTGTCGACCACCTGCCGGCAGTCCGGCCGCCCGGCGGCGACCTCCCGGCCGGCGCTGTCGGTGATCGACATGACCGGGAGCGGGGCGCACCAGGTCCCCTCGGCGGCGACCGTGGCGTACGCGTTGGCCAGGTCCAGCGGGGTGGTCGAGGAGACGCCCAGGGTGAACGCCCCCCAGTCGCGGGCGCCGTAGCGGGCGAGCTGCGCGTCGTCCTCGGCGCGGAACTGCACGCCCAGCCGCTCGGCCATCTCGACCACCCGGTCCGCCCCGACCCGCTCGGTCAGCCAGGCGAAGTAGGTGTTCACCGAGCGGCCGAAGGCGTTCCACATGGTCCGGTAGCCGTCCATCCACTCCGGGGTGGCGTTCGCCGGGCACCAGCGCCCACCGCAGCTGGCCGCGCCGTCGTCGACCGGGAAACGGGTCAGGATCCGGCTCGGGGCGACGAAGCCCGTCTCCAGCGGCATGCCGGATTCCAGCGCGGCGAGCAGCGTGAAGAGTTTGAAGGTGGAGCCGGCCTGGTAGCCCTCGATGCCGTTGCCGCCCGCGACGAGCTGGTTGACGGTGTTCGGGTAGTTCTTCTGCCCGCGCGGGTTGTCGGCGACGCTGTAGTTCCGGTTCACCGCGAGCGCCAGCACCCGCCCGGTCCCCGGCTGGACCACCGCCGTGGGCACGGCCCGGGCGTCGCCGGTGTCGTAGATGTCGCGCACCTCGCGGATGGCGGCCCGCTGCACCGCCGGGTCGAGCGAGGAGACGATCCGGAACCCGCCGCGGCGCAGGTTGTCCTGCCGCTCGTCGGCGGTGGCCCCGAACGCCGGCTGGGTGCTCCACCACTGGGTGAACCAGTCGCAGAAGAAACCCCAGTCGTTCTGCTGCTCGGGGACGGCGGTGCAGTCGTTCGGGGTCTCGCTGGGGAGCAGGGCCAGCGCCGTCTCCTTCGCCCGCGCCACCTCGGCGGCCGGCGCCTGCCCGAGTTCGACCAGCCGGTCCAGCACGTACGCCCGGCGGGCCAACGCCGCGTCGGCGTCCCCGTTGATCGGGTCGTCGGTGTCCGGCGAGCGGACCAGCCCGGCCAGCAGGGCCGCCTGGGCCAGGGTCAGCTTCGCCGGCGAGGTGGAGAAGTAGCGCTTGCTGGCGGCGGCGATCCCGTACGCCCCGGCGCCGAAGTACGCGATGTTGAGATAGCGGGTGAGGATCTCGTCCTTGCTCAGCTCACGCTCCACCGCCAGGGCGTACCGCATCTCCTGGACCTTGCGGGCGGTGCTGATCTCGGTGGCCTTCTTCCGCTGCTCCTTGGTCAGCCGCGGGTCGTTGCTGAGCACGTTGCGCACGTACTGCATGGTCAGCGTGGAGGCGCCCTGCCGGGTCCGGCCGTCCCGCCGGTTGACCGTGAAGGCGCGCACCACGCCCCGCAGGTCGACGCCCCGGTGCTGGTAGAAGCGGGCGTCCTCGGCGGCGACGATGGCCTGCCGCATCACCGGCGCCACCTTGGCCAGCGGCACCTCCACCCGGTCCTCGGTGTAGAAGGAGGTGATCAGGGTGACGCCGTCGTTGGCGTACAGGTTGGAGCGCTGGGCGGTCGGCGGCGTGCGCAGGCTGTTGGGCAGCTCCGAGTAGGGACCGGCGAGCGCGCCGAACCCGCCCCCGAACACGACGGCGACGGGCAGCGCGGCGGCGGCCAGGACCAGCCCGGCGAGCACTCCGGCGATCAACACGGTCAGCAGCTTGTCGAGATGGGCCCGGATCATCAGCTCTCCCCGCAGGAGCCGGCAGGACCCGTCCAGCATGACCGGTCAAACTGCGCGATCCTTCACTTTTGCCCGAATCCGGAGGAATCTCGCGCTTCGGACAGGCGGCGCGGCACGGGACAGGCCACCCGGTTCACCCGGGAGAGGTCAGCCGGTGACGGAAGAGGTCAGGGCAGCAGCGCCGAGGCGAGCGGGTGCACCGTCTCCTCGATCTCGTCGGCGACCCGGCTGAAGCACTGGTCACCGCGGCCCCACGGGTCGTCCAGGTCGTCCGAGTGCAGCGCGGTGGCGCCCTGCCGGGCGTCGTCGACCGCCGTGACCAGGGTCACCCCGCGGGCGTACACGGCGTCCGGGGTCGCCTCCACCGGGGGCAGCGCGGCCAGGTCCACCGTGCCGAGCAGCCGGCCGAACTCACCGAGCACGAACGTCCGGGACGCGGCGTCGGGGCGCAGCGCCACCACGTACTCCTGCTGGTCGGCGGTGGCGGTGAGGACCAGGTCGGCGGCGTCGATCAGATCCGAGCGCAGCTTGCGCGCGGCGAACCCGTCGACGTCGCCGCCCCGGGAGAGCACCTGCCGGGCGGCCGGCGGGTTCATCTCCTCGCCGGCGTGCCAACCGCCGGTGCCGGCGCTGTGGCTGTGCAGCAGCTCGTCCGAGCCGGCCGGCTCGACGCCGAGCCGGCCCAGCCGCTGCCGGACCGCGAGCATCAGCAGCCGCTCCGCCATGGGCGACCGACAGATGTTGCCCATGCAGACGTGCAGGACGGTGAAGGGCGGCACTCAGGCCCCCTGCTCGTCGAGGATGTCCGGCGCCACCTCGCGGAGCTGGTCCAGGCGGATCGCGCCGAGCCGCAGCACCCGGGGCACCTCCCCGGTCAGGTCGACGATGGTGCTCGGCACCGGGTCCGGGCACGGCCCCGCCTCCAGGTAGGCGCGGACCGAGTAGCCGAGCTGGTCGCGCGCCTCCTCGGCGGTTAGCGCCGCCGGCTGGCCGGTCCTGTTGGCCGAGGCGACCGCCATCGGGCCGGTCTCCCGCAGCACCTCCAGCGCCACCGGATGCAACGGCATCCGCACCGCGACCGTGCCGCTGGAGTCGCCCAGGTCCCACTGGAGGCTCGGCGAGTGCTCCACCACGATGGTCAGCGCCCCCGGCCAGAACGCCTCGACCAGCTCCCGGGCCGCACGCGGCAGGGAGAAGACCAGGCCGTCGAGAGTGTGCCGGGAGCCGATCAGCACCGGCGGCGCCTGCCGGCTGCCGCCCTTGGCGTCGCCGAGCGCCTTGACCGCGTACGGCGTGAAGGCGTCCGCGCCGATCCCGTAGACCGTGTCGGTCGGCAGGACGACCAGCTCGCCGTTCTTGACCGCCTCGATCGCAGCGGCGATGCCGCGGTCGCGGTCGGCCGGGGACCGACAGTCGTAGAGCATCACGAGGAGCCAGTCTGCCACGCCGCGGCCCCGTCGGCGTGCGGGCCGTCCCCGCGGCGGGACGCGGTGGCGAAGCGGGGCCGCCCGGCCAGGTCCCGGTGCTCCTCGATCTCCCCGTACCGGCCGTCGGCGGCGAGCAGCGCGGGCACCGCCGCCGCGTGGGTGTCGTCGTGCTCCACGCCGAGCACCCCGCCGGGGCGCAGCAGCCGCGCGGCGCGGGCCACGACCGGCCGGATCACGGTCAGCCCGTCCGCCCCACCGAAGACCGCCTCGTCCGGGTCGTGGCCGGCCACCTCCGGCGGTACGACCACCGCGCGGGGCACGTACGGCGGGTTGCAGAGCAGCACGTCCACCGCGCCCACCAGCTCGGCCAACAGCTCCGGGTCGGTGACGTCGGCGGCCACCACCCGCACCGGCCGGTCCCCGGCGGCGGCCCGGTCGGCGGCGTTGCGCCGCAGCCATGCCAGCGCGGCCGGCGACCGCTCCACCGCGACCACCCGGGCGGTCGGCAGCTCCTGGGCGACGGCGAGCGCGATCGCGCCGGACCCGCTGCACAGGTCGACCACCACCGGCGCGGCGAGGGCCCGGGCCCGCGCGATGCCCCAGCCGGCGAGCAGCTCGGTCTCCGGGCGGGGCACGAAGACCCCCGGACCGACCGCCAGCTCCAGGTGTCGGAACGCGGCGAGGCCGGTGAGATGTTGCAGCGGCTCCCGGCCGGCCCGGCGGGCGATCAGCGCGTCGTACCGCTCGCGCTGGTCCGGGGTGAACCCGTCGGCCAGCGCCAGCCGCCCCCGGGGCACGTCGAGCACGTACGCGGCGAGCAGCTCGGCCTCCGCCCGGGCCGACTCCACCCCGGCCGCGCCGAGCGTGCGGGCCGCTCGTGCCACGGCGTGCGACGGCCGTTCGCGTTCTGACCCTTCGGAGGGGTGGCGCGGCAGGGAGGTCACGTCATAATCATGAGGCGTCGCGGCGGTCACCTCACGAGCGGGTGCGTCCGGTCGCACACCGACAGGAGGATGCCAGGTGGGGTGGCTCGACCGGGTCGACGACCAGGTTGACGCCCTCACGCACGCCCGTGACCTGCAGGAGGCGAGCCGCTCCGCGGAGGCGGTCAGCGTCCTGGACCGGGTGCTGCGCACCACCGCCGACCCCTACACCCGGGCCGACGCGCTGGTGCAGCGGCTCTGCGCGCTGATCAATCTCGGTCGGACGGCCGAGTTCACCCGGGCCATCGAGGACGCCTCCACCGCCGTCCGCGACCTGCCCGAGCCATACCTGCACGGGCACCTCAACGCGCTGGCCGGGCTCGCCGCCCACCACCAGGGCGCGCTGGACCGCTGCGTCACCCACCTGGTCCGGGCCGCCCGGGCGCTCGGCGCGGCCGAGGACCGCGACCGGGACACCGCCTGGGGCTGGCACGACCTGGCGATGGCCTACTCGTACCTCAGCTTCCACGGCTACGCGCTCGGCGCGATCGAGCGGGCCCGCCAGCTCGGCCTGGCCGCCGGGATCCCGGAGGAGGTCTTCGCCGCGCCGGGCATCCGGCTGCGCAACGCGGTCGCGCTGGACCACAACGGCGACAGCGACGGCTGCCTGCGGGTGCTCCGGGACATCGCCGCGGACCTGGAGCGGTTCGTCCGGGACGGGCGGGCCGACCGGATCCGCCCGAGCAGCCTGGCCGCCTACGGCTACGCGGCGGCCCGGCGGGCCGCGCTCGGCGACCGGGTGGAGACCGGCACCGACGCCGACACCGACCCGGTCCGACTGCTCGGGCACGGCGGCGACAGCGCCCGGGCCCGGGACATGCGCCAGCTCGGGCAGGTGTGCCTGGCGGTCGCCGACGGCCGGCCGATCGAGGCGATCACCCGGCTGGACACCAGCCGGGTCTCCAACGAGACGCTGGGCGCGGCCGAGCCGGCCCGGCTGCGCAGCATCGCCCTCGCCCGGGCCGGCGACCACGCGGCGGCGCACCGGGCCGACCGGGTGGCGTTCCGGCTCGCCGCGCAACGCAACGACCGGCTGCGCGACGTCTACATCGACGGCATCGCCGCCCGGATCGACCACGAGGAGATGCGCCGGGAGGCCGCCCGGTACGAGGGCGAGGCGCTCACCGACCCGCTGACCGGCCTGCCCAACCGACGGCGGCTGGAGCGCTACATCGGCGCGGTGGTGTCCCGCGGCGATCGGGTGGTGATCGGCGTCTGCGACCTGGACGGCTTCAAGGCGGTCAATACCCGGCACGGCCACCACTCCGGCGACCTGGTGCTGCAACGCATCGCCGGGGTGATCAACCGGGTGATGCGGCGCGGCGACTTCGTGGCCCGGTACGGCGGCGACGAGTTCGTGGTGGTGCTCGCCGGCGCGGGGATGACCGAGGCGGCCGAGGTGGCCCGCCGGATCGACGCCGCCGTCCGCACCGAGGACTGGGAGTCGCTGGTGCCGGGCACCCCGGTCGGGGTGAGCATCGGCTTCGCCGAGGTGGACGGCGGGAGCACGTCGCTGCGGGACGCGCTCGGCACCGCTTTCGAAATCGCCGACCGGGAGATGCTGCGCGCCAAGGCCCACCCCCGCGCCTCCTGACCGGGCGGGTGCGGGCCGCCGCTCGGCGCGGCCGGCCGCGGCTCAGCGGCGGGTCAGCTCCGTGTCACCGGCGAGGCGGGCGGCCCGGTCGGCCTCGGCGAGGGCGTCGAGCACGCCGTCCAGCTCACCGGCGAGCGACAGATCCAGGTTGTACGCGGTGTAGCCGATCCGGTGGTCGGTGATCCGGTTCTGCGGGTAGTTGTAGGTGCGGATCCGCTCCGAGCGGTCCACCGTGCGGACCTGCGCCTTGCGGGCGTCCGAGGCGGCCGCGTCGGCCTGCTCCTGGGCCGCCGCGAGCAGCCGGGCGCGCAGGATGCGCATCGCCTGCTCGCGGTTCTGCAGCTGCGACTTCTCGTTCTGGCAGGAGACCACCAGGCCGGTGGGCAGGTGGGTGATCCGTACCGCCGAGTCGGTGGTGTTCACCGACTGGCCGCCGGGCCCGGACGAGCGGAACACGTCGATCCGCAGGTCGTTCGGGTCGACGGTGACGTCGACGTCCTCGGCCTCGGGCAGCACCAGCACGCCGGCGGCGCTGGTGTGGATACGGCCCTGCGACTCGGTGACCGGGACGCGCTGCACCCGGTGCACGCCGCCCTCCCACTTCAGCCGGGACCAGACCCCGTTGCCGCCCTCCGGGACGCCCTTGGTCTTGATCGCCAGCGAGACGTCCTTGACCCCGCCGAGGTCCGAGTCCTGCGCGTCGATGACCTCGGTGAGCCAGCCGTGCCGCTCGGCGTACCGGGTGTACATCCGCAGCAGGTCGCCGGCGAAGAGCGCCGACTCCTCGCCGCCCTCGCCGGCCTTGATCTCGATGATCACGTCCTTGGCGTCGTGCGGGTCCCGCGGGATCAGCAGCTCCGCCAGCCGCTCCTCGAGCGCGGGCACGCTGGCCGCGATCGCGTCCGCCTCGGCGGCGAAGGCCGGGTCCTCGGCGGCGAGCTCCCGGGCGGCGATCAGGTCGGCGCGGGCCTGCTCCAGCTCACCGGCCGCCTTGTGCAGCGGCACCAGTTCGGCGTACCGGCGGCCCACCCGGCGGGCGGTGCCCTGGTCGGCGTGGATGGCCGGGTCAGCCAGCCGCTTCTCCAGCTCGGCGTACTCGTCGAGGAGGGCGGCCAGACGCTCGCTGCTCATGCGGGGATGCTCCTTCGACGACGTCCGGGTACGAAAGGGAGGCGGAACGGACGGACGCCCGCGTCCGGCACAGGGCCGGACGCGGGCGTCGTCGGTGAAGCTACTTGGCCTTCTTCGCCTGAACCTTGGCGTACTTCTGCTGGAACTTCGCGACCCGGCCGGCGGTGTCGAGGACGCGCTGCTTGCCGGTGTAGAACGGGTGGCAGGCGCTGCAGGTCTCGACGCTGATCGAGCCGCCCTTGGCGGTGCTGCGGGTCGTGAAGGAGTTGCCGCAGGAGCACTTGACCTCGGTGGTCGTGTACTCCGGGTGGATGTTGGGCTTCATGTCGCCTAGGTCCTTTCGTCAGGTGGTCGCCGGGTCGCCGCTGATCTCCCCGTCGTCTGGTGCGCGACGGACTCGGGCGTGAACCGGAACCGGTGGCCGATTGACCAGTGTGCCATGGGCGTGAGCCGACCCGACGAGCGGGCCGCACGATCGGTCCGGCTGTGGTAACGCCCGCCTCCCCGGTCGCATTCCCGCCGACCCCGACCGGCATTCCCCCACTCCCGGCTACGGTGGGAACGTGCCCGATTCGTCCCCGAGCCGCGCCGGGTGGGCGGGATGCCCCGCCTGATCGCCACCCGCGGGTTGCCCGCCTCCGGCAAGACCACGTTCGCCCGTACCCTGCAACCGGCCGTCGCCCGGGTCAACCGGGACGACCTGCGCCGGATGCTGCACGGCGAGCGGCTCTTCACCCAGCGGGCCGAGTACCAGGTCAGCCTCGCCCAGCGGGCGCAGGTGGAGGCGCTGCTGGCCGCCCGGGTGAGCGTCTGCGTGGACGACACCAACCTGCGCTCCCGCACCCTGCGGGAGTGGGCCGACCTGGCCGCCCGGCACGACGCGGACTTCGAGGTGCACGACTTCACCGACGTGCCGCTGGACGAGTGCCTGCGCCGGGACGCCGACCGGCCGGAGGCCGACCGGGTCGGCGAGGAGTACATCCGCCGGCTGCACGATCGCTACCTGGCGCACCGCCCGCTACCGCTGCCGGTGCCGACGGCCCGGGTCGGGCGGGTCGCCCGGATCGACGACGCGCCGGCCGGCCCGCCCGAGATCGTGCTGGTGGACATCGACGGCACCGTCGCGCTGAACGTCTCCCGCAGCCCGTACGACATGACCCGGGTCGGCGAGGACCTGCCCAACGAGGCGGTCATCGCGGCGGTTCGGGCGATGCACGCCGCCGGGTACGGCGTGGTCTTCTGCTCCGGGCGGGACGCCTCGACCCGGAACACCACAGCGGCCTGGCTGGCCCGGCACGTCCAGGTGCCGTACCTGGCGTTGCACCTGCGGGCGCAGGGCGACTCCCGCAAGGACTCCGTGGTGAAGCAGGAGATCTACGAGCGGGAGGTCCGCGACCGCTACCGGGTGGTCGGCGTCTTCGACGACCGCCAGCAGGTGGTCCGGATGTGGCGCGCCCTCGGCCTCACCGTCTTCCAGGTCGCCGAGGGCGACTTCTGAGGCGTCCGTCCACTCCGGAGCGTCCCACGGGAAAAGGGCACGGCCGGTTCGGCCGTGCCCTTTCTCCGTACGGGTCTCACCCGGGCGAGGTCACTCCCCCGGGGTCGACTTCGCGATCTGCATCAGGAACTCGATGTTCGTGCGGGACTGCTTGAGGCGGTCCAGCAGCAGGTCGAGCGCCGCCTGCGAGTCCAGCGAGTGCAGCACCTTGCGGAGCTTGTGGATGATCGCCAGCTCCTCCGGCGCGAGCAGGACCTCCTCCTTACGCGTACCGGAGGGGTTGATGTCGATCGCCGGGAAGACCCGCTTGTCGGCGATCTTCCGGTCCAGCTTCAGCTCCGCGTTACCGGTGCCCTTGAACTCCTCGAAGATGACCGTGTCCGCCATGGACCCGGTCTCCACCAGCGCGGTGGCGAGGATGGTCAGCGAGCCGCCGTTCTCGATGTTGCGGGCCGCGCCGAGGAACCGCTTCGGCGGGTAGAGCGCGGTGGAGTCGATACCACCCGACATGATCCGGCCGCTGGCCGGCGCCGCCAGGTTGTAGGACCGACCGAGCCGGGTCACCGAGTCGAGCAGCACGACCACGTCGTGCCCCAGCTCGACCAGGCGCTTCGCCCGCTCGATCGCCAGCTCCGCCACCGTGGTGTGGTCCTGCGGCGGACGGTCGAACGTGGCCGCGATGACCTCGCCCTTCACCGACCGCTGCATGTCGGTGACCTCTTCGGGCCGCTCGTCGACCAGCACCACCATCAGGTGGCACTCCGGGTTGTTCCGGGTGATCGCGTTGGCGATCGCCTGGAGCACCATCGTCTTACCCGCCTTCGGCGGGGAGACGATCAGTGCCCGCTGGCCCTTGCCGATCGGCATGACCAGGTCGATGACGCGGGTGGTGAGGATGTGCGGCTCGGTCTCGAGCCGCAGCCGCTCCTGCGGGTACAGCGGGGTCAACTTGTAGAACTCGGGACGACGCTTCGCCTCGTCCGGCTCCATGCCGTTGATGGTGTCCAGCCGGACCAGCGGGTTGTACTTGTCCCGCCGCTGGTCACCGGTGCCCTCGCGGGCGGTGGTGCGGACCGCGCCGGTGATCGCGTCACCGCGGCGCAGGCCGTACTTCTTGATCTGGGACATCGAGACGTACACGTCGTTCGGGCCGGCCAGGTAGCCGGTGGTCCGGACGAATGCGTAGTTGTCGAGGACGTCGATGATGCCGGCCACCGGGACGAGAACCTCGTCCTCGCTGACCTGCGGCTCGCGGCCGCCGCCCTCGTTGCCACCCTCGATCCGCTCGCCGCGGCCACGCCGACGGTCGCGGAACCGGCTGCGCCGGCCGCGCCGGCCGCCGCCCTCGCCGTCGTCGTCGGAGTCGTCGTTCCCGTTGCGCTGCGGGCCCCGGTCGTTACGGTCACCGCGCTCGCCCCGGTCGCCGCGGTCGTTGCGCTCACCGCGCTCGCCCCGGTCATTGCGGTCCCCGCGGTCGTTACGGTCACCGCGGTCGTTACGGTCCCCGCGGTCGTTACGGTCACCGCGCTCGGCCCGCTCGCCCCGGTCGGTGCGCTCGCCGCGCTCCCCCCGGTCGTTACGGTCACCGCGCTCGGCCCGGTCACCGCGCTCGGCCCGCTCGCCGCGCTCGTTGCGGTCACCCCGGTCGCCGCGCTCGCCCCGGTCGGCCCGCTCGCCGGTCTCGGCGGGAGCCTGCTCGGTCCGCGCCTCGGTGGCCCGAGCCTCGACGGCCCGGCCCTCGGTGGCACGCCCCTCGGTGGCACGAGCCTCAGCGGCCCGGCCCTCGGTGGCACGGCCCTCGGTGGCACGAGCCTCAGCGGCCCGGCCCTCGGTGGCACGGCCCTCGGTGGCACGAGCCTCAGTGGCACGGCCCTCGGCCGTCGCGGCCCGGCCGCGCCGGGTCCGGGTCCGGCCCTCGGTCTCGCCGGTGGCGGTCGCGGCGGTCGGCGCCGCCTCGGCGGCCCGCTCCTCGCGTACCTCGGCGCGGACCTCTTCACGGGCGGCGGGGGCGGCCGCGGCAGCCACCTCGGCCCGCGGTCGAGGGGTGCCAGCGGCGGAGCCGCCCTGCTGCCGCTCCGAGATCGCGCTGATCAGCTCGCCCTTGCGCATGCGAGCCGTACCGGAGATGCCGAGCGACGCGGCCAGGCTCTGCAGCTCCGGCAGCAGCATTGCCGACAGGCCGGTACCGCTACGCCGACGGCGGGCGGGGGCGGCGGTGGTGGCATCGCCAGCGACGTTGGAAACATCCGACGTCACGTCGGTGGTGTCGCTCAATGGATTCCTTCCCTCGATTAAGGCCGGGACTGCCCGGGGTCGACAAGCAAGGTGGCCGGGCGGCCTCGGTGCACCCGCCTCGCATTGACGCGTCGCGGGAGTCTGTGGCACAGCAGCCGGTCGGTTTCCCGACTCACCAACATCGGTGAGCAGGTCTCGCCGTCTGCGGCGACCTGTGGAAACTGCGGTGCGGCGTGGGCCTTGGCAGGGGTGACGGGCTGACCGCCGAGAGCTTCGGGGGTGCGCCGACCCGCAGAGAGATCGCATGCTTCGCGGCTGTGCTAAGGCTAGAGCGTAATCAACTCTTACGACCTGCGGCAACAGGGTCCCGCTCGGCGTGTCCAAGTCTACCCCGTACGGCGGTGGCGCCGTGCACCTCTATTGGTAACCGGACAGCCCGCCAGCCTGTTCCCGGCTCGAAACCCGCGGGCGGCTCGGTCAACGCCAGCACCGTCGGACCCGCACCACTGACCACGGCCGCCACACCAGCCGCACGCAACTCGCTGACCAGGGCGGCCGTCGCCGGCATACCGGGGGCGCGATAGTCCTGATGCAGACGGTCGACGGTGGCCGGCAGCAGCAACGCCGGCTCGGTGGTCAGCGCGTGCACCAGCAGCGCCGCCCGGCCGGCGTTCAGCGCGGCGTCGCCGTGCGGGACGGTGGCCGGCAGCGCGGCCCGGGCGACCGCCGTGAGACCCCGCTCGCCGGGCACGAAGACCGTCGGGCGGACCCCCTCGGCGACCGGCAGCGCGACCGCCCGCGCGCCCTCGGGCTCCGTCCAGGCCACGGTGAAGCCGCCGAGCAGGCAGGGCGCCACGTTGTCCGGATGGCCCTCGATCCCGGCGGCCAGCCGCAGCACGGCGTCGTCGTCGAGCCGCTGCGCGCCGTCGTCGACCAGCGCGCGGGCCAGCACCACGCCGGCCACGATCGCGGCCGAGGAGGACCCCAGCCCACGGGCCTGCGGGATCCGGTTGACGCACTCCAGGGCCAGCCCGGCCGGCTGACCGCCGAGCGCGTCGAAGGCGGCCCGCATCGCGGTGACCACCAGGTGCCGGTCGTCCCCCGGCAGCTCGCCGGCGCCCTCGCCGGTCACCGTCACCCGGACGCCGCCGGCGGTCACCTCGGCCGCCACGTCGTCGTAGAGACCGAGGGCGAGCCCGAGGGCGTCGAAGCCCGGGCCGAGGTTGGCGCTGGTCGCGGGCACCCGTACCCGCACCGGCCCGGAAACGAAAGTGATCGGCACCGGCTCATGCTAGGGCTCCTGGCCGACATCGCGGCGGTCCCGACCGGACCGTGGGAACTGATCATTTCCGCTAGCCTGGCCCGGCGACCACGGCCAGACGGAGGCGGGCATGGACCTGATGGGCTACCGGATCCTGCAGCTGGCCGGGTACCTGCCCGCCCTGCTCGTGCTCCTCACCGGGCTGGTGCTGGCCCTGACGCGCCGCGACCGGCTGCCCCGACGGGCCCGGACGCTGCTGCTCTCCGGCGTCGTCGTGCTGCTCCTCGTGGAGCTGGTCGGCACGTTCTGGGCCCTCGCCGCGCCCCAGTTGATCAGCTCCGACTGGGCAGGCGGGAGGGCCATAAGCCGGTTCGGGCTGCTCAGCATGCTGGTCAGCGCGATCGCCTGGATCGGCTATCCGGTCGGCATCGGCCTGGTCCTCGCCGCCGCGTTCGGGGGGCGGCAGCCGGCCGGCGACTGGGGTGGCTGGACGCCACCCGCCGCCGACGAAGGCCACCCCGCCGACGAAAGCCACCCCGCCGACCCCGCGGCCACCGCCGCCGGCCCGGCCCCGCAGTGGGGCGCGACGGACCTGCCGCCGCACTCCCCCGGCCGGGTCTGAGCCGGCCCGGCGCGGCGCCCCGGCGTCAGGGCGCGGTCGACGGCTCCGGCGCCACGGCCGGGTCCGACAGCGAGAGCCGACGGGTGGCCGCCCGCCAGCCCACCGCGTACACCAGGGTCACCAGGCCGCAGCCGGCCAGCACCACCCGCTCGTCCACCACGTCCACCACCGAGGCGACGACCAGCTGGCTCACCGAGATGGCCAGCGTCGCCAGCATCATGTCGGTGGCGAAGACCCTGCCCCGCAGCCGGTCCGGCACCTCGCCCTGCAGGGCGAAGTTCGACAGCACCCAGTTGCTGCCGCCACCGAAGTGCGCGACGAAGACCAGGACCAGCACCAGCGGGAACCAGTGCGCCACCGAGGCCCCCAGGTAGGCCAGGCCGTACAGCGACATCGACAGGGCCAGCCCGGGCAGCAGCCAGGCCCGGTTGGTCAGCACCCGGCGCATCAGGATCGGCCCGACCAGCGCGCCGGCGCCGCGCGCGGCGAAGAGCAGCCCGGCACCGATCGGCCCAGCGCCGTACACCCCGGCGAGCAGCGGGAAGACGGTCAGCACCCCGTTGCCCAGGCCGACCGCGGATTTCACGGTGACCAGCGCCAGCACCCGGGGCCGGTGTCCGATGTAGCCCAGCGCCTCGCGGATCGCCGCCCAGGTGCGCGGCGTCGGCCGGTCGGCCTCCCGGGGCGCCTGGAGGGGGCGGCGGATCAACGCGGCCAGGCCCGCGGCCAGCGCCAGGCCGACCGCCGCCACCCAGAAGCAGGCGTACGGCCCGGCGGCCGCGCTCAGCACGCCGCCGAGCGAGGCGCCGACCACCGTCATCGTGCCCCAGGCCGAGCCGGCGACCGCGTTGCCGGCGGCCAGCTCGTCCGGGTCGAGCACATTGGGCAGGGCGGCCTGGGCGGCCGGGGAGTAGAACGCCTTACCCACCGCCACGGCGGCGATCGCCACCATCGCCAGCCAGGCCGTGCCGGCCCCGCGCACGCCGAGCAGGAGCAGCACCCCGAGCAGCGCCACGCCGTTCGCCACCATCATGATCTTCTTGCGGTCGAACCGGTCGGCGATGGTCCCGGTGTACGGCAGCAGCAGCGCCACCACCCCGGTGTCCAGGGCGAGCACCAGCGCGCCCCAGACGCCGCTACCGGTCAGCCTCGGCAGCAGCACGAGCAGCGGCACCATGACGAACCAGTCGGCCCCGAAGACCACCAGCTCGGCCAGGAAGAGGTTGCGGAAGTTCCGGTTGCGGCGCAGGACCGAGAGGGTGGACGACACGTGCCCGAACCCTACCCGCCGCCGCGCGCCCCGGCCGCGTGCCGCAGCAGCGCGGAGACGGTGACGAAGGTGTAGCCCCGGTCCCGCAGCCCGGTGACGATCGTGCCGAGCCGGTCCAGTGCCACCCGCCGGTTGTCGGACCCGGCGTCGTGCGCGAGCAGGATGGTGCCCGGCGCGACGTCGGCCACGATCCGTCGGGCGTGGCCGGCCGGGTCGGCCCGGTATTCGCCCTCCACCATCTGGAGCGACCAGAGCACCAGCCGGTAGTCGAGGCGGGCGGCGGCGTGCAGCACGGCGCCGCCCAGGTGGCCGTAGGGCGGGCGGGCCAGCCGGGGCGGCGCGCCGACGACCTCGGTGATGGCGTCGTGCGACCGACGCAGGTCGTCGTGGACGGCGGCGGCGTCCAGCCGGGCCAGATCCCGGTGCCGCCAACTGTGGTTGCCCACCTCGTGCCGGGCCAGCCGGCCGCGCAGCAGCGCGGCGTGCCGCCGGACCCGCTCGCCGACCAGGAAGAAGGTGGCGGGCACCGCGTACCGGTCCAGGGTGTCCAGCACCGCCGGCGTCCACCGGGGCAGCGGACCGTCGTCGAAGGTGAGCGCGACGAGCCGGTCGGCGGTCGGGACGTGCCAGACCACCTCCAGCGCGCCGCCGCCGACCTGCTGCCGGCGCGTGCCCACGGTGGCGCTGGCCGGGCCGCCGGCGATCGGCAGGTGCCGGTCGGCGAGCCGGGTCCCCTCGACGGTTCCGGCCACGCCGAGCGCGGCACCCCCGGCCAGCAGGGCGCCCCGGCGCAGCACGATCCGCCGCCCCCACCGCCCGCCGTCGGGGTCCACCATCGCCGCCTCACCCTGAGTCCGTGATCGACTGCTCACGGTAGTGAATCATGGCACCGGCCGGAGCAGGCACGACAACGCCCCCGGCCCTATGGAGCACCGGGCCGGGGGCGGGTCGCCGGACGGACTACTCGGTCGGCGGCAGCGGCGAGCGGCGGCTCTTCGGCAGCCGCAGCACCTCGAACTGGTCGGTGCCGTCGAGCAGGGCCGCCGAGGGAGCCGGGCGGCCCGGTGACTCCGCGACGGAGGTGTCGCCGACCGTCGTACCCCCGGCTCCGGCGCGGGCCGGAACCGGCGCGGCGGCCGGGGCGCCGGCGGACGCGGGAACCTCGTCACCCGGGGTCGACCCGCCGGAGCGCCGCGCCCGCAGCGACTCCTTGGTGCGTTCCACCATCGTGTACAGCGTCGGCACCAGGACCAGGGTGAGCAGCGTCGAGCTGAGCAGGCCGCCGATCACCACCACCGCCAGCGGCTGGGAGATGAAGCCGCCCTCGCCGGTGAGGCCGAACGCCATCGGCAGCAGCGCGAAGATGGTGGCGACGGCGGTCATCAGGATCGGCCGCAGCCGGCGCCGACCGCCCTCGACCACCGCTTCGGCCACGCCCATCCCCCGGGCCCGGTACTGGTTGATCAGGTCCAGCAGCACGATCGCGTTGGTCACCACGATGCCGACCAGCATCAGCACGCCGATCAGCGCGGGCACCCCCAGCGGGGTGCCGGTGGCCAGCAGCAGCGCGATCGCGCCGGTCGCGGCGAACGGGATCGAGATCAGCAGGATCAGCGCCTGGGTGATGCTGCGGAACGTCGCCACCATGATCAGGAAGACGATGGCGATGGCCGCCAGCACCGCCAGCCTGAGGTCGCCGAAGGCGTCCTCCTGCTGCGCACTGGCCCCGCCCACGGCCACCGTCGCGCCGGGCACGTCGAGGTCGGCGAGCCGTTTGCGCAGCTCCTTGGTGGTCGCGCCGAGGTTGGAGCCGGTGGCCGTGCCGGTCACCGAGACGCTGCGCTCGCCGTCGATCCGGGTGATCTGCTGCGGGCCCTCGCCCTGGGTGACGTCGGCGATGTCGTCCAGCCTGACCGGGCCGACCGGCAGGGCCCGCAGCTGCTCCACGGTCAGCGGCGGGGCCGCCGTCGTCCGCAGCACCACGTCCTGCTGGGCGCCGTCCAGGTTCACCTGGCCCAGCGGCGCGCCCCGGTACGCCTGGGCCACCAACTGCCCGACGGCCGCCTCGCTCAGCCCCACCCGGGCCGCGGCGAGCCGGTCGACGTGGACGTCCACCCGCGGCACCCGCTCCGCCAGGCTGGTGGAGACGTCCTCGACACCGGAGATCCCGGCCAGCGCCGACTTCGCCTCGTCGGCCGCCCGGGTCAGCGCCTCCGGGTCGGCGGCCTGGGCCACCACCTCCAACTGGTCGCCCTGCCCCTGGCCGAAGGTCAGCTCGCCGACCTCGGCACCGAGGGCGCCGAACTCCCTGCGGAGGACCTCCTTCATCTCCTTGGCGTCGGTGTCGTCGCCGAGCGCCACCGACCAGGCGGCGGTGTTGTTGCCACCGCCGCCCTCCCACGGCCGGTCGGTACCACCGGCGGTCACCTGGTACGTCTCGACGCCGTCGGTGCGCCCCAGCACCTCCTCGACCCGCTTCGCCGCCGCGTCGGTGCCGGCCAGGCCGGTGCCGGCGGGCAGCTCCTGGCGGATGGTGAGGGTGTCCTGCCCGGAGTCGTCCAGGAAGTTGGTCTTCAGCTGGCCGGCGAGGCCGAGGGTGCCGAGCAGCAGCAGCAGGCCCACCGCCACGGTGATCCACCGGGTGCCCCGGGAGCGGGTGGCGAAGCCGATTGTCGGCAGGTACGCCCGCTGCAACGGGCTGCGCAGCTCCTTCTCCTCGGCGGCCCGGCGCAGCGCGGCGTCGTCCGCGCCGGCCGCGGGCGGCTTCAGGAACCAGTACGCCAACACCGGGATCACGGTCAGCGACACCAGCAGCGAGGCGAGCAGGGCCACCGTCACGGTGATCGCGAACGGCGCGAAGAGCTGCCCGACGAAGCCGCCGACCAGCGCGATCGGCGCGAAGACCGCGACCGTGGTGAGGGTGGACGCGGTCACCGCGCCGGCCACCTCGCGGACCGCCGCGACGATCGCCTCGCGCTTCGGCTCGCCGTACTCCAGGTGCCGTTTGATGTTTTCCAGCACCACGATCGAGTCGTCGACCACTCGGCCGACCGCGATGGTGAGCGCGCCGAGGGTGAGCAGGTTGAGCGAGTAGTCGCCGATCCAGAGGGCGAGCAGCGCCACCACCACCGACAGCGGGATGGAGACCGCGGTGACCAGGGTGGAGCGCACCGACAGCAGGAAGACCAGGATCACCACGACCGCCATCAGCAGGCCGAGCAGGCCCTCGGTGGTCAGGCTCTCGATGGAGCGCTCGACGAACGGCGCCTGGTCGAAGACCACCGTCAGCTCGGCGCCGGAGGCGGAACGCAGGTCGGCCAACCGGTCCCGGATGTCGTGCGAGATACGGACCGCGTTGCCGTCCGGGGCGGCGGTGACCTCGACGCCGATGCTCTCCGTGCCGTTGGTCCGGGTGATCGCGTTGGCCGGGGCGAGCTGCCGCTCGACGGTCGCCACGTCGCCGAGGCGGACCGGGCCAGCCCGCGGCACGGCCGGGGTGAGCACGATGCCGCGCAGCTCGTCCAGGGTGGCGATCGGGGTGCCGACCTGCACCGGCAGGGCGCGCGTCCCGTCGGTGACCGTACCGGCCGGGATGGCGATGCCGTTGGTCTTCAGGGCGGCGCCGATGGCGGTCGGCGCCAGCTTCGCCGCGGCGAACCTCGCCGGGATCGGGGTGATCGTCACGACCTGGTCGCGGGTGCCGGTCACCGCGACGGTGCGGACGCCGTCGATCCCTTCCAGTTCCGGTACGACGGTGGCGCGCAGCTTCTCGACCAGCGCGCGCTGGTCGTCGCCGCCGGTGGCGGCCAGCACCACGGCCGGGAAGTCGTCGGTGCTGCCGGTGATCACCTGCGGGTCCACCGCGTCCGGCAGTTGCGCGTCGATACGGCCGAGCGCGGTCTGCATCTTGTTGGCGGCGGCGTCGATGTCGGTGCCGAAAGCGAATTGCACCGAGACGGTGGCCGAGCCCTCCCGGGAGACGGAGGTGACCTTCTCCAGCCCCCGGATGCCCTGGAGGCTGTTCTCGATCGGCTCGGTGACCTGGGCCTCGACGACCTCGGGGCCGGCGCCGGGATAGACCGCGACGACGAACGCACCGGGGAACTCCAGCGACGGCAGCAGCTGCTGCTTCAGGGAGGGCACGGCGAACGCCCCGAACACCGCGGTCACCACCGCGATGAGGGCGACCAACCCCCGGTTGGCGAGACTGGATCTGGCGAGCAGCGACATCGGCTTGGCTCACTCCTGGGGAGACGGGCATGCGGGGTACGCAAAGTGTGCCCGACCGGATCTTCCCCAGCCCCGCCGGGTCGTGGCGGCCCGCCAGCGGTCAGACGAGGTCGAGCGAGCGCGCGGCGGCCAGGGCGTCGTTGGCGATGGTGACCGGCGCGGGGGCGGTGGAGATGGCCCACTCCGGGTCCTTGAGGCCGTGCCCGGTGACCGTGCAGACCACCGTGGAGCCGGCCGGGACACGACCCGCCGCGGCCTGCTGGAGCAGGCCGGCCACGCTGGCCGCGCTGCCCAGCTCGACGAAGACCCCCACCTCGCGGGCGAGCAGCCGGTACGCCGCCAGGATCTCCCGGTCGGTGACGGCGGCGATCAGGCCCTGCGAGGCGTCCCGGGCGTCGACCGCCTTGGTCCAGCTGGCCGGGTTGCCGATCCGGATGGCGGTGGCGATGGTGGACGGCTCGTGCACCACCCGGCCGGTGACGATCGGCGCGGCCCCGGCGGCCTGGAAGCCGTACATCTTCGGGGCCCTGGTGGCGTTGCCGACGCGCAGGTCGTCGGAGTAGCCCATCCAGTACGCCGAGACGTTGCCGGCGTTGCCGACCGGCAGGCAGTGGATGTCCGGCGCGTCACCGAGCGCCTCGACGATCTCGAAGGCGGCGGTCTTCTGCCCGTGCAGCCGGTCCGGGTTGACGGAGTTGACCAGGGCCACCGGGTAGTCCTGGGCGAGCTTCGAGGCCAGCGAGAGGCAGTCGTCGAAGTTGCCCTGCACCTGGAGCAGCTTCGCGCCGTGCACCAGCGCCTGGGCCAGCTTGCCGAGCGCGATCTTGCCCTGCGGCACCAGCACCGCGCAGGTGATCCCGGCCCGGGCCGCGTACGCCGCGGCGGAGGCGCTGGTGTTGCCGGTGGAGGCGCAGATGATGGCCTTGTCGCCGGCCTCGACCGCCTTGGAGACCGCGACGGTCATGCCGCGGTCCTTGAACGAGCCGGTCGGGTTGGCCCCCTCGACCTTGAGGTGCACGTCGCAGCCGAGCCGGGCGGAGAGCACCGGCGCGGGCAGCAGCGGGGTGTTCCCCTCGTGCAGGGTGACGACCGGGGTGGCGTCGGTGACCGGCAGCCGGTCCCGGTACGTCTCGATCAGACCCCGCCACATGTCGCTCTCCTCGCCTCGCCCCGTCGCACCGGGGGCACGTCAAGCCTGGACCAGCCGCACCGGCCGACGCCCGCCGCACCCGCCCCTGACCACCAGACGGGATGCGGTCTAGACCCCGCCCTCGACCCGCAGCACGCTGGCCACCGAACGGACGATCTCCAGCCCGCGCAGCTCGCGGACGGTCGCGGCGAGCGCGGCGTCCGGGGCGACGTGGGTGACGATCACCAGGTCGGCGTCCTCGCCCCGACCGGCCGGCCCGCCGCCCGCCGGGCCCTGCCGGACGGTGGCGATGGAGACGTCGTGCCGGGCGAAGACCCCGGCGACCGCCTCCAGCACACCCGGCCGGTCGGCCACGTCGAGGCTGATGTGGTAGCGGGTGAGCGCCTCCCCCATCGGGCGCACCGCCAGGTCGGCGTACGCGGACTCGCTGGCCGCGCGCGCCCCCGCGAGCCGGTTGCGGGCCACCGCCACCACGTCGCCGAGCACCGCGCTGGCGGTCGGCGCGCCGCCCGCGCCCCGGCCGTAGAACATCAGCTGCCCGGCCGCCTCGGCCTCGACGAAGACCGCGTTGAACGCGTCGCCGACGCTGGCCAGCGGGTGGGTCAGCGGGATCATCGCCGGGTGCACCCGGACGCTGACCGTCTCCCGGCCGCCCGTGTCGGTGCCCCGGGCCGCGATGCAGAGCAGCTTGATGGTGCAGCCCATCGCCTTGGCGCTGGCCACGTCCGCGGCGGTCACCTCGGTGATCCCCTCGCGATGCACGTCGGCGGCCCCGACCCGGGTGTGGAAGGCCAGCGAGGCGAGGATGGCGGCCTTGGCGGCGGCGTCGAAGCCCTCCACGTCGGCGGTCGGGTCCGCCTCGGCGTACCCCAGTTCGGTGGCCTCCTCCAGGGCCTCGGCGAAGCCGGCGCCGGTGGCGTCCATCGCGGAGAGGATGAAGTTGGTGGTGCCGTTGACGATGCCGGTGACCCGGTTGATCCGGTCGCCGTGCAGCGACTCGCGCAGCGGGCGCAGCAGCGGGATCGCCCCGGCCACGCTGGCCTCGTAGTAGAGGTCGGCGCCACCCTCGGCGGCGGCGTCGTGCAGCGCCGCGCCGTCCTCGGCGAGCAGCGCCTTGTTGGCGGTGACCACGCTCTTGCCGGCCCGCAGCGCCTCCACCAGCCAGCTCCGCGCCGGCTCGATGCCGCCGACCACCTCGACCACCACGTCGACGTCGTCGCGCTTGATCAGCCCGAGCGGGTCGGTGGTGAACAGCGCCGGGTCGACCGGCAGGTCGCCGCGGTCCCGGCCGACCCGGCGTACGGCGATGCCGGCGATCTCCAGCGGAGCGCCGATCCGGGCGGCGAGGTCGGTCGACTGCTCGTGCAGCAGCCGGACCACCTCGCTACCGACCGTTCCGCAGCCGAGCAGCGCCAAACGCACAGGTGATGTCATCCCACATCCAGGGTGAGCAGGTCCTCTTCGGTCTCCCGCCGGACGATCAGCCGGGCCCGGCCCTCGCGCACCGCGACCACCGGGGGTCGGGGCACGTGGTTGTAGTTGCTGGCCATGCTCCGGCAGTACGCCCCGGTGCCGGGCACCGCGACAAGATCTCCGGGCTGCACGTCGGCGGGCAGGAATTCATCCTTCACCACGATGTCCCCGGACTCACAGTGCTTTCCCACCACGCGGGCGAGCATCGGCTCGGCCGTCGAGGCGCGGTTGGCCACCGTGGCCGAGTACGACGCGTCGTAGAGGGCGGTGCGGATGTTGTCGCTCATCCCGCCGTCGACGCTGACGTACGTGCGGATCCCGTCGACGTCCTTGACCGTGCCGACCTCGTAGAGGGTGAACACCGCCGGGCCGACGATGGCCCGCCCCGGCTCGATCGACAGGTGCGGTACGGCCAGCCGCTCCGCCGCGCACTCGCCGTCCACGATCTTGCGGAGCCGCTTGGCCAGCTCCTGCGGCGAGGCCGGGTCGTCCTGCGTGGTGTACGCGATGCCGAAGCCGCCGCCCAGGTCCAGCTCGGGCAGCTCCACCCCGCGCGCGTCGCGGATCTGCGCCTGGAGGGCGAGCACCCGGCGGGCGGAGACCTCGAAGCCGTTGGCGTCGAAGATCTGCGAGCCGATGTGCGAGTGCAGGCCCCGCAGGTCGAGCACGCCCTCGTCGAGCACCTTGAGGGCGGCCGCGGCGGCGGCCCCGCCGGCCAGCGAGAAGCCGAACTTCTGGTCCTCGTGGGCGGTGGCGATGAACTCGTGGGTGTGCGCCTCCACGCCGACGGTGACCCGGATCATGACGCCGGGGCGTACCCCCCGCTCGCGGGCGAGCGCGGTGAGCCGGTCGATCTCGGTGAACGAGTCGAGGATGATCCGCCCCACCCCGGCGTCCAGCGCCCGGGTCAGCTCGGACACCGACTTGTTGTTGCCGTGGAAGCCGATCCGCTCCGCCGGCATCCCGGCCGCCAGCGCGGTGGCCAGCTCGCCGCCGGTGCAGACATCCAGGTGCAGGCCCTCCTCGGCGATCATCCGGACCACCGCGCGGCAGAGGAACGCCTTGCCCGCGTAGTAGACGTCCTCGGTCGGGAAGGCGGCCCGGAAGTCGCGGCAGCGCGAGCGCAGGTCGTCCTCGTCCAGGACGTACACCGGGGTGCCGAACTCGGCCGCGAGGTCGCGGACGCTGAGGCCCGCGACGGCGAGCGCGCCGTCCGCGCCGCGGGTCACGGTCCGCGGCCAGAGCTGCGGCACCAGGGCGTTGACGTCGTCCGGGGTACGCAGCCAGGCGGGCCGGCTGCCGATGTCGCCGTGCAGGGCGCCGGCTTCGTGCGCGCGCATGGGTTACATCCTCTCCGGGGCGGAGACGCCGAGCAGCCGAAGACCGTTGGCGATCACCGTCCGGGTGGCGTCGTTGAGCCAGAGCCGGGCCCGGTGCAGGTCGGTGACCTCCTCGTCGCCCCGGGGCAGGATCCGGCAGTTGTCGTAGAACCGGTGGTACGCCCCGGAGAGGTCCTCCAGGTAGCGGGCCACCCGGTGGGGTTCGCGCAGCTCGGCGGCGGAGGCGACCACGGCGGGGAACTCGGCGAGCGCCTTGAGCAGCTCGTTCTCCTTCTCGTGGTCGAGCAGCTCGGGGTGGAACGCGTCCCCGTCGCCCCGGCTCAGGCCGATCTCGGCGGCGTTGCGGCCGACGCTGGCCGTCCGGGCGGCCACGTACTGCACGTAGTAGACCGGGTTGTCGCGGGTGGCCCGGGTCCACAGCTCCACGTCGATGTCGATCGGGGAGTCGCTGGAGTAGCGGGCCAGCGCGTAGCGGGACGCGTCCACGCCGATCGCGTCGACCAGGTCCTCCAGGGTGACCACGGTGCCGGCCCGCTTGCTCATCCGCACCGGGGCGCCGTCGCGGACCAGGTTGACCAGCTGGCCGATCAGGATCTCCAGGTTGCGCTCCGGGTCGTCGCCGAAGCAGGCGGCCATCGCCTTCATCCGGCCGATGTAGCCGTGGTGGTCGGCGCCCAGCATGATCACGACCCGCTCGAAGCCGCGCTCACGCTTGTCCAGGTAGTAGGCGCAGTCGGCGGCGAAGTACGTCCATTCGCCGTTGGACTTGCGCAGCACCCGGTCCTTGTCGTCGCCGAAGTCGGTGGTGCGCAGCCAGGTCGCGCCATCGGACTCGTAGAGGTGGCCCTGCTCGCGCAGCCGGTTGAGGGCCAGCTCCAGCTCGCCCCGGTCGTGCAGGTCCTTCTCGTTGAAGTAGGTGTCGAACTCCACCCCGAAGGCGCGCAGCGACGCCTTGATCTCGGCGAACATCAGCGCGACGCCCTCGACCCGGAAGGTCTCCTGGGCGGCGGCGTCGTCCTGCTCCAGCACGTCCGGGCGGACGGCGCGGACCTGCTCGGCGATCTCGGCGATGTACGCCCCGCCGTACCCGTCCTCGGGGGCCGGCTCACCCTTGGCGGCGGCGAGCAGCGACCGGGCGAACCGGTCGATCTGGGAGCCGGCGTCGTTGAAGTAGTACTCCGTGCCGACCTCGGCGCCGGTGGCCCGGAGCAGGCGGCTCAGCGCGTCGCCGACGGCCGCCCAGCGGACCCCGCCGATGTGCACCGGGCCGGTCGGGTTCGCCGAGACGAACTCCAGGTTGATCTTCTGGCCGGCGAGCCGGTCGCTGCGGCCGTACTCCGCGCCGGCCTCGACGATCGACCGGGCGAGCTGGCCGGCGGCGGCCGCGTCGAGCCGGATGTTGAGGAAGCCGGGGCCGGCGATCTCCACCGACTTGACCCCGGCGGCCCGGCCGAGCTGCTCGGCCAGCGCGGCGGCCAGCTCCCGCGGCGGGACCCCGACCTTCTTGCTGAGCTGCAAGGCCAGCGTCGAGGCGTAGTCGCCGTGCTCGGGGTTGCGGGGTCGCTCCACCGCCGTGCGCGCCGGGAGCGCGGCGGGATCCAGGCCCCGGTCGGTGAAGACGGCGTGGGCTGCGGAGAGGACGACCTCGGCGAGTTCTGCGGGAGTCACCGAACCATGTTATCGGGGGTAGACTCGGGCACTCGGCGGCGACCCTTTGCGTCACCCGGCCCGCCAGATCCCCTGACCGACCGACCTGACGAGGCACGATGAGCATCAGCACCCCGGGCGGCCCAGAGCGCCGTCCGACCGTGGTCAGCACCGGCAAGAAGCCGGCGGCTGGCCGGCCCGCGTCCGGCGCCAAGCCCGGGGCCGGCACGTCTGCGGGCACTCCCCGGCAGACCGCGGGCGGCAAGGGCCCCCGCAAGCCGGTCACGCCGGTGAAGGTGAGCCAGGGCCGGTCCTGGGGCCCGATCGCGCTCTTCGTCGCCGTGGGCGTGCTCGCCGCGGCGATCATCGGCTACGGCGCGTACGCCGCCTTCCAGGGCTCCAAGCCGTGGGAGAAGCGGGCGGACGGCATCGACGGCATCGTCAACTACCGCGCCAAGGACAAGGATCTCGTCAAGGGCGGAAACCACCAGCAGGGGCCGATCAAGTACTCGGTCCTCCCGCCGGTGGCCGGCCCGCACAACGGCAGCTGGCAGAACTGCATGGGTGACGTCTACGACGCCCCGATCGCCAACGAGCACGCGGTGCACAGCCTGGAGCACGGCGCGGTCTGGATCACCTACCGCCCGGACCTGCCGGCCGACCAGGTGGCGAAGCTCAAGGCGAAGGTGCAGGGCAAGGAGAAGCTGATGCTCAGCCCGTTCGACGGGCTGGACAAGCCGATCTCCCTCCAGGCCTGGGGCTACCAGCTCAAGGTCGACAACGCCGACGACGGCCGGATCGACGACTTCATCAAGACGCTGCGGGTGAACGCGTCCGTCGAGGGGCCGACGGCGCTCTGCAACACGGGCATCACCGCCACCGGCACCACCCCGCGGGACGACGCGCCGAACATGCCCGAGCAGCCCACCCAGTAAGGAAGCGTGATGACCGCTCCCGCCACGACGGACAGCGCGCCCGAGGAGATCGCGGTCCCTGACGACGGTGACCGGGGGTCCGCGCGCCGCTACGGCGTCCTGGCCCTGGCCGCCGCCGTCGTGGTCGGCCTCCTCCTCGGGTACGCCGGCGGCCTGCTGACCCCGGGACTCACCCGGCCGGGGGACACCTCGGCCGAGGCGGGCTTCGCCCGGGACATGACGACGCACCACTCCCAGGCGGTGGAGATGGGGCTGCTCGCCTTCCAGCGGGGCACCGACGGCGAGGTGCGTCAGATCGGTGGCGACATCGCCAGCGGCCAGCAGGGCGAGGTCGGCACCATGCAGACCTGGCTGCGGCTGTGGGGGCTGGACCCGACGGGCTCGGAGCCGGCGATGGCCTGGATGCCGGACGGCGCGGGCCTGGTGCGCAACGGGCTGATGCCGGGCATGGCCACCCCGGAGGAGATGGCGAAGCTGCGCGCCGCGCAGGGCCGGGAGTTGGACGTCCTCTTCCTGCAGATGATGATCAGGCACCATCTCGGTGGGATCCACATGCTCGACGGCATCCTCGACGAGGGGCACGACGAGGATGTGCTGCGCGTGGCGCAGACCATGAGGAACACCCAGCAGACGGATCTGACCAATCTGCAGGCCGCGCTCAAGCGGCTGGGCGGCTGACCGCTCCCGCACATCCCGGCCGGAGGCCCGCGTACCGCTGAGGCGGACGCGGGCCTTCCCGTTTCCCGGCCCGACTTCGCCCGATTAGACCCTTTAGGCTACTTCGTGCCTGATCGGTGGGTCCAACCCATTGCGCTGCTTAGAGACTTTTCTCCCCACATATCGTGACCAGTTGCGATTCGGGCTCGTTGCGCAGGACGTGGGGGTTGCACTGAGAGACGCGCGGCGTTCGGTCACCAGCTGGTGCCGGCGCCACACCATCGGCGGTGACGGAGCGGTGGCAGCCATCCGTCGCGGACACCGGCAGGGCGAGCCCGGAACGCTCAGCCGCGAACAGGAACTCGAACTGATCGACCTGCTGCGGGGCGTCCACCCCGACGAGTTCGGGCTGGACGAGGAGCTCTGGACGCGCCAGAGCCTCACCACGCTGATCCAGCGCCGGTTCGACGTGGCGATGGACGCCGGCACGGCCGGGGCGTACCTGCGGGCCTGGGGGTTGGGTCCGCGGGAGCCGCGGGAGCGCGCCTGCGGGCTCTGCGTCGGCGCGGTCGAGCGCTGGGTGCGTCTCGAGTACCCGGCGATCACCCGGGCCGCCCAGGAGCACGACGCCGAGGTCTACTGGATCGGCCGGGTCCGGCTGCGCGGCACCATGCCGGCCGCGGACGTGATCTCGGCGGTGTCGTCCCGGGGGCGGGTCCGGTTCATGGTGACCACGCCCGGCGTCGACGCGCCGCTCCCCCGCGACTTCGTGCTGCGGCTCAGCGGCGCCGAGGAGCGGACGGTACACCTGATCGTGGACGGCTCCTGGCCCAAGAACGAGTGGCCCCGCCGGCTGCCCCGGCGCATCGTCCTGCACCCGCTCCCCAGCTGCGGCCGCGCCCAGGCCGCCGCCTGACCACCCTCGGACACCCTCTCCCGCCAACCCTGCCGTTGATCATGAGGTTGACGGCACCCAGGGAGATCGACTTCGCCGTCAACCCCATGATCAACACGGGCTGCGGGTGGGGCGGGGCGACACGGAGGGTTGGTGGATACCGATTCGGCGATCGGTGGGGGCGTTTGCTAGTCTTCTCGAGTCGCTGAGCCCCCGTAGCTCAGGGGATAGAGCACCGCCCTCCGGAGGCGGGGGCGCAGGTTCGAATCCTGCCGGGGGCACAGACAACTGAACGAGGAAGGTCCTGGCGCGTGCGCCGGGGCCTTTTTCGCTGTTCGGCACCGGTTCGGCCGCCGGTCACCCCCGCGCCCGAAGATCGCCCGCCGTCCGCCCGCGCCGCCAGGCGTGAGCTCGAGCACCGTGGCCCGGCCCGGGCGAGGTCGGCGATGCCGGCTGGGACCGGGGTGACTCCTGTGATGACTCAGCACACCGATATTGCCGGATTGTTACATGTTGGCTCCGCTCCAGCACTTGCGATCGCCTCGAACCCGCAATACGTTGCCGTCGACAACAAAAACAAGTGAAGGTCTTACCCCTTCCGGAGGCACCCATGACGTTGGCGAGGTGGTGCGAACCATGAGCGACGCTCCCATCCTCCTGGAGATGCGCTCCATCACCAAGGAGTTCCCAGGAGTCAAGGCCCTCTCCGACGTCAACCTGGTGGTGCGCGCCGGCGAGATTCACGCCATCTGCGGTGAGAACGGCGCGGGCAAGTCGACGCTGATGAAGGTCCTCAGCGGCGTCTACCCGTACGGCACCTACGACGGCCAGATCACCTATCAGGGCGCGGAGACCCGCTTCTCCGACATCCGGGCGAGCGAGCACGCGGGCATCGTGATCATCCACCAGGAGCTCGCGCTCATCCCGGACATGTCGATCGCCGAGAACATCTTCCTCGGTAACGAGCCGCGCAAGCGGGGGGCGATCGACTGGAAGGCCGCGAACCGGATGGCGCTGGACCTGATGGCCCGGGTCGGTCTGGACGAGGACCCGGACACCCTGATCAAGGACATCGGTGTCGGCAAGCAGCAGTTGGTGGAGATCGCCAAGGCGTTCGCCAAGGACGTCAAGCTGCTCATCCTGGACGAGCCGACCGCGGCGCTGAACGAGGCCGACTCCCGGCACCTGCTTGACCTGCTCCGCGGCTTCCGCTCGCGCGGCATCACCTCGATCATGATCTCGCACAAGCTCAACGAGATCGAGGCGATCGCCGACCAGATCACCATCCTCCGGGACGGGCGGACGGTCGAGACGCTGGACATCAAGGCGGACGGCGTCGACGAGGACCGGATCGTGCGGGGCATGGTCGGCCGCGAGCTGAGCAGCCGGTTCCCGGACCACACCCCGAAGATCGGTGAGGTCTTCTTCGAGGTGCGGAACTGGAACGTGCGGCACCCGATCTCGGCCGAGCGCCAGGTCTGCAAGAACGAGAGCTTCGTCGTCCGGCGCGGCGAGATCGTGGGCTTCGCCGGGCTGATGGGCGCGGGCCGCACCGAGCTGGCGATGAGCGTCTTCGGGCGCTCGTACGGCGTGTTCGAGTCCGGCACGATCATCAAGGACGGCAAGGAGATCGTGCTCAAGTCGGTGGCGGACGCGATCCACCACGGGCTCGCGTACGTCAGCGAGGACCGCAAGGCGATCGGCCTCAACCTCCTCGACGACATCAAGGCGTCGACGGTGGCCGCCAAGCTGTCCAAGATCACGCGCCACGGCGTCCTCGACGAGGTCCAGGAGTACAAGGCGGCCGAGGCGTACCGCAGGGAACTGCGGACCAAGGCCCCGACGGTCGACGAGAGCGTCTCCAAGCTCTCGGGCGGCAACCAGCAGAAGGTCGTCCTGGCGAAGTGGATGTTCACCGACCCGGACCTGCTGATCCTCGACGAACCGACCCGCGGCATCGACGTGGGCGCCAAGTACGAGATCTACGGCATCATCCAGCGGCTCGCCGACGAGGGGAAGGGCGTCATCGTCATCTCCTCGGAACTGCCTGAACTGATCGGGCTCTGCGACCGCATCTACACCGTGTTCGAAGGCGCCATCACCGGCGAGATCGCCCGGGAGGACGCGGACCCGGAGACCCTCATGAAGCAGATGACCTCGACGAAGAAGATGCAGACACGATGAGCCGATTCAAGGACCTGCAGAAGAACCTCTTCGGAGGCACCACGTCCAACGCCCGCCAGTTCGGGATGATCTTCACCCTGGTGGCGATCGTCGTCCTGTTCCAAGTCCTGACGGACGGCCTGACGCTGCGATCGGACAACCTGATCGCGCTGTTCCAGCAGAACTCGTACATCCTCATCCTGGCCATCGGCATGCTGATGGTGATCGTCGCCGGGCACATCGACCTGTCGGTCGGCTCGGTCGCCGCCTTCGCCGGCATCCTGGTGGCCAAGTCGATGGCGGAGTGGTCGCTGCCCTGGCCCGTCGCCATCCTCTTCGGCCTCGCGATCGGCGCGGCGATCGGCGCCTGGCAGGGCTTCTGGGTGGCGTACATCGGGGTACCGGCGTTCATCGTCACCCTGGCCGGCATGCTGCTCTTCCGCGGCGGCAACCAGTTCATCGGCAACGCGAACACCATCCCGGTGCCCGAGGGCTTCCGGGTGATCGGCTCGGGCTTCCTGCCCGAGGTGGGTCCCGGCACCGGCTACAACAACCTGACCCTGCTGCTCGGCCTGGCGGCCTGCCTGGCCGTGGTGTGGCGGGAGTTCCAGGCCCGCAAGACCCGCCGGGAGATGGACGCCGACCCCGCACCGATGTGGATCTCGTTGCTCCGGATGGCCGTCATGGTCGGCGTGATCGTCTTCGCCTCGCTGCGCTTCGCCAGCGGCCGGGTCGGCACCAGCTTCCCGGTCTCCGGCATCATCCTGGTGGCGCTGGTCCTGGCCTACTCCTTCTACACCCGCAACACCGCGGGCGGCCGGCACATCTACGCGGTGGGCGGCAACTCGCGGGCCGCGGAGCTCTCCGGCGTGAAGCTCAAGCGGGTCAACTTTTTCGTCATGATGAACATGTCGACCCTGGCCGCACTGGCCGGCATGATCTTCGTGGCCCGTTCGGCGGCCTCCGGCCCGCAGGACGGCAACGGCTGGGAACTGGACGCCATCGCCGCGGTCTTCATCGGTGGCGCGGCGGTCTCCGGCGGTATCGGGACCATCAGCGGTTCGATCGTCGGTGGTCTGGTCATGGCCGTGCTCAACAACGGCCTGCAACTCCTGGGTGTCGGCACCGACCGCGTCCAGATCATCAAGGGCCTGGTCCTGCTGTTGGCGGTCGCGCTCGACGTCTACAACAAGAGCCAGGGGCGCTTCTCGGTCATCGGCAGCATCACCCGCACGTTCCGCCGGGACACACCGAGCAGCGCACCCCCGTCCTCGTCCGACGCGAGCCGCGAGCCCGCCACGACGACGGTGTCCGGCTGACGGCCACCGACCTCTCACCCGTATCACCTCTGTAGAAGGGCATTACCTCCTCATGCGCAATTTCCTTGCCAAGACGGTGGCCATCGGCGCCATCGCGACGCTGGCCCTCACGGGCTGCGGCTCCGGCCGTGACGGCGACTCCGGCAGCGGTTCGGGTGACTCGGCCAAGGGCTTCGCGGCCGACTCCCTGATCGGTGTCGCGCTGCCGTCGAAGACCTCGGAGAACTGGGTCCTCGCTGGTGACCTGTTCACCAACGGCCTGAAGGAAGCCGGCTTCAAGAGCGACGTGCAGTACGCCGGCGCGTCGACCACCGTTGCCGACCAGCAGGCGCAGATCACCGCCATGGTGACCAAGGGCGCCAAGGTCATCGTCATCGGCGCGACCGACGCCGCGCAGCTCTCCACCCAGGTCGCCGCGGCGCACCAGGCGGGCGCGAAGGTCATCGCGTACGACCGGCTGATCACCAACACCCCGGACCTCGACTACTACGTCGCGTTCGACAACTTCAAGGTCGGCCAGCTCCAGGGCCAGGCCCTGCTGGACGGCATGAAGGCCAAGAAGCCGAACGGCCCGTACAACGTCGAGCTCTTCTCCGGCTCGCCGGACGACAACAACGCCGGTGTCTTCTTCAACGGCGCGATGAGCGTGCTCAAGCCGGAGATCGACAAGGGCAACGTCGTCGTCGCCTCGAAGCAGACCGACGTCAAGCAGACCGCCATCCAGGGCTGGAAGGCCGAGGGTGCGCAGGCCCGCATGGACCAGCTGCTGACCTCGACCTACGGCAGCAAGGCGCTGGACGGCGTCCTCTCCCCGAACGACACGCTGGCCCGCGCGATCATCACCTCGATCAAGGGTGCCGGCAAGCCGATCCCGGTCGTCACCGGCCAGGACTCCGAGGTCGAGTCGGTCAAGTCGATCATGGCTGGCGAGCAATACATGACGATCAACAAGGACACCCGGAACCTGGTCAAGCAGACCATCGCGATGGTGAAGTCCCTGCAGGCCGGTAACGCGCCCGAGGTGAACGACACCAAGTCGTACAACAACGGCAGCAAGGTCGTCGACACGTACCTGCTCCCGCCGGTCGCCGTCACCAAGGCGAACGCGGCCGAGGCGTACGCCAACGACCCGAAGCTCTCGCCGCTCACCAAGTAATCACCGCAGGACAGTGCTGACGTCGGGTCCCGGAAGCCTCCTTCCGGGACCCTTCGTCGTGCGGGGCCTCGGCCCGTGAGGCGGAACCCGGAAGGAGGGGACCAGACCGTGGTGGCACCCGTACGGTCCGGAATCCCCCGCCCCGGCCGCGGCCCGGACTTCCCGATCCCCTCGACGCCCGGCGCCGGCCAGGAGGAGATCCGGCGGCAGAACCTCGGCGCGGTGCTGCGCTACGTGCACATCCACGGCCCGACCTCCCGGGCCGAGCTGACCAGCCGCCTCGGCCTCAACCGGAGCACCATCGGCGCGCTCGCCGCCGACCTCGCCGCCGTCGGCCTCGTCACCGAGGAGGCCCCGACCACCGCCCGGCGCGCCGGCCGCCCCTCGCTGGTGGTCAGCCCCTGTTCCGAGCGGGTCTACGCGCACGCGCTGAGCATCGAGGCGGACCTGCTGCGCGCCGCTCGGATCGGCCTCGGCGGCCGCATCCTCGACCGGCGCGAGACCGACCGCCCGCACGGCATGCCGATCCTCGACGCGGTCGCCCCGCTGGCCGCGATGGTCCGCGACCTGGAACGCGCCGTCGAGGAGGACGCCCTCTTCGTGGGCGGCGCGGTCGCCGTCACCGACACCGTCCGGGACAGCGACGGGCGGATCCGGATCGGCGGCGCCGACGCGCTCGGCACCGCCCTCGACGCCGAGCTGGCCGCCCGCCCGGGCTTCGTCGCCGGCGACATGGCCGACATCAGCGGCCTCGCCGAACACGTCCGCGGGGTGGCCGCCGGCATCGACGATCTCGTCTACCTGCACGGCGACGTCGGCGTCAGCGCAGGCATCATCATCGGCGGCCGACTGGTCGTCGGCCACCGCGGTCACAGCGGCAAGGTCGGCCACATGGTGGTCAACCCGCACGGCCTGCCCTGCGGGTGCGGCTCGCGTGGCTGCTGGGAGACCGAGATCGGCGAGGCGGCGCTGCTGCGCCAGGCCGGCCGGGACCCGGCCGCGCGCGGCGCCGTCGCCGAGGTCCTCCGCGCCGCGGCCGACGGCGAACCCACGGCCCGGGAAGCCGTCGAGCGGGTCGCCGACTGGCTCGGCTTCGGGGTCGCCAACCTCGTCAACGTGGTCAATCCGGACATGGTCGTCTTCGGTGGCTCGCTGCGCGAGATCTACCTCGCCGGGGCGGACATCGTCCGCCACCGCCTGGACGCGATGGCGCTGCCGGCCTCCCGGGAGCACGTGCGGCTGCGGGCGGCGGCGCTCGGCCGCGACGCCGCCCTCGTCGGCGCCGCCGAGCTGGCCTTCGACCAGCTGCTGGCGGACCCGCTCAACGCCGGACTGCCCGGCTGAGGCACGAGCCAAGGGTCAGCCGGCCTCCCGGCGGGCCCGGGCGCGCCGTCTGCCCTCGTGCATCGCCTGCACCCGAGCCACCGGGATGGTCCGCCCCTCGGCCACCAGGTCTGCGGGAAGCCGCTGCGGCGCGGGCAGCGCCGCCGCCCACGGGTCCCGCTCGGCGACCAGCGCCGGGACGGTCCGCACGGTGAAGTCCCCCGGCGTCACCCCGGGCAGGTCGTCCCAGGCCACCGGGAACGAGACCGGCAGGCCGGGCCGGATCCGGGGGCTGTACGCGGCGACCACCGTCGCCCCGCCGGCCCGCGTCGGGTCGACGAAGACCCGGCCGCCCCGGTCCTCGCGGATGAAGGCGGTGGTGGCCAGCGCCGGGTCGAGCCGTTCGGTGTGCACCGCGAGGGCCCGGGTGGCGGCGGCCGCCTCCTCCGCGGTGGTCTCCTCGACCACCGGCACGAAGACGTGCACGCCCTTCGCGCCGCTGGTCTTCACCGCCCCGGTCAACCCCACGTCGGCGAGCGCCCGCCGGACCAGTGCGGCCGTCCGGACGACCGCGCCGAACGCGTCCCCCTCCGGCGGGTCGAGGTCGAGCACCAGGTGGATGGGGTGCTCCGGGCGCGCGGCGGTGCCCAGCGTCGGGTGGTACTCGACGGCCCGCTGGTTGGCGAACCAGAGCAGGGTGCGCCGGTCGTCGCAGAGTGCGTAGGACACCTGGCGGTGCGACGCCTCCGCCCAGACCGAGGTGCGGCGCACCCAGTCCGGGGTGTACTTCGGCAGATTCTTCTGCATGAACGGGTCCTGCCCGCGCAGCAGCCGGATGACCGAGAGCGGCCGGTCCCGCAGGCCGGGCAGGATCCGCTCGCGCACCGCGTCCAGGTAGTCGACCAGGTCCCGCTTGGTGACGTCCCCGCCGGCGAGCAGCGGTTGGTCCAGGTTGGTCAGTGCGACCCCGTCCCGGGTCTCGTCGGCCCCGCTCATCCGCCCACCTTGCCGGCCGCGCCGGTCGGGGGCAACCCGACGCGGCGGTCAGCCCGCGAACGGGTCGGCGCCGGCGGCCAGGGCGGCGAGCATCGCGTCGGCCCGGGTGCGCGCGGCGGCGTACACGCCGGAGCCGAGGCTGACCCGGGCCACCCCGAGCCGGGCCAGCTCGGCCACCGTCGGCACGCCGGCCCGCAGGTACACGTTCACCGGCCCGCCGACCGCCGCCACGAAGCGGCCGATCAGCTCCGGGTCGGCCAGCACGATCGGGTAGACGCAGTCGGCGCCGGCCTCCCGGTAGCGGCGGGCCCGCCGGACCGCCTCGTCGAATCCGGCGGCGGGATCCCCGGTGGCGTGCAGGAAGACGTCCACCCGGGCGTTGACCACCAGCTCCGGCCCGGCCGCCGCCCTGACCCCGGCGAGCAGCTCGGCCTGCGTGTCGGCGTCGCAGAGTTCGCCGGTACGCGGATCGGAGTCCTCCAGGTTGAGCCCGGCCGCCCCGGTGGCCAGCACCCGGTCGACCAGTTCGGCCGGGCGCAGCCCGTACCCCCGCTCGAGGTCTGCGGTGACCGGGACCGGGACCGACCGGACCACCCGGGCCACCGCGGCGAGCATCTCGGCGACCGGGGTGGCCTCGCCGTCGGCGTGGCCGAGCGACTCGGCGACGGCGCCGCTGCTGGTGGCGACCGCCGGGAAGCCGGCGGCGACGACGGCCCGGGCGGAGCCGGCGTCCCAGGCGTTCGGCAGGAGCAGCGGGTCACCGGGGCGGTGCAGGGCACGTAGCACGGCGGCAGGGGCATCGGTCATGGACCGATTGTCGGCCGACCGGCGGCCTGCCCCTAAGCTCCAATCCCGTGCCGATGGACTGGGCCGATTTCGGCGTCGACCTACATTTGGAGCTGGACGCCACGGGCGGGCGGCGGGCCGGCCTGGAGCGGGCGTTGCGCGCCGCGATCCGGGACGGCCGGCTGCCGCCGTCGGCCCGGCTCCCGGCCACCCGCGCGCTCGCCGCCGAGCTGGGCGTCGCCCGGGGTACGGTCAGCGCCGCCTACGACCAGCTGGTCGCCGAGGGTTGGCTGGTGGCCCGGGTGGGCGCGGGCACCGAGGTGAGCCCGCTGCGGCGGGCCGCCCCGGCCGCTCCCGCCCCACCGCCGGCCACCGCCGCACCCCGGTACGACCTGCGCCCGGGCAGCCCCGACGTGGGCGCCTTCCCGGTCGCCGCCTGGTCGCGGGCCACCCGCCGGGCGCTGGCCACCGCCCCGGCCAGCGCGTACGGCTACGGCGACCCGCGCGGCCGGCCCGAGCTGCGGGCCGCGCTCGCGGGCTACCTGGGCCGGGCCCGCGGCGTGCTGGCCGACCCGGAACGGATCGTGGTCACCAGCGGGTACGTGCAGGCGCTGGTGCTGCTCACCACGGTGCTCCGCGACGCCGGCCGGCCGGTGCTGGCGATGGAGGATCCGGGGCTGCCGTTCCACCGGGAGGTGGTGCGCCGCCAGGGCGGCCGGGTGCTGCCGCTGCCGGTGGACGAGCGGGGCGCCCGGACCGGGCTGCTCGGCGCGGACGACCTGGCCGAGGTGGCGGCGGCGGTGGTGACCCCGGCCCACCAGTACCCGTCCGGGGTGACCCTGCACCCGGCCCGCCGGCACGCGCTGACCGGCTGGGCCCGGGACGCCGACGCCCTGGTGGTCGAGGACGACTACGACGGTGAGTTCCGCTACGACCGGCAGCCGGTGGGGGCGGTGCAGGGCACCGCGCCGGAGCAGGTCGCCTACGTGGGCACCGCCGCCAAGACGCTCGGGCCGGCGCTGCGGCTGGCCTGGCTCGTGCTGCCCGCCCGGCTGGTTGGGCCCGTGGTGGAGGCCAAGCGCCACCTGGACGTGCAGACCGAGGTGGTCGGGCAACTCGCGCTCGCCGACCTGATCGACACCCACGGGTACGACCGGCAGGTACGCACCGTCCGGCGGCGCTACCGGCAGCGGCGGGACCTGCTGCTGGACCGGTTGGGCGGGCGGGTGGCGGGCGGGGTCTCCGCCGGCCTGCACGCCGTGCTCCCGCTGCCGGCGGGCGGCCCGTCCGAGGCGGAGGTGCTGGCCCGGGCGGCCGCGCGGGGGCTGGCGCTGACCGGGCTGGACGGGCACCGGCACCGTCCCGGTTCGGGCCCGCCCGGCCTGGTCGTCGGGTACGCCACCCCGCCCGCGCACGCCTATCCGGCCGCGCTGGAGGCGCTGGCCGAGGTGTTGCGAACCGTCGCCGGGCGGGCCTGACTCCGGCGCAGGGTCGCCACGGCGAGCAGCAGGGCGGCCGTCACCAGCGCGGCGGCCGCCCCGAACGCGAGCCGGTAGCCGCCGGCCAGGGCCTCGACCTCGGGCCAGCCGGCGCCGCGCAGCCCGGTCGCCCGGTGGGCGGCGAGGGTGGCCAGCGCGGCCAGGCCGAGCGCGCCGCCGACCTGCTGGGTGGTGTTGGCCAGCCCGGAGGCGAGCCCGGCGTCGGCGGGATCGGCACCGGCCATGGCGAGCGTGGTGACCGCCGGCAGGGTCAGTCCGCCGGCCAGCCCGAAGACCAGCGTCGCGGGCAGCACGTCGGTCGGGTAGTGCCCGTCGGCGGGCAGCCGGGCCAGCAGCAGGAAGCCGACGGCGGCGAGTCCCAGGCCGGCGAGGAGCACCGCCCGGCCACCGAACCGCGCGATCAGCCGCCCGGCGAGGCCGAGCGAGACCGCCGCGATCAGCAGCGGGGTGGGCAGGAAGGCCAGGCCGGTGGCGGCCGGGGCGAACCCGAGCACCTGTTGCAGGGCCACGGCGAGCAGGAACTGGAAGCCGAAGAACGCGGCGATGGTGAGGAGCTGCACCAGGTTGGCGGCGACCAGGTCGGGCGTGCGCAGGATCCGGGGTGGCAGCAGCGGGGTGGCGGCGACCGCCTGCCGGAGCGCGAACGCCCCGAGCAGGGCGGCGGCCAGGCCGGCGGCGGCGAGGGTCCGGGGCGAGGTCCAGCCGTGCTCCCCGGTGCCGACGATGGCGAGCACCGTCGCCATCAGCCCCGCGGTGACCAGCACCGTGCCAAGCAGGTCCAGTCCGGCCCGCGCGCCGAGCCCCCGGTCGGCGGGGACCCGCAGCACGGCGCCGCCGCCGATCAGCAGCCCGATCGGCAGGTTGATCAGAAAGATCGACCGCCAGCCGGCCAGTTCGGTCAGGTAGCCCCCGGCCACCAGACCGAGCGAGGCGCCGGCCGCCCCGGTGAAGCTGAACACCGCGATGGCGCGGGCCCGTTCGGCCGGGGCGGGGAAGAGCGCGACGACCATGCCGAGTCCGACCGCCGTGGCGAGGGCCCCGCCGGCGCCCTGGAGGAAGCGGGCGACGACGAGCGTCGCCGGGCCGGTCGCCAGCGCGCAGGCCAGCGAGGCGAGCGTGAAGAGCGCGATCCCGCTGAGGAAGACCCGGCGCCGGCCGGCCAGGTCGCCGAGGCGCCCGCCGAACAGCAGCAGGCCGCCGAAGGCGACGAGGTAGGCGTTCACCACCCAGGCCAGGCCGGCGGTGGAGAAGCCGAGGTCGCGCTGGATCGCCGGCAGCGCCACCGCCACGACGCTGCCGTCCAGGATGATCATGAGGCTGCCCGCGCAGAGCACGAGCAGCGCCGCCCAACGGTCCTTCATCGCAGGTCTCCCTTGGTGCACGGTTTGTTACCGAGACCATCGTCTGTGACCATCAGGACGAGCGGAAGGAGGCACTTTCGTGTCCCAGGGGAACAACTGTGTGTCCATCGGCCGGGCCCAGGCCCGCGCCTGCACGGTCCGCGAGGCCCTCGACCGGGTGGGCGGCAAGTGGAGCATCGGCATCCTGGTGGCCGCCTCCCCCGGGCCGGTCCGCTTCACTGAACTGGAACGCCAGGTCGAGGGGATCAGTCGCCGGATGCTCACGCTGACCCTGCGCAACCTGGAACGGGACGGCCTGCTCACCCGGCAGGTCCACCCGACCGTGCCGCCGAAGGTCGAGTACCGCGCGACCCCGATGGCGATGGAGCTCTACGAGTCGCTGGTCGCCCTCACCCACTGGGCCGAGCGGCACCGCGCGGCGATCAGCGAGGCGCGGGCGGCGTACGACCGGGAGCACGGCCCGGCCTGACCGCTGTGGCGAACGCCACCCGACGAGTCTGACCGATCGGTCAAGGTCTGACCGATCGGTCAGGCATGCTGGACGGCATGGCCCGCCCCATGCCCGAGACCCACGGCGACATCCTGGCCGCCGCGACGCGGCGCTTCGCGGCCACCGGCTACCGGGGCACCTCGCTGCAGGACATCGCCCGCGAGGTGGGCTGTTCGAAGGCGACGGTGCTCTACCACTTCGCCAACAAGGAAGCCCTGCTGGCCGAGCTGATGGCCCGACCCCTCGAGGTGCTCGCCGAGCTGGACGCCCGGCTCGCCGTCCTCGACGGCGCCGCCGCCCAGTGGGCCGCCGCCGAGGGCTTCGTCGACCTCGCGGTGCGCTTCCGCCGGGAGATCGCGGTGCTGCGCGGCGAGTTCCCCGAGCTGCTCACCCAGCCCGCCTTCGCCCACGTCCAGCGGATCTCCGAGCGGCTGCTCGACGCGCTCGCCGGCGACTGCGCCGGCCCCGCCGGCCGGATCGCCGCGTTGGTCGTGCTCGCCGGGGTACCGGAGGCGTGCGCCGAGTTCGTCGACCTACCCGACGAGGAGCTGCGCCCCGCCCTGCTCTCCATCGCCCGTCGGGCGCTCGTCCCGACCGACCCATCCACTCACGAATGAGGACAAGGATCTGATGGCGACCCTGCTGTACCGGCTCGGCCGGGCCTCACTGCGCCGCCGGCGACTCGTCGTCGCCGTCTGGCTCGTCGTACTCGTCGGCCTCGGCTTCGCCGCGGCCACCCTGCGCGGCCCGACGGCCAGCAACTTCACCATGCCCGGCACCGAGTCGCAGAAGGCGCTCGACCTCCTCGCCGACCGGTTCCCGGCGGCCAGCGGCGCCACCGGCACCATCGCGGTGAAGGCGCCCGCCGACGGCCAGCTCGCCACCCCGCAGGGGCAGGCCGTGGTCAAGCAGATCGTGCAGGAGGCCGGCACGCTGCCCGGGGTGGTCGGCGCCCTCGACCCGTTCCAGGTCCAGGCGGTCTCCCCGAACGGCCGGTACGCCCTGGTCCAGGTGCAGTTCGCCAAGGGCGCCGACGAGGTCACCGACGAGCAGCGCGAGGCGTACGAGAAGATTGCCGTGCCGGCCGGCGCGCAGGGCTGGCAGGTCGCGCCCGGCGGTGAGGTGCTCAACTCCGAGCCGGAGGTCGGCTCGACCGAGGCGCTGGGCGTGGCGGTCGCCGCGATCGTCCTGATCGTCACCTTCGGCTCGCTGGTCGCCGCCGGCATGACCATGCTCAACGCGCTGATCGGTGTGGGCGTCGGCATGGCCGGCCTGTTCGCGCTCAGCGGGGCGGTCGAGCTGACCAGCACCGCGCCCATCCTGGCGCTGATGCTCGGCCTGGCGGTCGGCATCGACTACTCGCTCTTCATCACCTCCCGGCACCGGCAGAACCTGCTCGACGGGCTGACCCCGGAGGAGGCGGTCGGCCGCGCCGTCGGCACCGCCGGCTCCGCCGTGGTCTTCGCCGGCGCCACCGTGGTCATCGCGTTGGCCGGCCTCGCCGTGGTGGGCATCCCGTTCCTCACCGTGATGGGTCTGGCCGCCGCCGGCACGGTCACCGTGGCCGTGCTCGTCGCGATCACCCTCGCCCCGGCGCTGCTCGGCTTCGCCGGCCGCAAGGTGCTCCCCCGCAAGCTGCGCGGCCGCGACGCGGTCGAGTCCGACGCCACCGGCTCGGAGGACCGCTCCGGGTTCGGCTTCCGCTGGGCGCACTGGGTGACCCGGCTGCGCATCCCGGTGATCCTGGTCGGCCTGCTCGGCCTCGGGCTGCTCGCGCTCCCCGCCCAGGACATGCGGCTGGCCCTGCCCGACGCCGGCACCGCGCCGGAGGGCACCCCGGCCCGGGTGAGCAACGACCTGATCCGGGAGGGCTTCGGCCCGGGCTTCACCGGCCGGCTCGCGGTGGTGGTCACCGCCGACTCGCCGCAGGCCACCTCGGCCGCCGTGCCGCAGGTCGCCGCCCTGATCCAGCGCACCGAGGGAGTGCTGGCCGTGGCCCCGCCGCAGCTCGACCCCAGCGGCCGGACCGCGCTGCTCGGCGTCATCCCGAAGACCGGGCCGACCGACGCCGCCACCGAGACGCTGGTGCACGACATCCGGGACCACGTCGGCTCGATCGGCAACGCCGAGGTGCTGCTGACCGGCGTCACCGCGATCGGCATCGACGTCTCCGAGAAGCTGTCCGACGCGCTCCCGGTCTACCTGCTGCTGGTGGTCGGGCTGTCGATCCTGCTGCTGATGCTGGTGTTCCGCTCGATCCTGGTGCCGGTCAAGGCGGCGCTGGGCTTCCTGCTCACCGTGGCGGCCACCTTCGGCATCACGGTCGCGGTGTTCCAGCAGGGACACCTTTCCGACCTGGTCGGACTGGACACCCCGGGGCCGCTGATCAGTTTCCTGCCGATCCTGCTCATCGGCATCCTGTTCGGGCTGGCGATGGACTACGAGGTCTTCCTGGTCTCCCGGATGCGGGAGGACTTCGTGCACGGTGACACCGCCCGGCAGGCCACCATCAACGGGATGGGGCACGGTGCCCGGGTGGTCACCGCCGCCGCACTCATCATGATCTCGGTGTTCGGCGGCTTCGTCTTCCTCGACGACCCGGTGATCAAGTCGATGGGCTTCGCGCTCGCCGTCGGCGTCGCGGTCGACGCCTTCGTCGTCCGGATGACCATCGTCCCCACGGTGATGTCCCTGCTCAACACGAAGGCCTGGTGGCTGCCCCGCTGGCTGGACAAGGCCCTGCCCAACGTGGACATCGAGGGCGAGGGCCTGCGCGCCCACCTCGAGAAGCAGCCGGTCGGCGTCTGACCCGGCGACCTGCCCGGCCGGTCACACGCCGGCCGGGTAGGTCTCCATCTCGCCGAAGGACGTCAGCGTGGGCAGCGGATGCAGGGCGGTGGTCTCCGCGCACCAGACGAAGGCGTCGTAGCGGTCGGCCAGCCGGGTCGGCACGTAGTTGCCCCAGGACTCGAACGTCGGGTCGTAGACCACCCCGATCGCCCTGTGGTCGACGGTGCGGGTGATCCAGTCAGGCTGGTCCGGGCCGCCGAAGACCAGCACCGCCCGGTCCGGCAGCAGCTCGTGCATCCGCCGCTCCACCGAACCCTCGCGGGCCGGCGGCACCACCATCGCCTCGGCCGGCGAACCCCAGCGCGGGGCGGCGATGACCGTCCCCCGGTAGCTGCCCATCCCGATCAGCGCGACCGCGTCCCGGCCGAGCCGCTCCCGGGCCAGCTGACCGATGTTGATCATTCCGTCGCCCGCCATGTCGGTGTAGCGGGCGTCGCCCACGTGGGTGTTGTGCGCCCAGACGATCCCCCGCGAGCCCGGGCCGTACCGCTCCAGCAGGCGATCCAGGGTGTCGGTCATGTGGATGTCGCGGACGTTCCACGACTCCGGGCCGCCGTGCACCATCGCCCGGTAGTAGCGTTCCGCGCCGGCCACCACCTCCGCGTTCTGCCAGGCCGAGAAGGCCGCCGGGCCGTCCGAGACGGCGTGCGCCCGGGTACGCGCCAGCAGCCGTACCACCTCCTCCTCGCAGCGGGCGGAGACGAACCGGCTGGCCGCGCCGTACTCCTCGACCCGCTTGTTGTACGGCTCGAAGCACCGGTACGCCTCCTGCGCCGCCTCCAGCGACCGCGGGTCCTCCTCGCCGAGGTAGTCGAAGATGGCCTGCATCGACTCCCACAGGCTGTAGACGTCCAGCCCGTGGAAGCCGGCCCGCTCGGACTCGGGGCGGTCGACGTTCCACGCCTTGAGCCAGCGGCAGAAGCGGTCCACCTCGGCGTTCGCCCACATCCAGGTGGGCCAGCGTTCGAACCGTTCCAGGGCGGTACGCGGATCGGCGGCGCCGCCGGGGGCGCCCACCACCGACCGGTGCACCCGGTCGCAGTCCGGCCAGTCCCCCTCCACCGCCACGAAATCGAAGCCCTGCTCGGCGATGAGCCGCCGGGTGAGCTGCTCGCGCAGCCGGTAGTAGTCGTAGCTGCCGTGGGTGGCCTCACCGATCATCACCACCCGGGCGTCCCGGACGCGCTCCAGAACCGGATCGAAGTCGCTCGGCGCGCCGAGCCGCTGAACCAGCATGTCCGCGGCTACCCGGCGCTCGGACGGGCAAACCGGCCGGGCGTCGGTGTGCCGGCGCGCTGGACGGGTAGCCGGCCCCCATGACCGTCACCGGGGTGCAGTTCCAGGAGTACCTGGCCGGGCTCGACTACCCGGTCTCCCGCGAGGACCTGGTCCGCTGGGGCCAGGAGAACGGCGCCAGCACCGAGATGCTCCAGATGTTGCGGGCGTTGCCGGCGGAGCAGTTCGACTCCCCCGCCGACCTCAACGAGGCCCTGAGCACGCTGGCCTGAGTCAAGCCACCATGCAGGGGTAGGGACATCGTCTCGCCGGGGCCGGCCCGCCCGGGCCGTGACCGGTCAGACGTCGACGGTGCGGCCCTCGGCGCGGGCGGTCTCGGCGGCCGTCAGGACGGCCACCACGTCCCGGCCGAAGCGCACGTCGCAGCGGTGGTCGCGGGTGCCCGCGTCGACCTCCTCCAGCAGCTGGTCGATGGCGGTGCCGAAGGCGCTGATCGCGTTCCCGTCCCCGGGCGGCACGGTCTCGGTGCCGTTCTCGCCGAAGAAGACGAAGTCCCTGGTCACCGCCTCGGGCGGCGCGTCCAGGGTGAGCGAGAGCGAGCTGGTGGCGCCGCCGTCGTGGGTGAGCAGCAGGTGGACCAGGCCGCTCGGGCCGTCCATCGCGGCCACCCGGGTGACCCGGCCCAGCACCGGCAGGATCAGCGACAGCGCGTGCGGGCCGATGTCCCAGAGGGCACCGTGCTTCTTCCGCCACTGCGAGTCGCCGTACGGGCTGCCCGGCTGGTAGATCGAGGCGAACATCGTCGCCCGGGCGTGCTGCCAGCCGCCGGCCGCGGCGGTGGCGGCGAGGAATCCGGTGATGTTGGGGTGGTAGCGCTGGGTGAAGAAGACCACCGAGGCCACCCCGGCCCCCTGCGCGGCGGCGACCACCCGGTCGGCGTCGGCGAGCTCGAGCGCCAGCGGCTTGTCCAGCAGCAGGTGCCGACCGGCGGTGGCGGCCCGGACGGCGATGCCGGCCTGCACGTCCGGCGGGAGCGCGACGGCCACCGCGTCACACGCGTCCAGCAGCGCGTCGACGTCGTCGAAGACCGGCACGCCGTGCCGCTCGGCCAGCGCCGCCGCCCGCTCCGGGTTACGCCCCCAGACGCCGGCCAGCGTGGCGCGCGGGTGCGCGTCGATCGCGGCGGCGTGCGTCTCCGCCGCCCAGTGACCAGTGCCGAACAAGCCGAACCGCAGCACGGATACCCCCGGTGTCGTCGTCGGTCACGGCGACGCCGCGACCGTGATCCACGCTAGCCCGCCCGCCGTCGGTACGCAGGCAACGGGTCCGATGCGCCGCGACGGAGCGCGGCGCGACCGGCCGGGCGGCGCGACGCGCGGACCGGGGCGACCGCGAGTACTACGACGGTTAGTAGGCTGTGCCGGTGACCGACACTCCGCTCGGATGCCCCCGATGACCAGCGCGGCCGCGGCCGGCTCGCCGGTGGACGGCATCCTCCCGACGGCGGCGATCGTGCTGTCGCTCGTACTCGCGCTCTGGGCCCTGGTGGCCGCGGTGCGCCACCGGCCGCCGGACCGGGCCCAGTTCCTCGGCCTGGCCGGGTTGGAGGTCGCGCTGCTCGCGCTGGCCGTGGTGGCGCTGGTCGCCATCGGCGGCGGGGACCAGCCGGGCGAGCCGGGCGCCTTCTTCGGCTACCTGGTGACCCTGGTCTGCCTGCCGCCGCTGGCGTGGGTGCTGGCGAGGATGGAGCCCACCCGCTGGGGATCGGCGATCGTCTGCGCGATCTGCCTGGTCACCCCGGTGGTCGTGGTGCGGTTGCAGCAGACCTGGGAGGCCCTCGGTGGCTGAGACCCGGGCGCCGGAGCGCGCCACGAACAAGGGGCCGGGGCGGCTGCTGATCGCGGTCTACATCCTGTTCGCGATCGCCGCCACCTCCCGCGCCGGGCTCCAGATCGCCACGAAGTTCGACGAGGCGCCGGTGGCGTACCTGCTCTCCGCGCTGGCCGCGGTGATCTACATCGTGGCCGCGGTCGGGCTGGCCCGGGCCGGGCACACCGGCCGCCGGGTGGCGCTGGTCTGCTGCTCCGTCGAGCTGGTCGGGGTCGTCGGGGTCGGCATCCTCAGCCTGGCCGACCGGGAGCTGTTCCCCGACGAGACGGTCTGGTCCGGCTTCGGCAGCGGCTACGGCTACATCCCGCTGGTCCTCCCGGCCCTCGGCCTCCTCTGGCTCTACCGCACCCGCCACACCACCACCTGACCCTCCCCGCTCCGGGAGCCGCTCTTGCACGGAAAGAGTGGCCACGGAGCGCGGAATGGCCGCTCTTTCCGTGAAAGAGCGGCCATTCCTGGTGCGGGGCGGTCAGTCCTTGGGGCCGCCGGCTACGTAGATGACCTGGCCGGAGACGAACGAGGCGCCCTCGCTGGCCAGGAACGAGACGGTGTGCGCGACGTCCTCCGGGCGGCCGGGGCGGCGGACCGGGATCTCGGCCGCGGCGTGCTTCTGCAGGTCGTCGAAGTCGACCTTCATCCGAGCGGCCGTCGCGGCGGTCATGTCGGTGACGATGAAGCCCGGCGCGACCGCGTTGACGGTCACGCCGAACGGGCCCAGCTCGATGGCGAGGGTCTTGGTGAAGCCCTGCATGCCGGCCTTGGCGGCCGAGTAGTTCGCCTGGCCCCGGTTGCCCAGCGCCGAGGTGCTGGAGAGGTTGACGATCCGGCCCCACTTGCGCTCGACCATGTGCTTCTGGGCGGCCTGGCTGAACAGGAATGCGCCCCGCAGGTGCACGCCCATGACCGTGTCCCAGTCGGCGTCGGTCATCTTGAACAGCAGGTTGTCGCGGAGCACGCCGGCGTTGTTGACCAGCACCGTCGGCCCGCCCAGCTCCGCGGCGACCCGCTCGACGGCGGCCTCCACCTGGGCCCGGTCGGACACGTCGGCGCCGACACCGAGGGCCCGCCCGCCCGCGGCGGCGATCGCGTCCACGGTCTCCTTGGTCGCCGACTCCTCGATGTCGACCACCGCGACGGCCATGCCGTCGGCGGCCAGCCGCCGTGCGGTGGCCGCCCCGATGCCGCGTGCGGCACCGGTCACGATGGCGACCCGCTGCTCCTCCGACATGATTACCTCCCGGTAACTTGTGGCTCGATCGAAGGAGCTTAACCCAGGGGTACGCGGACCGGCCCGCCGCCGACGAGCGGCGACGGGCCGGTGCGGCGGGTGGTCAGGACGACCAGCTGCGGCAGAGCCGGATCCAGCGGTAGCCGTGTCCGGCGAGCTTCAGCCGGTCCAGCTTGCCGACCTCGTCGTAGCCCCGGTCGGAGAGGACGTCTATCGGCAGGTCGGCCTCCGGCTGCAGGGTGCTCAGGTCGACCTCGACGTCGTCGGTGCCGAGGTTGTGCAGGAAGACCATCGTCCCGGTGGGACCGTCGGCCCGGTGCGCGAGCACGCCGGCCGGCATCGGCACGTCGATGTGGGTGGTGGCGCCGGAGCCGACCTCCGGCGCCTCCCGCAGCGTCCGGATCATCCGCTCGAACCAGCCGAGCAGGGACCGGGGGTCCTTGCGCTGGGCGGTCACGTTGACCGTCTCGTAGCCGTACTCGCCGGTGTCGATCACCGGTCGGACCAGCTTCTCCGGTTCCGCCGTGGAGAAGCCGCCGTTGGTCTGGTACGACCACTGCATCGGGGTACGGATCGCGTCGCGCCCCTTCAGCGCCAGGTTCTCGCCCATGCCGATCTCCTCGCCGTAGCGCAGCACCGGCGTGCCGCGCAGCGAGAACTGCAGGGCGTACGCCAGCTCGACGTGCCGCCGGTCGTTGCCGAGCATCGGGGCGAGCCGGCGCCGGATGCCCCGGCCGTAGAGCTGCATCTCCTCGTCCGGGCCGAACTTCGCCAGCACGTCGTTGCGCTGGTCCGCGGTGAGCCGGGACAGGTCGATCTCGTCGTGGTTGCGCAGGAAGGTCGCCCACTGGCCGCCGGCGGGCAGCTTCGGGGTGTCGCGCAGCGCGTCGATGATGGCCTCCGGGTCCTCCCGGGCGAGGGCGAGCATCAGTCGGCCGTTGAGCATGAAGTCGAAGAGCATGTGGATCCGGTTGCCCGACCCGCTCCCGTCGCCGAAGTAGACCGGAAGCTGGTCCGGCTCGACGTTCGCCTCGGCCAGCAGGACGGCGTCGCCGCGGCGCCACTGCACGTGCTGGCGCAACTCGGTGATGAACTCGAAGTCCTTGGGCGAGTTGGAGTTGCCCGGCTCGGTCTGCTCGATGATGAACGGCACCGCGTCCATCCGGAAGCCGGAGACCCCGAGCTGGAGCCAGAACGAGGTGATCTTCTTGATCTCCTCGCGCACCTTCGGGTTGCTGATGTTCAGGTCCGGCTGGAACTTGTAGAAGCGGTGGTAGTACCAGGCCTTGGCGGTCCGGTCGTAGCTCCACGTCTCGTGCTGCTCGCCGGGGAAGACCATGCCCTGGTGCCGGTCGTCCGGCTCCTGGTCCGCCCAGACGTACCAGTCCCGGTACGGCGAGTCGGGCGAGGAACGGGCGGACTGGAACCACGGGTGCTGGTCGGAGGTGTGGTTGACCACCAGGTCGATGATCACCCGGATGCCCCGGTTCTGCGCCTGGTGCAGCAGTTCGGCGAAGTCACCGAGGGTCCCGAGTCGCGGGTCGACGTTGTAGAAGTCGGTCGCGTCGTACCCGTCGTCCTGGTTCGGCGACGGGTGGATCGGGTTGAGCCACAGGCAGGTCACCCCCAGCCGGGCCAGATAGTCCAGCCGGCCGATCAGGCCACGGAGGTCACCGACCCCGTCGCCGTCGGAGTCCGCGTACGTGTCGACGTCGAGGCAGTAGACGACCGCCTCGGAATACCACCTGTCACCCATGCCGGGTTTATGTCTCCGATCGGCTCCCTCGGCAAACGCCGGGGTGGCAGGCGCCCCCGGAATGGTCGGGGACCGGCGGTACGGTGCGGGCATGAGCGAGGACGGCACGATGCGCGACGTGGACTGGGACGCCGGCGACTGGCTGACCGAACCGGTCCGGGTGGCGCGGAGCGCCGACGGCGGGCTGCTGGTGGAGCCGGGAGCGGAGAGCGACTTCTGGCGGCACACCAGCTACGGCTTCGTGCACGACGACGGGCCGGCCCTGCTCGCCCCGCTGCCCGGTGGCAGCGCCGTCGAGGTGTCCTTCCGGCTGGACTACACCGAGCGGTTCGACCAGGCCGGGGTGCTGGTCCGGGTGGACGAGCGGAACTGGGTCAAGGCCGGGGTGGAGGTCAGCGACGGCCAACCGCAGCTCGGTGCGGTGGTGACCCGGGAGGTCTCCGACTGGTCGGTGGCCCCGGTGCCGGAGTGGGCCGGGCGGGAGGTGACCGTCCGGGCCAGCCGGGACGGCGACGCGCTGACCGTCCGGGCCCGGGTGGACGGCGAGCCGTGGCGGCTGGTCCGGCTGGCGCCGCTCGCGCCGGGGGCCGACGCGCTCGCCGGGCCGTTCTGCTGCTCGCCGACCCGGGGCGGGCTGACCGTCCGGTTCACCGGCTGGCGGCGGGGCCCGGCCGACGAGGCGCTGCACCCGGAGGACTGACCGCCGGGCCGGGCCGGTCGCCCGGTCCCGGGGGTGCCGGCGCGGGCGGGCTGAGCGGCAGGTCAGTGGGGCGGGTCACGGCAGGTGTGAGGGCCAGTGTCGCGGGTACCACCGTCTGATCCCCGGCAACTCTCGGAAGGACGCCCATGGCTCTCGCCCAGAACGTCGACCCGAACCAGTTCAGCGGGCTGACCGGGTGGGTGGCGAGCATCATCGACTCGCTCGGCGCGGTCGGCGTGGCCTTCCTGGTGGCGCTGGAGAGCGTCATCCCGCCGATCCCCAGCGAGATCGTGCTGGCGCTGGCCGGCTACCTGTCGTCGCAGGGTCGGTTCAACGTCGCGCTGATCGTGCTCGCCGCGACGGTCGGGTCGCTGGTCGGCGCGCTGCTGCTCTACTGGCTCGGCGCGGCGCTGGGCGAGGAGCGGCTCAAGCGCTGGCTGGACCACGTCCCGCTGGTCGACCGGAGTGACCTGGAGAAGGCGGACCGTTGGTTCGAGCGGCACGGCCGGTGGGCGGTCCTGATCGGCCGGGTGGTCCCGGTGGTGCGGAGCCTGGTCTCGGTGCCGGCCGGGGCGAACCGGATGCCGCTGGGCGAGTTTCTGCTGCTCACCACGTTGGGCAGCGGGGTGTGGAACGCGCTGATCGTCGGTGCCGGCTACGCGCTGGGCTCCCGCTGGCAGCAGGTGGAGCAGTACAGCAGTTGGTTCAACTACGCGATCTTTGCGATCTTCGGCATCATGATCGCCAGCTGGGTGGTCAAGAAGGTCCGCAGGCGGCGGGCGCGGCGCGACCGGCAGTCGGTGACCGCCGGCCGCTGACCGCGCCGGAGCAGTTCGACACCATTGCCCGAAAAACGCCGAGGGGCCCGCGTCGGCGACGCGGGCCCCTCGGCGCCGGGCGTCAGCGCCGGAAGGTGAACCAGTTGACGTTGACGAAGTCCGCCCCCTGGCCGCTGGTGAAGGTCAGGTAGACGGTGTGCCGCCCGGTCACCGCGGCGGTGTTGCCCGGCACCGAGCGCCAGCTCTGCCAGCCGCCGGTGTTGGCGATCGCGAAGCTGCCGATCGGGGCGCTGGTCGGGCTGTCCAGCCGGACCTCGACCAGCCCGCTCACCCCGTTCGGCGCGCCGGACGCGACCCGGGCCACGAAGTCCCGCGGCCCGGTGGTGCCGAAGTCCACGTTGTCGTACCGGGCCCAGTCACCGTTGCGCAGCGCGCCGAGGTTCTGCCCGCCCTCGGTGCACGCCTCGACGATCACCCCGTTCTGCGCGCTGAACGCCTCGGCCTGGATGGTCCCGTACGCGTCGACCGTGCCGGACGGCGGCGGGGTGGTCGTGGTCGGGCTCGGTGACGGGCTGGAGGTCGACCCCTTGCGGTAGACGGCCACGTAGTCGACCAGCATCGGCCGGCCGGAGACGGTCGACCGGGTCGGCGTGGTGTAGCCGGCCACCCCGTTCGGGAACGACCCGCCCATCGCCACGTTGAGCAGCAGGAAGTATCCGCCGTGGTCGGTCATCTGCCCCCAGTACGGGTCACCGACCTGGGTCTGGCTGACGGTGTGGAAGAGCTGCCCGTCGACGTACCAGCGCAGTTGCTGGGGGCTGACCGAGGCGTCCCACTCGGTGCGGTAGGTGTGGAACGCGGACTGGCAGCTGCTGCCCGGGCAGGCCCGGGTGTTGCCGAGGCCGTTGAACTCGTTGCACGGCCCGCCCGGGGCGTACCCGCAGTGCAGCGTGCCCCAGACCTGGTTGAGCCCGTTGACGTTCTCCATCACATCGATCTCGCCGATGCCCGGCCAGTTCTGGTAGTTGCCCCGGTAGGGCGAGCCGAGCGACCAGAACGCGGGCCAGTAGCCGGCCGCCTCGGCGCCGGTGACGTTGGGCATCTGGATCCGGCCCTCGATCGCCAGGACGCCCCCGGCGGGCGGCTTGAAGTCGGCGCGGACCGTCTCGATCCGGGCCGAGGTCCACCGGCCGGCGGTGTCCTTCAACGGGGTGATCCGCAGGTTGCCGGCGCCGTCCTGGCTGAGGTTGGCGGTGCTGGAGGTGTACGTCTGGATCTCGCCGGTGCCCCAGTTGGCCGGGCCGCCGGGGTAGCTGGTGCCGGTGTCGATGATCCAGTTGGTCGAGGACGGCAGGGTGCCGGCCCCGCCGGTGAAGTCGTCGCTCCACATCAGGTTCCAGCCCGACGGCGGTGGCGGGACGGCGGCCTGGGCGGTCATCTGGACGCCGGCCAGGACGGTGGTGGCGGCGACGCCGAGGGCGAGCAGGAGGCGCCGGCGCCGGCGCGGGGTGGCGGGGGCGGCGGGGGGCCGCCGGGACAGCGTTCATCGGGGTGCCTCTCTGGGGGACGGGAGAGAGCGCTCTCTGAGAGCGCTTTCTACGCCGTCACGACGCCCCTTGTCAACGGGAGTCGATGCCTGCCGGCTGCGGGCGGCGCAGCACCACCTGCTCACCGGCGGTCCACGCCGTGGTGGTCACCAGATAGAGCACGGCGGCCAGCGGCACCACCAGCGCCACCAGCACCGTCGTGTACGGCAGCAGCGGGATCAGCCGGCCCAGCACCGCCGCCCCCGGCCCCTCGGTCGGGGCGCCGGCCACCGTGCCGGTCGCCGCCGCCGCCCGCTTCGCCCGCCGGGAGGAGAACCAGGCCAGCACGAGCAGCAGCCCGAGCAGCAGCCCGAAGACCGCCAGCACCGACGGCGACAGCCCGTCGCCGAGGTGCCAGCCGAGCGGCACCCCGCCAAGCTTGTCGTCCAGCAGCCCGGCGCCGCCGTCGCCGGTGGCGAAGAGGCGGTACATGACCAGGAAGAACGGCGCCTGGAGCAGGGCCGGCAGGCAGCCGGCGACCGGCGACGCCCCGGCCCGTCGGTAGAGCGCGAAGAGCTCCGACTGGAGCTTCGCCGGATCGTCCGCGTGGCGCTGCTGGAGCTGACGGACCTCCGGGGTGAGCGCCGCGCGGCGCCGCTCCCCGCGGACCTGCGCGAGGGTCAACGGGGAGATCAGCAGGCGGACGGCGATGGTGAACAGCACGATGGCGGCGGCGGTGGCCGCCCCGCCGGTGAGCGGCGCGAGCACGCCGGAGAGCCAACCGACGGCGGCGCCGGCCGCGGCCGCCGCGTCGTGCACAGGGGAGAAGGCGAGCATGGGTGAACCCCTCGGTCCGATTCCGGATGTCCCATCGGGACGGATGACGGCGGAACCGGCCGGACGGCGGCGCGCGGGGTCAGCCCGCGACCGGACGCCACCCGACCGGCGGGCGGCCACCCGGCGCCCGGGGGCGGGGCCGGCCCGCCGCGTCCGGATCGACCTGCCGGGGCACCCGGCGGCCCCGGGCCCGGGCCCGCAGCCCGGTGGCCCGCCGGCCGGCCGGCGGCGCGCCGGCCCCGGCCAACCCGGCCCGCCCGGCGAGGACCGCCGCGAGCAGCAGCGCGGCCAGCACCGCCGCGCCGGCGAGGAGATCGGCCGGCCGCTGGCCGAGCAGCGTCAGCTCGGTGAGCGCGTACGCCCACAGACCCGTCACCGCCACCAGCACACCCGGCACGGGCACCAGCCTAGGACCCGCTGTCACGCCCGACGGCCGTGACGGCGCGGACCACCACCTCCGGGTGGTCGGAGTGCAGCAGGTGCCGGGCGTCCCGGAACACCTCGTGCCGGCCCGCCGGGAAGCTCCCCGCCAACCGGTCGTGCCCGCCCCGCCACGCCGCCCGGCCGGCGGGCGCGGGCACGTCGCCGAGCGCGGTGAGCACCCGCACCGGCAGGGCGGGCGCGGCCGTCCGCCGCCGCAGCTCGACCAGCTCCGCAGCCATCGACGGGTACGCCAGCCACTCCACCAGCACGCGGGCCAACGCCGACCCGGAGGCGTACGGCAGCCCCCGCGCCCGATCCGGCGGCCGGATGCTCATCCGGCGTACCGCCCGTTCCCAGGCCCACGGGCCGACCCGCACGGCCAGCCCGGTCCGGTCGAGGAACCCGCCCAGCGCCGACGCCCGGCCCGCCACCGCACCGGCCGACCAGCGGGCCACCCGCGCCCACGCCGGCTGCTCCACCACACTCGGATCCACCAGCACCAGCCCGGCCAGCCGTCCCGGATGCAGCCGGGCGTACGCCTCGGCGGGCAGCGCCGCCGCCGAGTGCGCCACCAGCACCGGCCGGCCCAGCCCGGCCACCCCGGCGTCGATCCGCGCGACCTCCCCGGCCAGCGTCGGCGCCGCGCCGTCGTCCGGGAGCGCCCCGAGCCCCGGCCGGTCCAGCCGCGCCACCCGCCACCCGGCGGCCCCCAGCAGCGGCGCCACGGCGTCCCAGGTCCCCGCCCCGTCGCCCATCCCGGCGCAGAGCAGCACCGCCGGACCGCCGCCGCGCCCGCCCGCCGCCGCGCCGTCGCCGCCCGGCCCGGTCACGGGGCCGCCGATCCCGGTCGGGTGCCCCACCCGGCGACCGCGCCGGCGAGCAGCAGCCAGCCGGAGAGGCCGACCAGCTGGACCCGTTGCCACAGCCCCAGCCCGAACTCCGGGTACGCCGACCCGACCAGCGTTCCCACCGTCCCGATCAGCAGCACCACCGCCACCGCGAGCCCCCACCGCCGCCGGACCGGGCCGCGCAGCACGGCGAGGAGCACGACCAGCGAGAGCACCCCCGCGGCCACCGCCACCGACGAGGTGACCGTGTGCGCGTGGTGCCGCCAGGAGAGCGCGCCCAGGTCCTCCAGCCGGGCGCAGCGCGGGTCGACCGACGGGGCGCAGTCCATCGTGGTGATCCCGCCGTCCAGCGCGGTGCACACCCCGAACACCACCGTCGCCCACCAGGCGAGCCGGGGAACGTCCCGGGCGGTGCGCGACAGCACCAGGCCGGCGGCCGCCGCGAGCAGCCCGGTCGCCACGTCGCCGAGCTGGAAGAACAGGTGGTGCGGCTGGTCCCGGGCGGCCAGCTCGCTGAGGTAGCTGTCCACCAGGCCGAGCCGCGGGTTGAGCACCGTGCCGAACAGCCAGGAGGCGTAGCAGAGCGCCGACACGCCGAGCGCCGCCGCCGGCAGCGCCCGGACCGGTCGGGACGGGCTCACGACGACTCGCGGACCATCGGGAACGGCAACGTCTCCCGGATCGACCGGCCGGTCAGCAGCATCACCAGCCGGTCCACGCCCAGCCCCAGCCCGCCGGTCGGCGGCATCGCGTACTCCAGGGCGGTGAGGAAGTCCTCGTCCAGCTCCATCGCCTCCGGATCGCCGCCGGCCGCCTTGAGCGACTGTTCGGTCAGCCGGCGCCGCTGCTCGGTCGGATCGACCAGCTCCGAGTACGCGGTGCCCAGCTCCATCCCGAACGCCACCAGGTCCCAGCGCTCGGCCAGCCGCGGGTCCCTGCGGTGCTGTCGGGTCAGCGGCGAGACTTCGGTCGGGAAGTCCAGGTAGAAGGTCGGTGCGTCGGTCCGCGCCTCGACCAGCCGCTCGTAGAGCTCCAGCAGCACCGCGCCCGCCCCCCAGCGCGGGTCGTACGGCACGGCCGCGGCGTCGCAGAGCTTGCGCAGGGCGGCCAGCTCGGTGTCGACGGTGACCTCCTCGCCGAGCGCGGCGGAGACCGCCTCGTGCACCGTCCGCACCGGCCACTCCCCGCCGATGTCCACCGGTTCCCCGGTGCCCGGCCGGCGGGCCACCGGCGCGCCGTGCACCGCGACCGCCGCCGCGACGATCAGCTCCCGGGCCAGCTCGCGCATGTCGTGGTAGTCGGCGTACGCCTGGTACGCCTCCAGCACGGTGAACTCGGGGTTGTGGCTGTAGTCGACGCCCTCGTTGCGGAACGCCCGGCCCAGCTCGTACACCCGCTCCACCCCGCCCACGGCGAGCCGCTTCAGGTAGAGCTCGGGGGCGATCCGCAGGGTCAACCGCCGGTCGTACGCGTGGGAGTGGGTGACGAACGGGCGGGCGTTGGCCCCGCCGTGCACCCGTTGCAGGATCGGGGTCTCCACCTCCAGGAAGTCCCGGGCCACCAGCGACTGCCGCAGGCTGTGCAGGGCGGCGCCCCGGGCCCGCAGCAGGTCCCGCGCCTCGGTGCTGGTGGCCAGGTCCAGGTAGCGCTGGCGGACCTTCGCCTCCGGGTCGGCCAGCCCGCGGTGCTTGTCCGGCAGCGGGCGCAGGCACTTGGCGGTCAGCCGCCAGTCGGCCACCCGCACCGACACCTCGCCGTGCCGGGTGGCGTACACCTCGCCGGTCGCGCCGACGTGGTCGCCGATGTCGACGGCGGCCCGCCACCGGTCCAGGTCGTGTTCCAGCATCAGTTGCAGGTCGCCGGTGCCGTCCCGGACGGTCGCGAAGCAGACCCCGCCGAAGTCGCGGACCAGCAGCACCCGGCCGGCCACCGCGACCGTCTCCCCCGTACCGGTGTCCGGCGCCAGGCCGGCGTGCCGGGCGCGCACCGCCGCGCAGCCGTCGGTACGGCCGAACCCCACCGGATACGGGTCGACGCCCTCGGCGCGCAGCCGGTCCAGCTTGGCCCGGCGAACCCGGACCTGCTCGGGCAGCTGCTCCGGCTCGGCGGCCGGGCCGACCGCGTGCACCGCCCCGGCCTCGGGCGGGACGAAACCCACCCCGCCGCCGGCCGGCGGCACGCCGTGCAACGGCGAGGGGCGCCCACCGGGCAGCGCGAGGAAGCCCTCGGCGACCGCCGCGGCCAGACCCACCCGGGCCAGCTCCCGGCGCTCCCCGAAGCAGAGGTAGCGCGGCGTCCAGTGCGGCTGGTACTTGGCGTTGGACAGGTACAGCGACTCCAACTGCCACCAGCGGGAGAAGAAGAGCAGGGTGTGCCGCCAGAGCCGGATCACCGGGCCGGCGCCGATCCGGGCGCCCTGCTCGAAGACCGACCGGAACACCGCGAAGTTCAGCGACACCCGCTCGACGCCGAGCCGGGGCGCGGCACCGAGCAGCGCCGCCACCATGAACTCCGTGATCCCGTTCTCGGCGGTGCGGTCCCGGCGCATCAGGTCCAGGGAGAGCCCGTCGGCGCCCCACGGGCTCAGCGACAGCAGGGCGCGGACCCGGCCCGTGCCGTCGTGCGCCTCGACCAGCACGCAGTCGCCGTCGGCCGGGTCGCCGAGCCGGCCCAGGGCCATCGAGAAGCCCCGCTCGTGCTCGGTGTCCCGCCACGTGGTGGCCAGACCGGCGAGGGTGGCCAGTTCCTCCGGCGGGATCTCGGCGTGCCGGCGGACCCGGGCGGTGTAACCGGCCCGCTCGACCCGGTGCACCGCCTGGCGTACCGGGCGCATGTCCCGCCCGTCCAGGTCGAACTCGCGGGCCAGCAGGATCGCCTCGTCGCCCAGTTGCAGCACCTTCAGCCCGTGCCGGTGGTACGTCCGCGCGCCCGCCTCGCCGGCGCCCATCACCGCCGGGGTCCAGGCGTGTTCCCGGGCCTGCTCCAGCCACGCCTCGATGGCCGGCCCCCAGGCCTCCGGGTCGCCCACGGGGTCCCCGCTGGCCAGGCTCACCCCGTTGACCACCCGGTAGGTGATGGCCGCCTTGCCGCTGGCCGAGAAGATCACCGCCTTGTCCCGGCGGGTGGCGAAGTAGCCGAGGGAGTCCCGCTCGCCGTACCGGGCGAGCAGGGCGCGGATCCGCTGCTCCTCCTCCGGGTGCAGCACGGCGGCGGCGCGCTGCGAGCGGAGCAGGGTGAACAGCCCGGCCAGGAAGGCCGCCGCGCCCATCGCCCCGAGCACGAGGTTGACCCAGCCGGGGGCCTGCCCCTGCCGGGTGACGTCCAGCGTGATGGCGCCGCCAAAGACCTTCTCGATGGCGTACCCGAGCCGGTCCAGCCAGGTCCGCAGGCTCCCCGGGACGGCGGTGAGCAGCAGGTACCCGACGCCGATCGCGGCCGCCGCCAGCCCGAAGAAGACCGCCAGCGCCCGGCGGGTGCTGCCACTGCGGACCCGGGCGTAGAACTCCCGCCGGGCAGCCAGCAGCAGGGCGAGCGCGCCGGCGGCGAAGCCGATGCCGACCCAGACGCCGACCGTCTCGATCATGTTGAAGATCCGCTGCCCGGCGTCGTCGGTCAGCCGGGCCGCGCCGACCACCACCAGCAGCACGCCGGCCAGCGCACCGACCACCAGGCTCAGCGTGAAGTAGACGACGAGCACCCAGTACGCCAGCCGCTTGCGGCGCAGCACCGCCGAGGCCAGGGTGCCGATGAACACCGCGTACGCCAGGTTGGCCGGGGCGGGCAGCAGCAGCGTGTCGATGGTGGTGCGGACCGGCTGGATGTCCGAGCGCACCGCGCTGCTCAACGCCGCCAGCGCGCAGACCGCGGCGATCACCCAGAGCAGGGTGGCGAAGATCCGGGGGACCTGCCGCCGCCAGTCCGCGCCGGCCGGCCCGCCGGCACCGTCCCCACGGGTCGCCCCGGGCGTCACCGAGCGCGGCGCGGTCGTCGGGGTCACCTGGCCTCCCTACGTCCTGTGTCGCCGGTCCGGGCACGCGTCGGCGCCGGTTCCCGGCGGGCGGATGCCGGAGCGGCACCGTCGGCGGACGGCTCATCGTAAGCATCCGTCGGCGTGTCCCGGGGCGCCGCGTTTCCCCCGTCGGACACCCTGGGTAATGGGCCGGTCGACACGGCGGCGGAGCGGATTCGCGGCGACCGGCACGGAACGGACGGTGGTGGCGATGGCCAGCGGGATTGCGGCCCGATCCGACGGGGTGTCCGCGACGGCGGACGACGCCGGCCTGCGCACGGTCGGGGTCGAGGAGGAGTTCCTGCTCGTCGACCCGCACACCGGGGCCGCGGTGCCCGCCGTGGACCTGGTGATGGAGCAGGTGCCGGCCGAGCTGCGCGGGCAGGTGGAGCGGGAGTTCCAGACCAGCCAGATCGAGATCGGCAGCCCGCCCGGGCTGGAACTCAGCTCGATCCGGCACTCGCTGGGCGTGCTGCGTGCCGCGCTGGCCGACGCCGCGGAGCGGGCCGGCGTACGGCTGCTGGCCATCGGCACCGGCCCGGTGGACGGCCCGGTCCCGCCGGTGGTCGACAAGCCCCGCTTCGACCGGATGATCGAACGGTTCCGGCTGCTGGTGCCCGGCCCCGGCAACAACGGCATGCACGTGCACGTCGGGGTGCCCGACCCGGACACCGGGGTGCAGGTGCTCAACCACGTCCGGCCCTGGCTGCCGGTGCTGCAGGCGGCGACCACCAACTCCCCCTTCGCCGCAAGCGAGGACACCGGCTACGCGAGCTGGCGCTCGGTCGAGTGGGAGCACTGGCCGTCGGTGGCACCGACCCCCTGGCTGGAGTCGTACGAGCACTACCAGCGGCTGATCCGACAGTTGATCGCCACCGGCGTGATGCTCGACGAGGGAATGCTCTACTGGTACGCCCGGCTGTCGGCGAAGTACCCGACGGTGGAGATCCGGATCGGCGACGTCTGCCCCTCGCTGGACGACACGGTGCTGGTGGCAGCCCTGGTCCGGGCCCTGGTGGCGACCGCGATGAGCGACATCGCCGAGGGTCGTCCGGCGGTGAACACCGACCATCACCTGCTGGTCGCCGCGCACTGGCGGGCCGCCCACGACGGGCTCGAGGGCGAGGGCGTCGACCTGTCCAACGGCGAGCTGCGCCCGGCCTGGCAGCTGCTGGACCGGCTGGTCGAGCGGGTTCGCCCGGCCCTGGCCGAGCACGGCGACCTGGATGAGGTGACCGGCCTGCTGGGCGGGCTGCGCCGGCACGGCACCGGGGCGGCCCGGCAGCGGGCCGTGTTCGCCCGTACCGGCCGGCTGGAGGACGTGGTCGCCGACGTGGCCCGGCAGACCCGTGGCTGATCGCCGCGCGGCACACCGGGCGGCTTGCCGCGTGGAAGACTGGGCGGCGTGACCCGACGGCTGATCGTGATCGGTGGGGACGCGGCCGGGATGGCGGCCGCCTCCCAGGCCCGGCGCCGGCGCGGCGCCGACGACCTGGAGATCGTCGCCTTCGAGCGGGGGAAGTTCACGTCGTACTCGGCGTGCGGCATCCCGTACTGGATCAGCGGGGTGGTCCCGGAGCGGGACGCGCTGATCGCCCGCGCCCCCGGCACCTTCCAGGAGGACTTCGGCATCGACGTGCGGCTGCGCACCGAGGTCACCGGCATCGACCTGGAGCGCCGCGAGGTGGTCGCCCGGGAGCTCGACGGCGGCGGCGAGGTCCGCGAGCGGTTCGACACCCTGGTGTACGCCGCCGGCGCGGTGCCGGTGCAGCCGACGTGGGCGACCGGCGACGTCGACGGCATCTTCGGGGTGCAGACCCTCGACGACGGGGCCGCGCTGCGGGCGTGGCTGGACGGCCAGCCGGCGCCCCGTACCGCCGTGGTGGTGGGCGGTGGCTACATCGGCGTCGAGATGGCCGAGGCGCTGATCGAGCGCGGGCTGGCGGTCACCCTGGTCGAGCAGGCCGAACAGCCCATGTCCACGGTGGACCCGGACATGGCCGCGCTGGCCGTCGGGGCGATGCGCGGGCTGGGCATCGAGATCCGTACCGGCACCGCGGTGACCGGCGTCGACGAGCGGGACGGCCGGGTGTCCGCGGTGCTCACCGCGGACGGGCCGCTGCCGGCCGACGTCGTGGTCCTGGGCCTGGGGGTACGCCCGAACACCGCGCTCGCCAAGGCGGCCGGCCTGCCGCTCGGGCCGACCGGTGGGATCCGGGTGGACCGGCGGATGCGGGTGTTCGGGATGCCGGACGTCTGGGCGGTCGGCGACTGCGTGGAGACCCTGCACCGGGTCAGCGGCCTGCCGGTGCACGTCCCGCTCGGCACCCACGCCAACAAGCAGGGCCGGGTCGCGGGGATCAACATCGGCGGCGGGTACGCCACCTTCCCCGGCGTGATCGGCACCGCGGTGACCAAGGTCTGCGACCTGGAGGTGGGGCGGACGGGGCTGCGCGAGCGGGACGCGTCGGCCGCCGGCTTCGAGTTCGTCTCGGTGGTGACCGAGTCCACGAACCGGGCCGGCTACTACCCGGGCGCCAAGCCGATGACGATCAAGCTGATCGCCGAGCGCCCCACCGGGCGGCTGCTCGGGGCGCAGATCGTCGGCCGGTCCGAGGCGGCCAAGCGGATCGACGCGCTCGCGGTGGCCCTCTGGAACGAGATGACCGTGGACGAGATGACCGCCCTCGATCTCGGCTACGCGCCCCCGTACGCGCCGGTCTGGGATCCGGTGCTGATCGCCGCCCGCAAGGCCGTCGACGCCCTCGCCGCCGCCGGCCGCTGACCCTGTCGGTTTGTGTGAAGAGTTGTTGCTGGGACGACAACAACTCTCCACGATCGGCAGGATGGCCGGATGGAGATTCCCGAGGGGTTGTCGTGGGCGCGGCGGGTGCCGGCCGGACGGGAGTGGCTGGCCGCCCTGCCGGACCTGCTGGCCGGCTGCGTCGAGCACTGGCAGCTGCGGGTCGGTCCGCCGTATCCGTACGCGTTCGCGTCCCTGGCGATGCCGGCGGAGCTACCCGACGGCACCCCGGCGGTGCTGAAGGTGCAGTACCCGGACGACGACAGCCGGCACGAGGCCGCCGCGCTGGCGCACTGGGCCGGTGACGGGGCGGTCCGGCTGCTCGACCACGACCCGCGGCGTCGGGCCCTGCTGGTGGAACGCTGCCTCCCCGGCACCATGCTGCACCAGCAGCTCCCGCCCGCCCGGGCGCTCGATGCGGTGGTGGAGCTGCTCCCCCGGCTCCTGACGCCCGCCGGCCCGCCGTTCACCACGCTCGCCGACGAGGCCGCCCGCTGGGCCGAGTGCATGCCGGTCCACTGGGTGCGGGCCAACCGGCCGTACGAGCGGCGGCTGCTCGACGCCGCGCTCGGGCTGCTCGCCGACCTCGCGCCGAGCCAGGGGGAACAGGTGCTGGTCAACCAGGACCTGCACGCCGGCAACCTGCTCCGGGCTACCCGGGAGCCGTGGCTGGCCATCGACCCGAAGCCGCTGGTCGGCGAGCGGGAGTTCGCGCCGGTGCCGATGGTGCGCGGCGGGGAGCTGGGGCACTCGCCCACCGCGGTACGGCGCCGGCTGGACCGGCTCAGCGCCGAGCTGGGGCTCGACCGGGACCGGGTCCGGGGCTGGACGATCGTGCACACGCTGGCCTGGAGCGTGGCCGAGGGCCAGGTCTTTCCCCACCAGGTCGAGGTGGTCCGCTGGCTGCTCGGCGCGGAGTGAGCCGGCGCGGGCCGCCGCCCGGTCGTCGACGTCCGCCGGCGGCCCGCGACCGGTCAGCCGGCCGCCGACTCGGGCCGGCGCCGGTCGTCGACGTGCGCCGGCCGGCGCACGGTCAGCCGCCGGTCGTCGGCGACCGCCTGCGGCTGGTCAGCCGGCCTGGCAGGTGGGGCACCAGTAGAGGTTGCGGCCGGCCAGCCCGCCACGGCTGACCGGGCCGCCGCAGACGTGGCAGGGCGCGCCGGGGCGGCGGTAGACGTACACCTCGCCGCCGTGCCGGTCGACGCGGGCGGCCCGGCCCATCGCCTCGGGCAGGTGGGCGTCGCGCACGGTGTCGATCCGCCCGCGGGCGACGGCCCGGGTCATCAGCTCGACCAGGTCGGCCCAGAGGGCGTCCCAGCCGGCGGGGCTCAGGTCCCGGCCGGGCAGGGTCGGTGACAGGCCCGCCCGGAACAGCGCCTCGGTCACGAAGATCAGTCCGGTGCCGGCCACCACCGACTGGTCCAGCAGCAGCGCGGCGAGCGGGGTGGGGCTGCGCCGGATCCGGGCGTACGCCCGGGCGGGGTCGGCGTCGGCGCGCAGCGGGTCCGGGCCGAGCCGGTCGCGCAGCGCCGCCACCTCGGGCGGGGTGAGCAGCTCGCAGGCGGTGGGGCCGCGCAGGTCGAGCCAGTGCCGGTCGCTGGCCAGCCGCAGCCGAACCTGGCCGACCGGGGCGGGGGGTTCGCCGTCGCCGTCGGTGAACTTCCCGTAGAGCCCGAGGTGGACGTGCAGGGTCAGCTCGTCGGCGTAGTGGTGCAGCAGGTGCTTGCCGTACGCCTCGGTGCCGTCGAGGACGGTGCCGGAGAGTCGGGCGGCACCCTCGGCGAAGCGGCCCTGCGGGCTGGTGGCGGTCACCTTGTCGCCGGCGAAGAGCTCGGCGTGCCGGGCCGCCAGGCGGTGGATGGTGTGTCCCTCTGGCACCGGTCAACGGTAGCCGGGCGCCGGCACGCCGGCGGGTCCGGACACCGGTGCTGCGAAGTCGCGTGTGGCGTATCGACGGACGGGGTATCTACCGGGTGTTACCCGCGTGGCTGCCACCGATTCTGCCGAGGCCTCCACGCATTGACGAGGAGGTGTAGTGATGAACATTCCTTCACTGTCACGCCGCCGGACCGAGCCGGCACCGGACAGCAACGGCGACGGTCGGATCGACGGGCGTGACGCCGCGCCGGTAGCCACCGACCGCGACGCCGACGCGACGACGTACCGCAGCAACGCGATGGCGGCCGACGACCCGGGGCGCGGACCGTCCGGTCGGGTCGCTGCGATCGACGACGAGCCGCGTACGCGGGTCCGGCCGATCGGCGTGACCGACGACGACACCGTGCGGGCCGTGCCGGCGGAGGAGCGGACCGTCGACCTGGCGCGCGGCGAGCGGCGTCCGCTGGACCACACCGACGCCGACGACCTGCCCGCCGGCCCGCCGGTGGTGGCCGGGCCGAAGCCGCGGGCCAGCCTGCTGGCCACGCTCGGTCTGATCGTCTCGGTGGCGGGGGCGCTCTTCGTGCTCACCGGCACCCTGGCCGGGTACGGCATCGGGCTCGGCGCGATCGGCGCGGTGCTCTCCGTCATGGGCCTGATGGCGACCCGCCGCCGGCACGTCGCCGGCAAGACCGACGCGCTGATCGGCATGCTGGTCGGCCTGGCCGCGGTGGTGCTCGGCATCGTCGCCTTCACCGGGCAGTTCGACTGGCCGACCACCGACGGCGACTGGGTGGGGCGGCTCCGTGAGTGGCTCGACTCACAGTTTGTCGATCGGTTCTGACGGGCATTTCTCCCCGCGCCGGCGGTGCGCCGGCGACGCCCGACCAGTCTGGTGGTTCACCAGCCGGGCACGCACTCTCTCGGGGGCGGCGATTCGCCGCCCCCGAAGCGCGTCCAGGGCCGTCACCCCTTCCCGGGTGACGGCCCTGCCGCAATTCGGGCAGAACCAGCACCGACGCAACGGATCGCCACCCGTCGGGCAGCAGACGCAACGAACAACCACCGTACGCAAGCCTCGGCGGTGGATGTCGTCGGCTCGGGCCGCATACCGTTGACCAACGGCGCCAGCCCGTCGGCCGAGGTGGCCGGGCGCGCCCGACCCCAGGAGCAGGACATGACGATGGACGCGACCCGCCAGCGCTTCCTGATGTGCCGGCCGACGTACTTCGCCGTCGACTACGCGATCAACCCGTGGATGGACCCGACCGCGCCGGTCGACGCCGAGCTGGCCATCCGGCAGTGGGAGCAGCTGCGCCAGACCTACCTCGACCTGGGCCACGAGGTCGAACTGGTCGATCCGGTCGCCGGCCTGCCGGACATGGTCTTCGCCGCCAACGGCGGCACCGTGATCGACGGCAAGGCGATGGCGGTCCAGTTCCGCGACCCGCAGCGCGCCGACGAGGCCCCGGCCTACCGCGCCTGGTTCGAGGCCGCCGGCTTCGAGATGTACGACCCGAAGCACGTCAACGAGGGCGAGGGCGACGTCCTGCTGGTCGGTGACTACCTGCTCGCCGGCACCGGCTTCCGCACCGCGCACGCCTCGCACGCGCAGTTGCAGGAGGTCTTCGGCTACCCGGTGATCACCATGCAGCTGGTGGACCCGCGCTTCTACCACCTGGACACCGCGCTGACCGTGCTCGACGAGCGGACCGTGGCGTACCTGCCGGAGGCCTTCTCCCCCGGCAGCCAGGCGGTGCTGCGCCGGCTCTTCCCGGACGCGATCCACGCCACCATGGCCGACGCCGAGGTGCTGGGCCTGAACGCGGTCAGCGACGGCCGTACCGTGGTGCTGCCCGCGCAGGCCACCGACCTGGCCGGCAAGCTGCGCGACCGGGGCTACGAGACCATCGGGACCGACCTGTCCGAGCTGCGTAAGGCCGGCGGCGGACCGAAGTGCTGCACGCTGCGACTCCGTCAGGGAAAGGCAACCAAGTGATCGAGGACATGTTGCGGACTCCAACCGCGGTACGCGACGCGGAGCGGTACACCGCGCACAACTACCACCCGCTGCCGGTGGTGATCTCCTCCGCCGAGGGCGCCTGGCTCACCGACGTGGACGGCCGCCGTTACCTGGACTGCCTCGCCGGCTACTCGGCGCTGAACTTCGGCCACCGGCACCCGAAGCTGATCCAGGCCGCGCACGAGCAGCTCGACAAGCTCACCCTCACCAGCCGGGCGTTCATCCACGACCAGTTCGCCGACTTCTGCAAGGAGCTGGCCGAGCTGTGCGGCAAGGACCTGGTCCTGCCGATGAACACCGGCGCCGAGGCGGTGGAGACCGGCATCAAGGTCGCCCGCAAGTGGGGCTACCAGGTCAAGGGCGTCACCCCCGGTCAGGCGAACATCGTGGTGGCTGAGGGCAACTTCCACGGCCGGACGACCACCATCGTCAGCTTCTCCACCGACGAGGACGCGCGCGCCGACTTCGGGCCGTACACCCCGGGCTTCACCGTGGTTCCCTACGGTGACCTGGACGCGCTGGCCGCCGCGATCGACGAGAACACCGTCGCCGTGCTGCTGGAGCCGATCCAGGGCGAGCAGGGCGTCGTGGTGCCGCCGGAGGGCTACCTGCCGGGTGTGCGCGAGGTCTGCACCGAGCGCAACGTGCTCTTCATCGCCGACGAGATCCAGTCCGGCCTGGGCCGGACCGGTCACACCTTCGCCTGTGAGCACGAGGGCGTCGTACCGGACATGTACCTGCTGGGCAAGGCGCTCGGCGGCGGCATCGTGCCGGTCTCGGCGGTCGCCGCGAACGCCGACGTGCTCGGTGTGCTGAAGCCGGGCCAGCACGGCTCGACCTTCGGCGGCAACCCGCTGGCCTGCGCGGTCGCCACCGAGGTGGTCCGGCTGCTGGCCACCGGCGAGTTCCAGCGCCGCTCCGCCGAGCTGGGCGAGCGGCTGCGCGCCGGCCTGGAGGCGCTGCTCGGCAAGGGTCTGGTCGCCGTCCGGGTGCGGGGCCTCTGGGCCGGCGTGGACATCGACCCGGCGCTGATGAGCGGCCGGCAGGCCTGCGAGCGGCTGATGGAGCGGGGCGTCCTCGCCAAGGACACCCACGGCTCGACCATCCGGCTGGCTCCGCCGCTGGTCATCACCGAGGAAGAGATCGACCACGCGGTGGCCCAGCTGGCCGCGGTGCTGGCCGGCTGACCCTCGTACGCGAGAAGGCGGGCGTCGGGACCTCGGTCCCGGCGCCCGCCGTCGTCCTCCCCGCCCCGCGGCGGCGCTCAGACCCGGGGCAGCCGCATCGCCATGGTGGGCGCCTCGGCCATCACCGAGGTCGGGGTGAACGCCGCGCCGGTGGGCAGCTCGTGGGCCCGGCCCACCTGGACACCGGGGTAGAGCTCCACCATGTCGGCGCCGCCGAGCACCCGGGACTGGTTCGGGGCCAGCGGGATGCGGTCCGACTCGGCCATCGAGCCGTTCGGCCGGATGCCGGAGCCGTTGGTGCTCACGTCGGTCACGATCACCTCGCCGACCCGCAGCTCGAAGCGGACGTGGCCGCGGCTGATCCAGCGCCGGGCCTCGTCGTTGAGCCACTGGCCGAGCATGATGCCGCCAGCCTGCTCGGGCGCCCGGCCGACCAGCACCGGCTGCTCCTCGGTGAGCAGGAACCGGCGCCGGATCAGCCCGCCGATGCGGATCGCCAGCACCTCGCTGCGCGGGCGCGGGCCGGCGTCGCCGAGCCGGGCGCCGTGCCGCGGGCAGGTCGGTACGCCGTTGCGCAGGGTGGGCGGCGGCTGACCGGCCGGGGCGCGGTCCACCCGGGCCAGGTCGGCGAAGGCGCCGCCGCCCCCGCCGCCGCCGAAGAGCGCGCAGCCCGGCTCCGGGCAGCGCCACTGCCGGGCCAGCAACTTCCCGCCGACCGGGGAGCGGTCCCCCTCGACGGGGGTGTGCCCGCCACCCACGTGGGCGACGAAGACCGGCCCGCCGGCGCCGGGCACCGGGGCGAGCAGGCGGCCCGGCTGCTCCACCAACCACGGGAACCGGCCGCGCAGGCCGTCGAAGCGGACCCGGCTGAGCACCGGCAGCCCGAGCAGGTCGGCCACCTCCAGCATCCGGTCGCCCGGGTTGTCGAGCACCTCGACCAGGCCGTCGTCGGCCCACCGCCGGACCACCATGCGCTCGTTGGAGGTGAGGTCGGCGTCGGAGAGCAGGGCCCGGTGCACCACGGCGTAGACGGGGACGCTGTCCTCCTCCAGTTCCCGGGAGAGGGCGTCGATCACCATGCCGAGGCGGAGCAGGCTGGCCGGCCGGCCACCGTCGAGGTCCTGGTAGCGGATCACCTCGGCGAGGTCGAGGACGGCCCGGGCCAGGGACGGATCGGTGCTGACCCGCCCCTCGATCGCGTCGAGCACCTTGCTGATCTCGAACCTCATCGCGCACCCCCGACGATGTCGTCGATCCGCCGGGCCAGCTCGACGTCACGGTGGGTGACCCCGCCGGCCGAGTGGGTGACGCACCGGAAGGTCACGGTCCGCCACCGGATGTCGATGTCGGGATGGTGGTCGAGCTCCTCGGCCACCACCGCCACCCGGTCCACCACGCCGATGGCGTCCGGGAAACCGCCGAGCTGCACCGTCCGACTGATCCCGCCCGGATCGCCCGACCAGTCCGTCAGCCCGCCCAGCTCTTCTCGCACCGCTTCCGCGGTGAGCAGGTCTGCCATGGCACGACCCTACCGGTGCGCCGGCCGAACGGCCGAGCTGCCACCACCCGACCGGCCGGGGCCGGCGTGGCACCGGCGTCCGGGCCCGCGCCGCCGGCCCTCGGCGAGGAGGGCCGGCGACGTCAGGCTGATCAGCGGGCGCGCAGCGGCCGGCCCACCTCGTGCAGGTGGGCGAGCGCCTGCCGGTACGACTCGACCAGCCCGGTCTCGGCGTACCCGACTTCCCGCTCGGCGCAGTACGCCCGCACGATCGGCTTGGCCCGACGCAGGTTGCCCCGGGGCATGTTCGGGAAGAGGTGGTGCTCGATCTGGTGGTTGAGGCCGCCCAGCACCACGTCCACCCACCGGCTGCCGCCCACGTTGCGCGAGGTCAGCACCTGCTTACGCAGGTAGTCCAACTCGTCGTCGGCGGTCGGCATCGGCATGCCCTTGTGGTTCGGGGCGAACGCGCAGCCCATGTAGAGGCCCCAGAGCGCCTGGTGGACGACGACGAAGGCGAGCACCTTCAGCGGGGACATCACCGCCAGCAGCAGGCCCAGGTAGGCGACGCCGTGCGCGACGAGCAGCAGCGCCTCGACGACCCGGTGCCGCATCGGCGTCCGCCAGCCGCCGTCCGGGTTCCGCTCCACCATCGCGCGCACGCTGGCCACGTGCAGGCTGATCCCCTCCAGCAGCAGCATCGGGAAGAAGAACCAGGCCTGCCGCCGGGCCAGCCATCGCGCCACGCCCCGGGTCGCCGCAGCCTGCTCGTACGTCCAGACCAGGGCGCCCGCCCCGACATCCGGGTCCTCGTCCTCGTGGTTCGGGTTGGCGTGGTGGCGGTTGTGCTTGTCCACCCACCAGCCGTAGCTGAGCCCCACCGCCAGGTTGCCGGCGAGCAGGCCGGCCACCTCGCTGGGGCCGCGCCGGCGGAACATCTGCCGGTGCCCGGCGTCGTGCCCGAGGAAGGCCACCTGGGTGGTGGCGACAGCCAGGGCCACCGCCAGCAGCGGCTGCCACCAGGAGTCACCGACCGCCACCACCGCGACCCAGCCCGCCAGGAACACGGCCGCGGTGACCACGATCCGGACGGCGTACCGGCCGGGCCGCCGGTTGAGCAGGCCCGCCTCATTGATCAGCCGGGATAATCCGGCGTAGTCACTGCCGCGTCGCGCCGGCCGCTCCGCCACCGTCGAAACCGCCACATCTGCCCCCATCCTGGGCTTGGCCGCCCGGATGGCGACACCCGCCATCGAGTCTGGCCCCAACAGTAGCGCTGAGTAATCCCGCCAGCCCCCGAAGGCGAGGGGGTGCTGGCCCTACCTCAGCCCATCCGCCCGACCGCCGCTCGCAGCCGGGCGAGGTCGCGGCGCCGCCGCTCGTACGTGGCGGCGAGCGCGATCAGCGCGAGTCCACCGAGCCCCAGGTAGACCCACCGGGGCAGCAGGTCCCAGTTGCGGGCCAGCTCGTGCAGAGCCAGCAGGGTCAGCGTGCCGCCGCCCACCATGACCGGGGCCTGCCAGCGGCGGGTGGCGCCGGCGAGCACCGCCACCAGCGCGACCGCGCCGAGCAGCAGCCGCCGCCAGGGCTGCGGATCGGGCGCCGTCAGCACCGACACCAGGCTGGGCAGCAGCCCGGCGGCGAGCCCGGGCCCGAGCGCCGGCCAACTGGTCAGCCCCTCCCGGGTACGCACCGCCACCACGCCCGCCACCAGCGCCAACCCGGCCGCCGGCACGGTGTACGCCTCCAGCAGGACCACGCCGCCGGCCGCCAGGAGCAGCCAGGCGCCGAGCAGCTCGCTGCCTCCGGCGATGCCGGCGAGGGCCCACCGCCCGGCGGTGGACTCGCCCCGGCGGGGCAACCGCAGCGCGACGGCGGCGCCCCAGAGGACGCAGACCGCGGCGGCGTGGCGCGGCGCCGCGGCGGTGAGCAGCAGGGCCACCAGCGCCACCGCCTGGGCGGCCGCCTCCATCGCCCCGCGTGCCGGCGGAAAGCCGCGCCCGACGCGCCGGCCCAGCAGCGGGGCCGCGAGGAGCACCGCCACCGCCACCGCGAGCGCGGCGAAGCCGGCCGTCCGCGTCGGCAGCCCGGCGGCCAGCGGCGCGGTCACCGCGAGGCAGGTCGCCGCGGTCACCGTCGCCAGCCAGCCCAGCAGCCGGATCTCGGGGCGGCGCCCGGCGGCCCCCACCACCGCCGCGGCGACGACCAGCAGCGCCAGCCCGGCCAGGGTGCCCGCCCGGGTGGCGAGCAGCCCGACCAGTCCAGAGCCGGTCCAGACCACCCCGACCGGCACCGTGACCAGCTTGAGCGGCGAGCCGGCCACCGGAGCGGGGGCGCCGGCGGCCGGCACCGGAAGGGACGTCTCGACGGCCGGGGCCGGCGCGGTCCGCGTCGCACCGGCCACGGCCGGACCGGCGAGCGCGGCGAGAAGCAGCGCGCCGACGCCGGTGAGCAGCACCGCCGCCGACACCGTCGGCCAGGGCGCGCCGGCGGCCACCAGCAGCACCGGCAGCGCCGCCGCCGCGAAGGGCAGGGCGGCCAGCCCCGGCAGCGCCCGGCCACCGGCGGCCCGCCGGGCGACCAGGGCGGCGGCGGCCGCCAGCACCAGCAGGGCGGCGGCCACGGCCGGCGCGCCCGGGACGGGCCGCGTGGCGGGCACCCCCGCCCAGGGCAGGACCGGACCGCCGTACGGGGAGACCAGCGCCCCCACGCTGACCGGCGCGGCGGCCAGCACCGCCAGCACCGCCGACCCGCCCCCGATCAGCCGCCCGACGACGAGCCCCCGGTCGGCCACCGCCAGCGCCAGCGCGGCGAGCGCGGCGTAGAGCGCGACCGGCTCCCGGCCCGGTACGACCAGCGCCGCCGGGGCGAGCCCGGCCAGCGCGACGGCGAGCGCGGTGGAGGCGTACCCGTCGAGGTCGGGGCGGGTCCGGCGGACCGCGAGGAGCGCGCCGAGCAGCACCCCGGCGGCGGCCAGCGCGCCGCGGAGCTGCCACCAGGACGGCGATCCGGCCGCGTGCAGCGCGACCACCGTCCCGACCGGGACGGCGAGCAGCCCGGCGACCAGGGCGAGCCCGGCGGCCCGGTGTTGCACGGCGCTGCCCCGGCGGGCCACCACCGGCGCGGCGAGCCCGACCGCCAGGACGACGCCGAGCGTCGCCAGCGTGCCGCCCGGGGTGGCCAGTCCGACGAGCAGCCCGTGGCCGAGCAGGACGCCGCCGGCCAGCGAACCGGCGAGCGCGGTCGGGGCGCGGCGTCCCGGACGCAGGGCGGTCAGCAGCAGTCCGGCGCCGGCCAGCAGGTCCAGGGCGAGCGCCGCCGGCCAGGGCGTGGCCGCGACGGCCGGCAGCGCGGACGCGGTCAGCGCCACACCGACCACCGTGGCCACCGGGCGGGCCGCCCTGGGCAGCAGCAGCATTACCGCTGCCGCGGTCAGCGCGACGGTGATCGGAAGCTGCCACCCCCAGCCCAGCTCGGGGCCGGCTGCCGCGCCCCGCCACGGGGGCAGCGACCGGGCCGCCGCGCCACCGGCGAGCAGCGCGGTGGCCAGTACGCCGACCTGGGCCAGCACGCCCACGACGATCAACGCGCCGACCCGGGGGCCGGAGCGGAACCGGGCCGGCAGCAGCCGGACCGCGCCGGCCGCCCCGATGCTCACCACCCCCGCGGCGAGCAGCAGGAACCCGGCGCCCAACTCGGCCACCGGCCGGAGCAGCGCGGCGGCCAGCAGCGGCACCAGCAGCCCGGCCGCCACCGGCCGGAACGGACCGCCGGCGACCCGCGCGGCGCCGAGCAGCACCACCCCGACCAGCAGCAGCGGCAGCCCGGCCAGCAGCGGCTGCCCGGCGGCCCGGCCCCAGGCCAGCGGCACCAGCGCGGTGCAGGCGGCGAGCGCGGACGCGACGCCGAAGCCGAGCCAGGCCAGCACCCGCCCGGCGGCCACCGTCGATCCGCCGCGCGGGTCGGCGACCGGCCCCCCGCCGGCCGCCGACCCCCCGTGCCACGCCCCCACCGCGCCGCGCAAGGCGACCACCACCCCGAGGTCGAGCAGCGCCACCCCGAGCAGGACCACCGTCCAGCCCGTCACCCCGGGCCGGGCCGCCACCGCCGCCAGCGGCAGCACCGGCTGCGCGACCAGCAGCGCCGCGAACCACGGCACCGTCAGCCGGCTCAGCCGGGCGTACCCGGCGGCGACCGCCGCGCTGGCCCCCCCGACCAGCGCGGCGTACCGGGTGGCCGGCCAGCCGGCCGCGCCGAACAGGTTCACCGACCAGGCGGCGTTCCCGTCGAGCACCACCAGCAGCAGCCCCACCGCGGCGAACGTCTCGGCGGTGCCGCGCAACCCGCGCCGCATCGCGACCAGCGGCACGGCCAGCATCAGCGCGGTGAACGCGGCCAGGATCAGCGCCCGGCCGGCCACCCCGACGGCGGCCCAGGCGACGGCGGTGAAGACCATCGCCGCAGTGCCGAGCAGCAGTCCACCGAAGACGAAGAGCAGGCTCTGCACCGTCAGGGTGGAGGCCTCCGGCCGGCCGGGCGCCGCCGGCACCGGACGGGGCACCGGCGGCACCGGTGCCGGCCGGGTGGGGACCTCGACCCGGACCCGGGCCGCCAGCTCCGCCCGGCGGCGCTGCGCCGCGAGCAGCCGCGCCGACGCCTCCTGGTACGCCCCGCGGGCCCGCTCCACCTCCCGGCCGAGCGCGACGATCTCCCGGTCCAGCCGGACCACCTCGGCGGCGGGCGGGTACGGCGGCCGGCCGCAGCCGGAGCAGCCGCGGATCAGGTCTGCGGGCGCGCCGCAGCCGGGGCACGGGTAGGCGGTGTTCTCCACCCGGTCATCGTCACGGCCGGCGCAACCCCGGCCCAGAGTGCGCGTACCTAGGTGCGGGTGTTCTCGTGCACCCAGGCCGCGTACGCCGGTTCGCCGCATTCGACCCGGGTCACCAGGATCTCCGGCACGTCGTACGGGTGGGTGGCGCGGATCTGGTCGACCAGCGCGTCGGCCCGGTCGGGGGTGGTCTTGAACTGCACGGACCACTCGGTGCTGGTCTCCACCCCGGACCGCCACCAGTAGGTGCTGTCCACCTGACCGCCGACCTGCGCGCAGGCCGCCAGTCGCCCGGCGACCGCCGCGGCCGCCAGCAGGTCGGCGACCGAGCGCGCGTCCACCACTGTCGTCACCACGCAGATCTGCTCCACGGAGCGACCCTACGCGGGCCCGGTCCCGCTGCGGTCGGCCCCGGCGTCCGTGTCGCCGGCGACGCCGTCGCGGTTGGCGGCGATCCACGCGTCGATCCGGCCCCACCAGTCGAAGAGCCAGTCGATGCGCTTCTGCCGGTCGACCGGGACGTCCTCCGGGGGCACCGACCAGAACCGCATCACGATCCGCTTGTCCATCGGCAGTTCCCGCCACACGTCGGTGACGGTGAGCATCCGGTCCAGCCCGGTGTGCGCCACGAAGATCACCCCGGCGTCCGGGGCGGCCTCCAGCGCGGCGAGCAGCCCGCCGGGCTGCGGCGCGAGGACGTGCTGCATCCGCTCGGCGCGCAACGCCATCCGCTCCAGGCCGAGCGCGCGCAGCCGGGCGATGGCCCGCAACCGGCGACCGGGGGTGAAGTTGCCGCCCTCCGGAAAGATCACGAACGCGTCGTCGTCGTCCAGGTCGGTGGCGAGGTGTGCGATCTGCCGGACCGAGGCGTCACGGCCGTCACCGGGGGCGATGAACCGGTTGGGCAGCCGGTTGAGCAGTACGTCGATCGCCGGGTCCCACTGGAGGCTGGCCTTGAGCACGATCCGCGGCTCGCGATGGAACCAGTTGACCAGGGCGTGGATCAGGATGAACGAGTCGCCCGGGCCGGCGTGCCGGCAGAGCACCAGCTCCGGCCGGCCCGGCAGGGCCGTGTCCGGGTCGGTGCCGACCACGTCGATGCTGAGCCGCAGCGTCCACCGGGCCTGCCAGAAGAGCACCTGGAGGAAGCGGCCGGCGAGCACGTAGTGCGCGCGTTGGAAGGCCGGCGACCGCTTGCGCCAGCCGAAGCCGGAGGCGAGCCAGAGCACGAAGAGCGCGATCAGCGCCGCCGCGTCCCAGACCAGGTAGACCGCGCCGATCCAGAGCAGCCGCAGCGGTCGCAACCGGCCGGGGACGAACGGCGAGACGGCCAGGGCGAGCAGCGCCCAGACCGGCACCGTGGTCACCACGGCGACCGCGAGCAGCACCACGCCGGGGGCGATCAGCAGCCGGCGCAACCACCACGGTGGCAACGGCATCAGCGGTCCAGCTCCGCCAGATAGCGGCGGGACGCGGTGTACGCGCGGCTGATCCGCCGCCCCACCGCCGCCATGTCCCGGTACGCCCACGGGCTGTCGTCGCGGGGTTCCAGCCCACCGGTCGGCAGCACGTGCACCTCCACCCCGTCGGGCAGGGCCGACATCTCCCGGGCGAACCGGTGCCGGCGGGCGATCTCGAACGCGACCTGGGCGATCTCCCAGGGCCGCCGGGGCGGCGTCAGCTCCCGTTCGATCCGGCCCACCTGCAGGACGAAGATCCGCCGGGCGCCCGACACGACCGCCTCGCCGATCGGGATGGAGTTTACGATCCCGCCGTCGATGTAGTGCTGGCCGTCGATCCGGGCCGGGGGCAGCAGCCCCGGCACCGAGGCGGAGGCGAGCACCGCCGGCACCACCGGTCCGCTGTGGAACCAGTGCTCGGCGGCCCGCTCGATGTTGGCGGCGCAGCAGCGGAACGGCACCTTCAGGTCGGCGAAGGTGGTGTCCACGCCGAGTTCGCCCTCCAGCAGCTTGCGCAGCGGCCGGGGCGAGTGCAGGTGGGTACGGGCGGCGAAGCGGCGCAGCTGCCGGGCCACCGAGTCGCCGTACACCTCGCTCGCCTCCGGGGAGGCCCAGAGCCGGACCAGCCGGTCGGTGACCGCCTCGGACGGGTCGGCGGCGACCAGCGCGCCGTTGACCGCGCCGATCGAGGTGCCGAGCACGATGTCCGGCCGGATCCGGGCCCGGAACAGGGCGCGGAGCATGCCCACCTCGACCGCGCCCAGCACTCCCCCGCCGCCGAGCACGAACGCCACCGGACCGCCACTCATGTCGTTCATCCTGGCACGTTCCCGCCGGGCCGCCCGGCGCAGCCGCTGGCCGCCGGGCGGGATGGCGGGCGGTGAGACGACCGGCGCGGAGGGTGACCGGAGAAGGGGACGGCCGTTGACACGACGGACACATTCTTGCAACCTGACACCACCCCCGACCCCAGGCAGGTGCGATCACCGATGGCAGCGCTGCACGCCGGCCGGTTGCTGGCCCGCAGGTACCGGCTCATCGACCGGATCGGGGCCGGTGGCATGTCGGTGATCTGGCGGGCCCGCGACGAGGTGCTCGACCGGGTCGTCGCGGTCAAGGTCCTCGCCCCGTCGCTCGCCGCGGACGCCCGGTTCCGGGACATGGTCCGCGAGGAGGCCCGCTCCGCGGCCCAGCTGGTGCACCCGCACGTGACCTCGGTGCACGACTACGGCGAGACCCTCGCCCCGGACGGCGCGATCACCTCGTTCGTGGTGATGGAGCTGCTCAGCGGCGAGGAGCTGGAGCACCGGCTCACCGAGGGGCCGCTGCCCTGGCCGCAGGCGGTCGAGGTGGGCGCCCAGGTGGCCGAGGCGCTGGCCGCGGCGCACCGGCTCGGCATCGTGCACCGGGACATCACCCCGGCCAACGTGATGATGACGCCGGTCGGCGCCAAGGTGCTGGACTTCGGCATCGCCACCCAGGTCGGCGCCCCGGACGAGGACGAGGACGGCGGCACCTTCGGCACCCCCGCGTACGTGGCGCCGGAACGGCTGGACGGGGCCCCGGCCCAGCCGTCCACCGACGTCTACTCCCTCGGCGTGCTGCTCTACGAGACGCTGACCGGCCGGCCCCCGTACCCGGCGGACACCTGGGAGCAGCTCGGCGCGGCGTTGCAGGCGGAGGAGCCGCTGTCGCTGGACGACGTACCCGGGCTGCCGCCCGCGGTGGCCCGTACCGTCCTGTGCTGCCTGGCCAAGGACCCGCGGGCGCGGCCCACCGCCCACCGGGTGGCGGCGGCGCTGCGGGACCAGCTGCTCCCCGGCGATCCGCAGGCGGCCACCATGCTCGCCCCGACGGTCACCCTGCCGGCGCTGGCCGCCCCCGCCGCCGCGCACCCGCCGGCGGAACCGGACGCGCCGGCCACCCGCCGGCGGCCGTTGCTGGTCGTCGCCGCACTGGTGGCGGTGACCACGGCGGCGGCGCTGGTCGCCCCGAACCTCGTACCCGACGGCACCACCCCGCCGGCCGCCCGGCCCACCGGCGCGCCGGCCGCCGACCCGCCGACCCCGCGCGGGCAGCCGTGGTCGGCCCCGCCCCCGTCGCAGCCGGCGCCGACCGGCGGCGCGCCGTCGTCGGCCCGACCGCGGCCGGCGCCGGACGGCGGACAGGGCGCGGGCGGGCTGACCGAGGCCGCCGGCCGGCTGCGCCAGCTGATCGACGACGGGGTCCGCACCGGCGACATCCGCGACGACGTGGGCCTGGACCTGCGCAACGTGCTGGGCAACCTGACCCGCGAGGTCGCCGACGGCGACTCCGACCTGGCCACACCGGTGGCGCTGCTGCGGGAGAAGGTCGTCCGCCGGGTCGACGAGGGCGGCATCGACCCCGGGTACGCCCGGACGCTGGACGCCGCCATCCTTCAGCTGGGCGCCACGCAGGCCTGAGGTCAGTGGGCGGCGATCGGTTCCCGGGCCGGCACCGCGGCCAGCGCGAACCGCCGGTACACCTCCTCGTAGCCGAGCGCCATCCGCTCGATGGAGAAGTTCCGGGCCGCGTGCGCCACGCAGGCCGCCGGGTCCAGCCGGACGACCTCGCGCAGCGCCGCCGGCAGGTCCTCGGCCCGGTCCCGGACCAGGCCGGTCACCCCGTCGACGACCAGTTCCGGCACCGACCCGCGGCGCAGCGCCACCACCGGCGTACCGGTCGCCATCGCCTCCACCATCACCATGCCGAACGGCTCCTCCCACTGGATCGGCATGACCAGACAGCGGGAGTCGACCAGCATTCGCAGCGTCGCCGCCCGGTCGGCGTTGAACACCACGGTGACGTCCTCGTCCAGCAGCGGCTCGACGACCTCGGCGAAGTAGCGGCGCTCCGCGGGCTCGTTGCACTTGCCGGCCAGGACCAGCGGCAGCCCTGCCGCGCGGCACGCCCGGATGGCCACGTCGGGGCCCTTGTCCGGGCTGAACCGGGCCAGCCAGAGCACCGGCCCCCGGCCGGGGGCCGCCTTACGCGGCACGTCCCGGATGTCCATCGCGTTGTGCACCGTGCCGACCCAGGGCAACCCCGGGTTCATCCGGCGCTGGGCGTGCGAGATCGCCACCAGCCCGACGCCGTCGTCGGTGTCGCTGAGCACCGTGCCGTACTCGCCGACCGGGTTGCCGTGGACGGTGGCCACGGTCGGCACGGCCCGCCGGCCGGCCAGCAGCGGCCCGATGGTGGTGTGATCGTGGACGACGTCGAAGTCCGCGGCACTGACCAGGTGGTTCACCCGGGCCAGGTGGGCCAGCTCGGGCAGCGCCTCGCCCAGCCGCTCGTACTGCAACTCCGGGACGGTGGAGACGAAGTCGGCGGCGGTGCCGTGCTGGTGGCCGGCGCCGAAGAGGGTGACCGCGTTGCCGCGGGCGATCAGACCGTCCACCAGACCGTGGACCACCTGTTCCAGACCCCCGTACCCGGGCGGTGGCACGGAGAGCCACGGCGGGATCACCATGGCTATCCGCAGCGGCCGCTCGGGCAGGCGTTCCGATGGACGGTGGGTCACGGCCACGAGTCCTCCCCGTTGGTCCCCGGTGAGTGGGATCGGGGGCGATTTCCCCGTCCCACCAGTGGTAAACGGACGACTCGACTCATCCGGTGACGGCCAGCCGGTCGTCCACGGCCCGTACGCCGGGGGCGGACCAGGCGACCCGTTCCGCCTCGTCCCGCTCCCACCAGGAACGGACCGTCCCGCCCAGCAACACCGTGTCCCCGACCAGCTCGACGGTGATCTTTTCGGTGCCGGCCCGACGCCGCAACGCCCGGCGCAGGTCGTGCGCGGTCTGCTCGGCGCTGGCCGGGGCCGGCGAGACCACCTCGACCAGGTTCGTCACCCCGCGTACGCCGCGCAGCCGGCGCAGCTCCTGTTCGGCGGTGCGCCGCTGGTAGCCGAACTCCACCTCGCCGCGGAGCATCAGCCAGCCGGCGGAGACCGTCACGTCGATCCGCTCGGCGGGCACGAAACTGTCCCACTCCAGGGCCCGGATGGCGGCGAGCGCGAGTTCCGCGTCGTCCTGGCTGTCCAGCCCGGGCAGGCGTACCTCCAGGTCGTCGGCGACCGCCCGGACCCCGCGTACCCGGTGGGCGCAGCGCTGGGCCGCCCACCGGCGGGCGTAGCTCTCCACCCGGCCGGTGAGGGTGACCACGCCGTCGGCGACGCTGACCCCGATCTCGGTGGGCTGCGCCTGCGGATCCCAGTCCAGCTCCTCCAGGACGTCCCGCTGGATCTCCGGATCGGTGCGGGTGCCCAATGCCGTCGTCATCGCGTCCCCTCCTGTCGGCTCCTGCCGACGATGGCCCGGGCCGGGGTGAGACCGGTTCACCCGGGACGGGTGAGGCCTGGCGGTCGCGAAAAAAGGCGGCGGGTGACGGCGCCAACCCCCTTGGCTCCGCCACCCGCCGCCCCGGAGGAGGCAGGTCTGTTCGTTATGACGTCTCAGCGAGCGTCACGGTTGCCGTCGCCGCGGATCCGTTTCGCTTGTAGGTCACCTCGACCCGGTCGCCGACCTTTCCGGCCTGGACGGCACCGACCAGATCGTTCGAGTCGTTGATCACCTTGTCGCCGAACTTGGTGATCACATCGCCCCGCTGGAGGCCCGCCTTCTCGGCGGCGCTGCCCGGGGTGACCGCCGCTACCAGCGCCCCGCCGTCCTCGGCGGCGTTGACGCTGACCCCCAGCGACGGGTGGCTGACCTTCTCACCGCGCTGGAGCTTCTCGGCGACGTCCTTGGCCTTGTTGCTCGGGATGGCGAAGCCGACGCCGATGTTGCCGCCGCTGCCCTGCCCGGCGGTGGCGATCGCGGTGTTGATGCCGATCACCTCGCCGCGGGTGTTGACCAGCGCGCCGCCGGAGTTGCCCGGGTTGATCGGGGCGTCGGTCTGGAGCAGGCCGGAGATCGAGCTGGCGGCCTGCTGCGGGTTCTGCTGCTGGCCGTTCTCGCCGGCCTGGATGGTCCGGTCCCGGGCGCTGAGGATGCCGGCGGTCACCGAGCCCTGCAGGCCCAGCGGGCTGCCCAGGGCGAGCACCTGGTCGCCGACCTGCATGCCGTCGCTGTCGCCGAACTTGGCGGCCTTGAGGTTGCTCACCCCGCTCGCCCTGACCACGGCGAGGTCGGTCTTCGGGTCGGTACCGACGATCTTGGCCTGGGCGGTCTTGCCGTCGGCGAAGACCACCCGGACGGTGTCGCCGGAGGCCGAGGCGACCACGTGGTTGTTGGTCAGCACGAAGCCGTCGGCGCTGAGCACCACGCCGGAGCCCTCGCCGTTGTCGGTGAGGATGGAGACCACGCTGTCCTGCACGGCCGCCGCGATCTTCGGCAGGTCGGCGCTGTTGATCACCGGAGCCGCCGAGTAGGTGCGGGTGATGCCGCCCGAGTCGCCGTCGACGGCCAGGGCGAGCGCGCCACCGGCCACGCCCGAGCCGAGCATCAGGGCGAACACGGCCACGCCGGCGCCGACGAACTTCGCCACCTTGGAGGGACGGGGGCCCGGGCCGGCGGCCCAGGGCGGGACCGGCTGCCCGGCGTGCTGCGGGGGCACCGGACCGGCGGGGCCCTGGCCGCCCGGGTAGCCGGCGGCCCAGCCGGACTGCTGCCCGGGCTGGTAACCGGCGGCCGGGTACTGGCCGTGGGCCGGGTAGGGCTGGTAGCCGGGCCGGTAACCCTGGTCGCCACCGGCCGGGTACGGCGCAGCAGAGGCTTGGGCGCCCGGGTACGGCGCGGCGGAGGTCTGGGCGTACGGGGTGCCGGCGGCCGGGGCGCCCGGCGCGTACGGCGAACCGGAGGCGGGCGGGTAGGCCGGGGTGCCGGCCGGCTCCCCCGCGGCGCCGGCGACGTCGCCCGGTCGGTCGGCCGGGGTGGCCGGGAAGGCGGCGGTGGTGTCGGACTGCCCCTGCTCGACGCGGGGCTGCGCGGCGGTGGGGTGCGACGGCTCGGCGTCGGAGGCGGCCGGCCGCCGCTGGGGGTCGGTCTCGAACTCGGTCATGCGTCCAGCTTCTCCCGTCGCTCTGTCACCAGCCTGGAACCAGCCTGGAAGTTTTCTGAAAGTCACTCCGCCTCGACGCCCGTGTCCGGCAGCAGGGGCAGCCGGACCCGGAAGGTCGCCCCGCCACCCGGGGTGTCGGCGACCTCGACCATGCCGTGGTGGGCGGCGACCAGCGCGGCGACGATGGCCAGCCCCAGCCCGGTGCTGGTGATCCCGCTCGCCCGCCGGGTACGCGCGGCGTCGGCCCGGTAGAACCGCTCGAAGACCCGCTCGGCCTGCTCGGGGGAGAGCCCCGGGCCGGTGTCGGCGACCTCGACCACGGCCAGGTTGCCGGGCTCGGTCCGCAGCCGCAGGGTCACCGACGCGTCGGGCGGAGTGTGGGTGAGCGCGTTGGTCATCAGGTTGCCGATCACCTGCCGGAGCCGGGCGTCGTCCCCGTGCACCACCAGGGGGCCGGAGCCCGGTTCGATCTCCAGCTCGATGCGACGCTCCGGGGCGACCACCCGGGCCGCCTCGACGGCGTCCGAGGCGAGCACCGGCAGCTCCACCGGGGCCAGCGAGAGCGGACGCTCCCGGTCCAGCCGGGCGAGCAGCAGCAGGTCCTCAACGAGCAGTCCCATCCGGGCCGCCTCGTCCTCGATCCGGCGCAGCAGGTCGGCGGTCTGCTCCGGGGCCCGGGCGGCCCCCTGGCGGTACAGCTCGGCGAAGCCCCGGATGGTGGTCAGCGGGGTACGCAGCTCGTGCGAGGCGTCCGCGACGAACTGCCGCATCCGCTCCTCGGACCGCCGGGCCCGCGCCTCGGAGACCTGGGCGGCGTACGCGGCGTCCCGGGCGCTGGACTCGGCGGACCGGGCGGCGGTCTCGGAGGCGGCCCGCGCGGTGAAGGCCGCCTCGATCTGGGCCAGCATCGCGTTCAACGCCCGGGAGAGCCGCCCCAGCTCGGAGGTGGCGCAGGGCTGCCCCTCCTCCGGGTCCGGGACCCGGCGGGTGAGATCGCCACCGGCGATCGCCGCGGCGGTGCGCTCGATCTCCACCAGCGGCTTCAGGCTGGTCCGGACGATGGCCGCGCCGACCGAGGCAAGCAGGATCAGCACCGCCCCGCCGACCAGCAGGTCTATCCAGACCAGCCGCTTGACCGCCAGGTCGACGTCGGTGAGGTGCTGCCCGACCGCGAGCACCCGGCCGTCGGGCAGCTCCCGGTAGAGCATCCGCCAGCGGTCCCGGCCGTCCTGGGAGCGGACGGTGAACGGGCCCCCCTCGTCCGCCCGGAAGCCGGCCAGGTCCGCGGGGACCGCCGGCAGGTCGTCCTGTTCCAGGTTGGGGTCCCACCCGATGAACCGGGTCTCCTGGTCGTTGGCGAGCGCCACGACGTAGTCCGTGGGCAGGGTGGCTGAGCTGGCGCTGCCGTTCTCCAACGCCGGCAACACCCGGCCGCTGAGGTACTCGCTGGCCCCGCGCAGCTCGCCGTCCACCTGCCCGACCAGGTAATCGCGGAGGAAGTACGTGGTCAGTGAGCTGATCACGACCAGCGCGGCGGCGACCAACGCCAACACCGAGGCGACCAGCTTGACCCGGAGCGGTACGCCGCGGAGCTTGACCTTGGCCTCGTCGACGACGCTCACGCCGCCGGCTTGCGCAGCACGTAGCCCACCCCGCGCAGCGTGTGGATCAGCCGGGGCTGGGTGTTGTCCACCTTGCGCCGCAGGTAGGAGATGTACGACTCGACGATGTTGTCGTCGCCCCGGAAGTCGTAGTTCCAGACGTGGTCGAGGATCTGCGCCTTCGAGAGCACCCGGTTGGCGTTGAGCATCAGGTAGCGCAGCAGCTTGAACTCGGTCGGCGAGAGCTGCACCCGCTGGCCGGCACGGTGCACCTCGTGGGTCTCCTCGTCCAGCTCGAGGTCGGCGAAGGTGAGCCGGGAGGGCGCGTGCTCGCCGGTGGCGGTGCGCCGCAGCACCGCCCGGATCCGGGCGGTCAGCTCCTCGAGGCTGAACGGCTTGGTGACGTAGTCGTCGCCGCCCAGGGTCAGCCCGCGGATCTTGTCGTCGGTGGCGTCCCGCGCCGTCAGGAAGACCACCGGGGTACGCGTGCCGCCCTCGCGGAGCATCCGGATGACCTCGAAGCCGTCCAGGTCGGGCAGCATCACGTCGAGCACGACCAGATCGGGGCGGTGGTCCTTGGCGGCGCTCAGCGCCGCGCTGCCGCTCATCGCGGTCGCCACGTCGAAGCCGGCGAAGCGCAGGCTGGCGGAGAGCAGTTCGAGGATGTTGGGATCGTCCTCGACGACGAGCAGTCGCGCCTCGGTCTGGGTAGCGGCCATGCCCGCCATCATCCGTGACGTCGCTGCGCCGGCGCTGGACGGATCCTGGAAAAACCCTGTGAGCCGCTCAGCGCAGCAGCCGGCGCAGCCCGTCCAGCGCGCCGTCGAGGACCCGGATCGCGGTACGGAGCTGGTTGTCGCTGAGCCGGCCGGCCCGGACCAGCGCGCCGACCTCCACGGTGAACGCGGCGAGCCGCTGGTCGAATTCGGCCAGCAGCGGTGACCCGCCGGCGACGGGGGCCGGCCGGGGGGTCGGGCCGGGCGCGGGGCGGTCCCACCGGGTGTGCCGGGTCTGCCGGGTCGCCTCGCGCAGCTCCCGCTTGAGGTCGCGCACCGAGCCGCGTACCTCGGTCTGGATCTCACCGGCCAGGGCGGAGAGGTCCTCGACGGAGGCGCTGATGTCGAATTCCAGGGTGGCCAGCTCGTCGGCGCGCTGGCGCAACTCGGCCCGGCCCGCGTCGGTGATCTCGTAGACCTTGCGGCCACCGGCGGCGGTGTGGCTGACCAGCCCCTCGACCTCCAGCCGTTGCAGGCGGGGGTAGATCGTGCCGGCGCTCGGGGCGTACAGGCCGAGGAAGCGGTCCTCCAGCAGCCGGATCAGCTCGTAGCCGTGCTTCGGGCCGTCGTCGAGCAGCTTGAGCAGGTAGAGCCGGAGCCGCCCGTGACTGAACACGGCGGTCACGGCAACTCCTCCTGGTCGTCGTCGACTCCACGGGCGAGCAGGGCGATGCTGCCGGACGTCGCGGACGCCCAGAGCTTACCCGCGCCCGCGCCGAGGACACCGTGGCTGTCCTTCACCGGGCCGAACCCGGGGCCACCGCCCACCTCCCGGAAGCCGCTGGTGATCCGGCCCGAGGTGGTGTGCAGGTGGACGGTGAGGTCGCTGTCCTCGCGGACCCGGACGGTGATGCCGCCGGAGATGGTGGTCAGCCGGATCTCGCTGCGCCGGGGATTGTCCAGGTCGCAGGTGATCGCCCCGGAGACGGTGTTGGCGTGCACCCGGTCGGCCGCGCTGTCGGCGAGCACCACCTCGCCGGAGACGGTCTCCAGGGTCAGGTCGCCGGCCACGCCGAGCGCCTCCACCGGGCCGGAGACGACCTTCGCGGTGGTGCGGCCGGCGAGCCCCATCAGGGTGACCTGCCCGGAGGTGACGTCCACCAGGGTGTCCGCGCGCAGCCCGGAGGCGACCAGCGATCCGTCGACCAGCCGCAGGTCGGCCAGCACGTGGGCCGGGACGGCGATCGACACCTCGGCCCGGAACTTGCGGCCGAGCTGCCCGATCCACCAGAGGAACCCGGGCCAGCGGGGGGGCCGTTCGTGGCCGACGTGCAGGTGGCCGTCGCGGTGCTCGACGACGACCGGCCGGCGGCTGACCCGGGTGACGTCGACCCGGGCCGGGCCGTCGGTGCCGACGACGTTGAGCCGGCCGCTGATCAGCCGGACGTCGAGCCGGGTGACCGGCTCCTCCAGGGTGAGTCGTTGCGGTCGGTCGACCCTCCAGGTGGCCATGGGCCCTCCCCTCGATCGGGGCGCGACCGGACGGTGCGCCACTCACGAGAGGAGCGTAACGCGATACATCGCGATAGAACAAGACTGTCGCGTGTCGGCGATCCGTCACGCCGCCAGGCCGAGCGCCTCCTCCCCCGCGGGCACCGGGCCGCCGGCCGGCACGGGACCGCCGGCCAGCCCGGGACCGCCGGCCAGCACCGGGACCGGGACCGGGACCGGGACGGGGTGGAGCGTGGCCGCGCGGGCCGGCACCAGGTGGACAGCAGACTCGGCGGCGCGGGCCAGCAGCCGCCGGTCCGCGTCCCGGGCCGGGTGCAGCGCCGCGGCCACCGAGACGGCCACCACCAGGTCACGAGCGGCGAGCACCCGGCGTAGCGACTGCCAGAGGTTCTCGTCGCCGAGGAAGGCGGCCGTCGCGGTCAGCTCGCCGGTGGCCGTACAGCGGTAGGCGATCCGGACCGGCACCACCGGCGCCCCGGCGTCGATCGCCGCCTGGAACGCCGCCGGCCGGAAACCTCGCTCCGGCCGGCAGTCGGCCGCGGGGGCGGCGCCGCACCACGTCGTACCCTCCGGGAAGACCGCCACCGGGTCGCCCGCGCGCAGCGCCGCGGCGAGCCGGGCCACCGTCGCCGGCAGCTCCCGGGGCCGCGACCGGTCCACGAAGACCGCGCCGCCGGCACGGGCCAGCAGCCCCACCAGCGGCCACTCCCGGACCTCCCGCTTGGCCAGCAGCCGGGCCGGGGCGACCGCCAGCACCGCGAGGATGTCCAACCAGGACACGTGGTTGGCGACCAGCAGCGCCCGCCGCCGGGGCAACCGGCCGCGGATCTCCAGCCGGACGCCGAGGGCGCGCGCGGTGGCCCGCGCCCAGCCGCGCACCGCCGCCGCCCGCTCCGCCGCCGGCAGCACCGGCAGCAGCGCGGCCAGGCCGGCCCCGGCCAGCAGCATCCCGACCACGCCGACCAGCCGGGCCATCCGGAGCAACGGGGCCACGGCCGGCACCTCGCCCGGCGGCGGCAGGCACTGCGGGCCGCAGCCCGAGACCGGCCGCCAGAGGTCGGCGCCCGTCACCGCTGCCCGCCGAGGAAGTGCCGCAGGTAGCGCGGGTTCATCCGGTCCAGGTCGAACAGCACGTAGAAGTCGGCACAGCGGAAGTCCGGGTCGTACGCCGGCTCACCGGCGATCCAGGCGCCGAGCCGCAGGTAGCCGCGGAGCAGCGGCGGGACCAGGGCCCGGCCGGCCGCGCCGCCCTCGGCCAACTCCGCCGGGTACGCCTCCGATTCGGCGAACCAGGGACGCAGCGGGCGGATCCGCAGCGGCGGCGGCGCCAGGTGCTTCGCACGCACCTGGGCCCAGACCTCGGCGGCGGCCCGGCCCCCGTCGTCGACCGGCACCGAGGCGCAGCCGCCGAGCCAGCGCGAGCCCCGCAGGTGCAGGTAGCGGGTGAGACCCGCCCACATCAGGTTGATCACGGCACCTGAGCGGTGGTCGGGGTGGACGCAGGAGCGGCCCGTCTCGACCAGGGTGTCCCGCAGCGGGTCGAGCGCCGTGAGGTCGAACTCGGCCTCGGCGTACCGGCGGTCGGTCCGGCCCGGGGGCAGCAGCCGGTAGGTGCCGACCACCGTGCCGGTGCGCTCCTCGCGCACGATCAGGTGGTCGCAGTGGGCGTCGAGCTCGTCGACGTCGAGACCGGCCTCGCCGGGGCGCAACGTCGCGCCGAGTTCGGTGGCGAACACCTCGTGACGCAGGCGTTGCGCGGCCGCGACCTGGGTCGGGTCGTCGGCGATCAGCAGGGTGTATCCGCTGGTCGTCAGGGGTGCGCCAGCGGCATGCAGAACGGCCATGGGACCTGTGTAGGTGCCGGGGGTTGCCGGTCCCCCGGCGACGGGTGTCGATCCGGTGAACGCCGGCCGGCGCTCCGCCGCAGGGCGTGACGTGCGAGGCTGCCCGGCGGGACCGGCGCGCACGCCGGACGGTACGGAGGTGGATCGATGATGATCGGGTCCCGGTACAACGGGCCGCCCGGGTCGGGCAACGGCGGCTGGAGCGCCGGGGTCTTCGCCGGGGCGTACGGCGCGAGCCGGCCGGTCGAGGTGACCCTGCGCCGGCCACCGCCGCTGGACACCCCGCTAACCCTGGCCGACGGCGACGTCCTCGACCCGGACGGGCAGCTGGTCGCCCAGATCCGCCCGACCGACGAGCCGCCGGTGGCGGTCGCCCCGGTCGACGCCGCGACCGCGGCGCGGGCCTCGGCGGCGTACCCCGGGCTGCGGGACCACCCCTTTCCCGGCTGCTTCGTCTGCGGCCCGGAGCACCCGGACGGGCTACGGATCTTCCCCGGCCGGCTCCCCGACGGTCGCACCGCCGCGCCGTTCCACGCCCCGGCGCAGGTGGTGCCGGCGACGGTCTGGGCGGCCCTGGACTGCCCCGGCGGCTGGGCGGTGATCGCCCCCGGCCGGCCGTACGTCCTCGGCCGGATCGCCGCGGTGGTGGACGCGCTGCCGGCCCCCGGCGACGCGTGCGTGGTCACCGGCGAGCTGGTTGGCGCAAACGGGCGCAAGGCGCTCGTGCACACCAGCCTGTACGGCCCGACCGGTGCGCTGCTGGGCCGGGCCCGGGCCACCTGGATCGCGCTGCCGCCGGAGCCCGCACCTCATCGATGAGACGACCACCTCCTACCCGAGGTGGTTCACGGCCGGTGATCAGGCGTGATTGACCGGGTTGACCGGGCTTGCCAGGCTGTGCCACGGCGCCTTTCGGCAACGGCGCCCACAGCGCGGCGCGTGACGTGCCGCCGCACGGGAGGAGAACGATGTCCGACGGGCAGTGGAGCCCCAGCACCGGCCAGATCGTCGTGTCCGGACTGACCAAGCAGTACAAGAACGTTCGGGCGGTGGACAACCTGTCCTTCACGGTCGAGCCGGGCCGGGTGACCGGCTTCCTCGGCCCGAACGGCGCCGGCAAGACGACCACCCTGCGCATGCTGCTCAACCTGGTCACCCCGACCAGCGGCGACGCCACCATCGGCGGCCGCCGGTACGCCGACCTGACCGACCCGCTGCGGCAGGTGGGCGCGGTGCTCGAGGCGTCCGGCGCGCACAAGGGCCGGACCGGCCGTAACCACCTGCGGGTGATCTGCGCGGCGGCCGGCCTGCCGCAGCGGCGGGCGGACGAGGCGCTGGCCCTGGTCGGGCTGACCCCGGCGGCGAACCGCAAGTTCAAGGGCTACTCGCTGGGCATGAAGCAGCGGCTGGGCATCGCCGCGGCGATGCTGGGTGACCCGCGGGTGTTGATCCTCGACGAGCCGGCCAACGGGCTGGACCCGGAGGGCATCCGGTGGATGCGGGGCTTCCTCAAGGGCCTCGCCCAGGACGGTCGCACCATCCTGGTCTCCAGCCACCTGCTCTCCGAGATGCAGCTGCTCGCCGACGACGTGGTGATCATCGCGGCCGGCCAGCTGGTCCGGCAGGGCCCGGTGGACCAGGTGATCGGCTCGATGGCCAGCGGCGCCCAGGTGCGGGTGCGCACCCCGCAGGCCGAGGAGCTGACCGCCGCGCTGAAGGCGCAGTCGGCCACCGTCGCCCCGGACGGGCACGGCGCACTGCTGGTGGACGGGGTGGACGCCCCGACCGTCGGCCGGGCCGCCCTGGCCGCCGGCGTGGAACTGCACGAACTCACCACGGAACGGCCCGACCTGGAACGGGTCTTCCTGGAGCTGACGGCCGGGAAGGCGGGCATCCGATGAACCTCGTCCGGTCCGAACTGCTCAAGATCCGTACGACCAGCACCTGGTGGCTGCTCGGCATCGGGGCGTTCCTGGCGACCGCCCTGGCCTTCGCGATCAACGCCTGGCTGGCCCACCAGGTGCTCAGCGGCAACGCCGAGGACTTCGGGGTGAGCGGGGACCAGGCGGCGGCGCCCGCCCAGGCGGCCAACCTCTACACCTCGGGCCAGTACCTGGGCCTGCTCTTCGTGATGCTGATCGGCATCCTGATGGTGACCAACGAGTTCTTCCACCAGACGGCGACCACCACCTTCCTCACCACGCCACGGCGTACCTCGGTGATCCTGTCGAAGCTCGGCGCGGCCTCGCTGCTCGGCTTCGGCTTCTGGCTGGCCACCACGGTGATCGACCTGGCCGCCGGGTCGATCTTCCTGACCCTGGACGGGCACGGCACCCAGCTCGGTGAGTGGACGGTGCACCGGGCGCTGCTGCTCAACCTGCTGGCGTATGCGATCTGGACGATCCTCGGGGTGGGCATCGGCACGCTGATCCCCAACCAGCTCGGCGCGGTGATCACCGCGGCGGTGCTCTACCTGGTCGGCACCCAGGTGGTGCAGCTGCTCTTCTTCCTGCTCTCCGGCTGGCTGGACAGCCAGGCGGTGGTGAAGTGGCAGGTGGTCTGGCCGGCCGTGGCGTCCCAGGTGATGATCAGCGGGGGCAGCACGGAGCTGACTCCCGACTGGTGGGTAGGCGCCCTGGTGCTGGTCGGTTACGCGCTGGTCAGCGGTGTCTTCGGCGTCCTGATCACCCGGCGGCGCGACATCTCCTGACCTCCGCCGGCCCCGACGGCCCGGTACGACGGCGACCCGCCGCCGTGCCGGGCCGTCGGGCCATAACAGGCGCGGACGGGACACGCGGCGTTTACTGAACTTCTGGCATCTTCTGTGAAACGGACCACCCGTCAGAGGCGGAAATGCCTGGCGCACTCCCACGGCGTAGCCTGGGACCCGTCGCTCGCGTGCCCTTGATCGGGTGCCGGCGGACACCGCGTGACATACGAACCCGCGTGAAAGAGGCGATTACCGGCCGTGTCGACCCAGCAGACTTCGCAGGAGAACCCACTGGCGGGTTTCGGCCCGAACGAGTGGATCGTCGAGGAGATGTACCAGCGCTACCTCGCCGACCCGTCGAGCGTCGACTCGGCATGGCACGACTTCTTCGCCGACTACCGACCGGCCCCGGGTGCCGCTCCGGCCCGTCCGGCCGAGGAGAAGGCGCCCGCCAAGCCGGCCGCGCCCGAGCCGGCCGGCCAGCAGGAGGCCGCCGCGACGGTGGCCCAGCCGACGACGAAGCCCGCCGCCCGACCGGCCCCGGCCAAGCCGGCCCCGGCGAAGGCCGCCCCGGCGGCGCCCGCCGCGAAGGCCGCCCCGTCCAAGCCGGCCGCGAAGGCCGCGCCCACCGGCGCCGGCACCACCCCGCTGCGCGGCGTGGCCGCCAAGATCGTTCAGAACATGGACGCCTCGCTGGCCGTGCCGACCGCGACCAGCGTGCGCGCGGTCCCGGCCAAGCTGCTGGTGGACAACCGCATCGTGATCAACAACCACCTCGCCCGCGGCCGCGGTGGCAAGGTCAGCTTCACCCACCTGATCGGCTACGCGCTGGTCCGGGCGCTGGTCGAGCACTCGGAGATGAACAACTCCTTCACCGAGGTCGACGGCAAGCCGGCGGTGGTCCGCCCCGAGCACGTGAACCTGGGCATCGCGATCGACCTGGCCAAGCCGGACGGCTCCCGCAACCTGGTGGTCCCGTCCATCAAGGCCTGCGAGCAGATGGACTTCCGGCAGTTCTGGCAGGCGTACGAGGACGTGGTCCGGCGCGCCCGCCGCAACGAGCTGACCATGGAGGACTACTCCGGCACCACCATCTCGCTGACCAACCCGGGCGGCATCGGCACGGTGCACTCGATCCCGCGCCTGATGCAGGGCCAGAGCGCCATCATCGGCGTCGGCGCGATGGAGTACCCGGCCCCGTACCAGGGCATGAGCGAGGCCACCCTCGCCGAGCTGGCGGTCAGCAAGATCATCACGCTGACCAGCACGTACGACCACCGGATCATCCAGGGCGCGCAGTCCGGCGAGTTCCTCAAGGTGATGCACGAACTGCTGCTCGGCGAGCGCGGTTTCTACGACCAGATCTTCACCTCGCTGCGCATCCCGTACGAGCCGGTGCGCTGGGTCCGGGACGTCGCTGTCGACTCCGAGGGCCAGATCAACAAGACCGCGCGGGTGCACGAGCTGATCCACGCGTACCGGGTGCGCGGCCACCTGATGGCCGACACCGACCCGCTCGAGTTCAAGATCCGCAAGCACCCCGACCTGGACGTCCTCCAGCACGGGCTGACCCTGTGGGACCTCGACCGGGTCTTCCCGGTCAACGGCTTCGCCGGCAAGCAGCGGATGAAGCTGCGCGAGATCCTCGGCGTGCTGCGCGACTCGTACTGCCGCCGCGTCGGCATCGAGTACATGCACATCCAGGACCCGGAGGAGCGCCGCTGGATCCAGGAGCGGATCGAGCGCAAGTACGAGAAGCCGCCGGCCGACGAGCAGAAGCACGTGCTCAACCGGCTCAACGCCGCCGAGGCCTTCGAGACCTTCCTGCAGACCAAGTACGTCGGGCAGAAGCGCTTCTCGCTGGAGGGCGGCGAGTCGCTGATCCCGCTGCTGGGCGAGATCCTCGAATCGTCCGCCGAGGGCGGGCTGGACGAGGTCGTCATCGGCATGGCCCACCGCGGCCGGCTCAACGTGCTGGCGAACATCGTCGGCAAGCCGTACGAGAAGATCTTCTCGGAGTTCGAGGGGCACCTGGACCCGCGTTCGACGCAGGGTTCCGGCGACGTGAAGTACCACCTCGGCCAGAACGGCAAGTTCACCACCCCGGACGGCGACCACGCGGTCAAGGTCTCGCTGGTGGCGAACCCGTCGCACCTGGAGGCCGTGGACCCGGTGCTGGAGGGCATCGTCCGGGCCAAGCAGGACCGGATCGACCTCAAGCTGGAGGGCTACACCGTGCTGCCGCTGGCGGTGCACGGTGACGCCGCCTTCGCCGGCCAGGGCGTGGTGGCCGAGACGCTCAACCTCTCCCAGCTGCGCGGCTACCGCACCGGCGGCACCGTGCACGTGGTGGTCAACAACCAGGTCGGCTTCACCACCGCCCCGGAGTACTCGCGCTCCAGCCTCTACAGCACCGACGTCGCCCGGATGATCCAGGCGCCGATCTTCCACGTCAACGGCGACGACCCCGAGGCCGTGGTCCGGGTCGCCCGGCTGGCCTTCGAGTACCGGCAGGCGTTCAACAAGGACGTCGTGATCGACATGGTCTGCTACCGCCGGCGCGGGCACAACGAGGGCGACGACCCGTCGATGTCCAACCCGCAGATGTACAAGATCATCGACTCGAAGCGGTCGGTCCGCAAGCTCTACACCGAGGAGCTGATCGGGCGGGGCGACATCACCGTGGAGGACGCGGAGGAGCTGCTGCGCGACTACCAGGCGCAGCTGGAGCGGGTCTTCAAGGCCACCCGCGACGCCGCGACCACGCCCCGCCAGCTGAGCCGGCCGCGCCGCGAGGACGAGCCGGAGCCCCAGGTCGAGACCGCGACCGACGCCGCGGTGGTCAAGGCGATCGGCGAGGCGCACGTCAACCTCCCCGAGGGCTTCACCCCGCACAAGCGGATCCAGCAGCTGCTCGACCGGCGGGCCAAGATGTCCGTCGAGGGCAACATCGACTGGGGCTACGGCGAGATCATCGCGCTCGGCTCGCTGCTGCACGACGGGATCACCGTCCGGCTCGCCGGTCAGGACTCCCGCCGCGGCACCTTCGTCCAGCGGCACGCCTCGGTGGTCGACGCCAAGACCGGCGAGGACTACCTGCCGCTGAAGACCCTCACCGCCGACGGCGAGCGGTCCCGCTTCTTCGTGCACGACTCGCTGCTCTCCGAGTACGCCGCGATGGGCTTCGAGTACGGCTACTCGGTGGAGAACGTCAACGCGCTGGTCTGCTGGGAGGCCCAGTTCGGCGACTTCGTCAACGGCGCCCAGTCGGTGATCGACGAGTTCATCTCGTCCGGCGAGGTGAAGTGGGGCCAGCGCTCCGCGGTCACCCTGCTGCTGCCGCACGGCCACGAGGGCCAGGGCCCGGACCACACCTCCGGCCGCCCGGAGCGGTTCCTCCAGCTCTGCGCCGAGGACAACATGCGGGTGTCCATCCCGACCACTCCGGCGAACTACTTCCACCTGCTGCGCCGCCAGGCGCTGTCGCCGAAGCGCAAGCCGCTGGTGGTGTTCACGCCGAAGTCGCTGCTGCGGCACAAGCTCTGCGTCTCCCAGGTCGAGGACTTCACCACCGGCACCTTCCAGCCGGTGCTCGCCGACACGGCCGCCCCGGCGCCGGAGCAGGTGAAGCGGGTGCTGCTCTGCTCGGGCAAGGTCTACTACGACCTGTTCCGGGCCCGGGCCGAGCGGGGCGTCACCGACACCGCGATCATCCGGATCGAGCAGCTCTACCCGATGCCGGTGGAGGAGATCCGGGCCGCCCTGGCGCAGTACCCGAACGCCGAGGACTTCGCCTGGGTGCAGGAGGAGCCGGCCAACCAGGGCGGCTGGAGCTTCGTCGCGCTCAACCTGCTGGAGCACCTGACCGACGTCCGGCTGCGCCGCATCTCCCGTCCGGCCGCCGCCGCCCCGGCGGTCGGCTCGGCCAAGATGCACGAGGTCGAGCAGACCGCGCTGATCGAGGCGGCTCTCCCCCGCCCGTGACCCACCCGAACCCGGCCCGTCCCCTCCCGGGGGCGGGCCGGGTTCGTCGAATCCAGCCAGAGGAGGCACGGTGTACTTCACCGACCGTGGGATTGAGGAACTGGTCGAGCGGCGGGGCGACGAGCAGGTGAGCATCGAGTGGCTCGCCGAGCGGCTGCGCGACTTCGTCGACCTGAACCCCGAGTTCGAGACCCCGATCGAACGCTTCGCCACCCACCTGGCCCGGTTGGACGACCCGGACGACGAGTAGTCGCCCCGCCCCGGACCGCGGTGTGATCAAGGACCGGGGTGGGCGGGACCAAGGTCCCGGGCGGGGCGCGGCGCGATCTTCTAGGGTGGGGTCGTGGCCCGCAGCGTCTATCTGACCAGCGTGGGTTCCGGCGGGGGTAAGTCGACCATCGCGCTCGGGCTCGCGGAACTCCTCTCCCGGCAGGTCGAGCGGATCGGCGCGTTCCGCCCGCTGGTCGCCGGCGGCGGCCCCGACCCGATCCTCGCCCTGCTGCACGACCGCTACCGGGTCGACCTGCCGCAGGAGGAGCTGACCGGCGCCACATACGCCGAGGCGAGCGCGCTGGTCGCCGACGGGCGGCGGGAGGAGCTGATCTCCCGGATCGTCGAGCGCTACCGCGACGTCGAGCGGCGCTGCCCGGCGGTGGTCGTGGTGGGCAGCGACTTCGCCGACGGCGGTGACGGCGCCGGGCCCCGCGAGCTGGCCTTCAACGCCCGGCTGGCGACCGAGTTCGGCAGCGTGGTGGTACCGGTGATCGACGGCTTCGGGCAGGAGCCCGAGGCGATCGCGGCGGCCGCGCGCGGGGCGTACCACGATCTGGAGGACCTCGGCGCGACGGTGCTGGCGGTGATCGCCAACCGGGTGCCCGGGGCGATGGCGCTGCCCGAGCTGCCCGTCCCCGCGTACGCGATCCCGGAGGTGCCGACCGTGTCGGCGCCGACGGTGGCCGAGGTGGCGGCGGCGCTCGGCGCCACCCTGCTCTCCGGCGACGACGCGGCGCTCGGCCGGGACGTGCTCGACTTCGTGGTCGGCGCGGCGCACGTGCCCACCCTGCTGGACCACCTGACCGAGGGCGCGCTGGTGATCACCCCCGGCGACCGGGCGGACCTGCTGGTCGCCGCGAGCGCCGCGCACGTCGCCGGCCAGGTGTCGGTGGCCGGCCTGGTGCTCACCCTCGGCGAGCAGCCCGACCCCCGGGCGATGCGCCTGGTGGAGGGGCTGAACACCGGCCTGGCGGTGCTCTCGGTGCCCAGCGACAGCTACGACACGGTGGCGGCGTCCAGCCGGATCGAGGGCCGCCCCGGCCCGGCGAACCCGCGCAAGGTCGAGGCGGCGCTCGGGGCGTTCGAGAACAACGTCGACACCGTCGACCTGGCCCGCCGGCTGCGGGTCAGCCGCTCCGAGCGGGTCACCCCGCTGATGTTCGAGTACGACCTGATCGACCGCGCCCGGGCCAACCGGCGCCGGCTGGTGCTGCCCGAGGGGACCGAGGAACGGATCCTGCGGGCGGCGGAGATCCTGCTCCGCCGGGGCGTGGCCGACCTGACCCTGCTCGGCCGCCCGGACGACGTCGCCCGGCGGACCCGCGAGCTGGGCATCGACGTGGCCGGCGCGGACGTGGTCGACCCGGCGACCAGCGCCCTGCGGGACGAGTTCGCCGCCCAGTACGCGGAGGTGCGGGCCCACCGCGGCGTCACCTACGAGCTGGCGCACGACGTGGTGGCGCAGCCCAACTACTTCGGCACGATGATGGTGGCCACCGGGCACGCCGACGGCATGGTCTCCGGGGCCACCCACACCACCGCGGCCACCATCCGCCCGGCGTTCGAGATCATCCGCACGGTGCCGGGGGTCTCGGTGGCCTCCAGTGTCTTCTTCATGCTGCTCGCCGACCGGGTGCTGGTCTACGGCGACTGCGCGGTCAACCCGGACCCGGACGCCGCCCAGCTCGCCGACATCGCCATCTCCTCGGCCGACACCGCGGCCCGGTTCGGTATCGAGCCCCGGGTGGCGATGCTGTCGTACTCGACCGGCGACTCCGGGGCGGGCGCGGACGTGGAGAAGGTCGCGGCGGCCACCAAGCTGGTCCGGGCCCGCCGGCCCGAGCTGCTGGTCGAGGGCCCGATCCAGTACGACGCGGCGATCGACCCGCAGGTGGCGGCCACGAAGCTGCCGGAGAGCGTGGTGGCGGGGCGGGCGACGGTCTTCATCTTCCCGGACCTGAACACCGGCAACAACACGTACAAGGCGGTGCAGCGGTCGGCCGGCGCGGTGGCGGTCGGCCCGGTCATGCAGGGCCTGCGCCGACCGGTCAACGACCTGTCCCGGGGCGCGACCGTCGCCGACATCGTCAACACCGTGGCGATCACCGCCATCCAGGCCGCCGCCGAGGAGTCGTCATGAGCCGGATCCTGGTCCTCAACTGCGGGTCGTCGTCGGTGAAGTACCGGCTCTACGACGGCGAGGCGGTCCGGGAGAAGGGCACCGTGGAGCGGGTCGGTGAGCCGGGCGGCGGCCCGGCCGACCACGAGACGGCGGTCCGGGAGATCCTCGACCGGCTCGACCTGGACGGGCTGGCGGCGGTCGGGCACCGGGTGGTGCACGGCGGTCGGCGGTTCAGCTCGCCGGTGCTGGTGGACGACGCGGTCTTCGCCGCGATCCAGGAGCTGGTGCCGCTCGCCCCGCTGCACAACCCGGCCAACCTGGCCGGCATCGAGGTGACCCGGGAGGCGCTGCCGGAGGTGCCGCAGGTGGCGGTCTTCGACACCGCGTTCCACCACACCCTGCCGGAGGCCGCCGCCACCTACGCCATCGACCGGGACACCGCCGAGCGGTACGGCATCCGCCGGTACGGCTTCCACGGCACCTCGCACGCGTACGTCTCGAAGCGCACCGCGGAGCTGCTGGCGCGCCCGTACGAGGAGCTGCGCACGATCACCCTGCACCTGGGCAACGGGGCGAGCGCCTGCGCGGTCGACGGGGGCCGCAGCGTCGCCACCTCGATGGGGATGTCCCCGCTGGAGGGCCTGGTGATGGGCACCCGCAGCGGCGACCTAGACCCGACGGTCATCTTCCACCTGCGCCGCGAGGCCGGCCTGTCGGTCGACGAGATCGACAACCTGCTCAACCACCGCAGTGGCCTGCTCGGCCTGACCGGGGTCAACGACATGCGCGAGGTGCTCCAGCGGCGGGAGGCCGGGGACCGGGCGGCCGCGCTCGCCTTCGACGTCTACTGCCGCCGGCTCACCGGCTACGTCGGCGCGTACTACGCGCTGCTCGGCGGGGTCGACGCGGTGACCTTCACCGCCGGGGTCGGCGAGCACGCCGCCCCGGTGCGGGCCGCCGCGCTGGCCGGGCTGGAGCGGCTCGGCATCGCCGTGGACCCGGTGCGCAACTCGGCCAGCGGCGACCGGGTGATCTCGCCGGACCTCGCCGAGGTGAGCGTCTGCGTGATCGGTACCGACGAGGAGCGGGAGATCGCCCGGGAGACCCACGCGGTCGTGGCCGCCCGGAGCTGAGCCGCCGGGCGGCCCCGCGGCCCGCCGCTGCCGGACCGGCGGGCAGCGGCGGGCCGGATCAGCCCAGCGCCAGCCAGGCCACGGCGACGACCAGCAGGACCGCCACCACGGCGGCGCCGGCGATCAGCGGCAGTCGGGAGTTCGTGGCGGCCGGCGCGACGGCCTCCGGGGAGTGCGCGAAGGCACGGAACTGCTCGGTGTTGCCGCTCGGGTCCATGTACTCGTCAGACATGCCGGAGACCCTAGCGAAACCACCCGCGGCGCGGCGTCCCGCCGGACCGAGGGTGACCGGTCCGATCCGAGCGGTGGAGGCGGTCCGGGCCGGGTGGCGGTCGGCGGACGGTCCGGACGGCGGGCCCGGGGTACCCCCACGGCGGCCTACCGTGACGGGATGGGGGCGAGGCGGCTGGTCGGCGTGCTGATGACGACGCTGCTGACCGGTTGCGGCCCGGCCGTCGCCGCGGCCCCGGGGCCGCCGCCGGCCCGGCACGCCCCGGACCGGCTCCACCCCGTCGCGGTACGCACGTTCACCGTCGACCCGGCCGGTCCCCGGCCGCTGCCGGTGACGCTCTGGTATCCCACCGAGGGGGGCCGGGTGGCGCCCGGTCGCTTCCCGGTGGTGGTCTACAGCCACGGCCTGCACAGCCTTCCCGAGCTGCACGCCGGGCTGACCGCCCGGTGGGCCGCCGCCGGTTTCGTGGTGGCCGCGCCGGCCTACCCGCACACCAACCTGCGGGCGGCCCGGTTCACCCGCGCCGACGTGCGGCACCAGCCGGCCGACGGCTGGCGGCTGATCCGGTACCTGGTCGGACTGGACGCGCGGCCGGGCGACCCGCTCGCCGGGCACCTGGACGTGGCCCGGTTCGCTGCGGCCGGTCACTCGGCGGGCGGCTTCACCACCGCCGGGATGTTCACCTCGGGCCACTCCGCCCGGCTGCGGTCCGGCATCGTCATCGCCGGCGGCGGTCTGGCCGGCGCCTTCGCCGGTCCGGCCGCTCCCCTGCTCTTCGTGCACGGCACCGCCGACCCGGTGGTGCCGCTCTCCGTCGGGCGGGCCGCCTTCGACCGCAGCACCGGCCCGGCGGGGTTCCTGAGCGTGCTGGGGCAGGGGCACGGCGAGTACCTCACCCCGGGCCGGCCCGGCTACGACGAGGTCCTCGCCACCACCACCGACTTCCTCCGCTGGACCCTCTACGACGACCCGGCGGCGGCCCACCGCCTCCGCGCCGACGCCACCCACGCCGGCCGCACCACCCTCGACGACCGGCTGGCCCGCTGACCGGCCGAACGACGCCGCCGGCCTGTCCCGGCTCCGCGACAGCCTGCCCGGCGGAGCCCACCGTCGGTCCCGCCCGGGTCATCGTGGGTCGGGAAGTGGCTGGTCACCCCGTCGGGCGGGGCACAATCGGATTCATGTCCCGTCGCCCCACCCCGATGCTGCTCGCCGCCGCCCTGCTCAGCGCGGGTCTCGTCGGCTGTTCCGCCCCCGCTCCCACGGCCCGGCCCGCCGCGCCGCCGGAGCTGCCGAGGGCCACCACCCCGGCGCCGCGGGTACCGGCCGGCAGCGCGCCGGCCGAGTCCTTCGCGGTCGGCGTACGCCAGTTGACGCTGAACCGGGGCGGCGACCGCCGGCTGCCGGTGACCCTCTGGTACCCGGCCCGGGGTGAGGCGGGCGGCGCGGCTGAGCGCGGGGCGACGGCGGCGGCCGGCCGGTTCCCGGTGGTGATGTTCAGTCACGGGCTGGGCGGCCGGCCGGAGGACTACCGGCTGCTGCTGACCCGGTGGGCGGCGGCCGGTTTCGTGGTCGCCGCACCGACCTTCCCGCACACCGGCCGGGGCGGCGACGGCAACGTCCTCGACGTGCTCAACCAGCCGGCCGACGTCTCGTACGCCCTAGACAAGGTGCTCGCGCTGAACGGCACGGCGGGCGACCCGCTGCGCGGCCGGCTGGCCACCGACCGGGTGGCCGCGGCCGGGCACTCGGCGGGCGGGGTGACCACCATCGGGCTCTTCACCGCGAGCCGGGACAAGCGGCTCGACGCCGGGGTGGTCTTCGCCGGCACCGCGCTCGGGGTGGGCACCGCCTTCGCCGGTACGGCGGCACCGCAGCTCTTCGTGCACGGCGAGGCGGACGAGGTGGTCGACTACGCCGCCGGAAAGGCCGTCTACGACGCGGTGCCCTGGCCGAAGGCGATGCTCAGCCTGCCGAAGGGCGACCACGGGCGGGCGCTGCTCGCCGACGGCGCCGCGCTGCGGGTGGTCTCCGACACCACGCTGGAGTTCCTCCGCTGGACCCTCTACGGCGACGCGAAGGCGAAGGCTCGGATGCCCGCCGACGCGGCGCGCGGCGACCTGGCCACCCTCGACGACCACCTGTGAGCGGCCGTCGAGGGCGGCGTGCCGGTCAGGCGGTGTGGTCGAGGACGACCTTGCCGAAGACGTCACCGGAGTGCAGCCGGGCGAAGGCGTCCGCCACCTTGCCGAACGGCACCACGCTGTCCACCACCGGGCGGACCTCGTGCTCGGCGCAGAACGCCAGCAGCTCGGTCAGCTCGTCCGGGGTGCCCATCGAGGTGCCGAGGATCTCCAGCTGCATGGCGAAGACCCGGCGCAGGTTGACCTTGGGGTCGTAGCCGGCGGTCGCGCCGGAGACCACGATCCGGGCCATCGGGGCGGCCGACTTCAGCGAGTGGTCGAAGGTGGCCGCGCCGACCGTCTCGATCACCACGTCGACCCGCTCGGGCAGCCGCGCCCCGGGCTCCACCGCGGTCGCCCCGAGCGCGGTGATCCGCTCCCGCTTGCCGGCGTCGCGGCTGGTCGCGTAGACCCGCTTGCCCAGCGCCACGCCGAGCGCCACGGCCGCGGTGGCGACCCCGCCGCCCGCGCCCTGCACCAGCACCGACTCGCCGTCGGCGACCCGGCCCTTGGTGGTGAGCATCCGCCACGCGGTGAGCCAGGCGGTGGGCAGGCAGGCCGCGTCGGTCACCGACAGGCCCGCCGGCAGCGGCAGCAGGTTCACCCGGGGTACGGCCACCCGCTCGGCGAAGGTCCCCTGGTAGTGCTCGGAGAGGATGGAGACCCCGCGCGGGTCGCCGGGGGTGGGGATCACCGGGTAGATGACCACCTCGTTGCCGTCCGGATCGGTGCCGACGGCGTCACAGCCGAGGATCATCGGCAGCTGGTCGGGGCCGAGCCCGACGCCGCGCAGCGACCACAGGTCGTGGTGGTTGAGCGAGCTGGCCCGCACCTGCACGGTCACCCAGTCGTCGTCCGGGTGGGTCGGCTCGGGACGGTCACCGACGGTGAGCGCGGCGAGCGGGTTGTCGGCGTCGAAGCGGGAGGCATAGGCGGCACGCATGGTCGGCACCGTAACAAGCCCCGCCGCCCGACAGAACCTCAAGCCGCCCGCCTCTCTCCAAGTACCCGGAAAGAGTGGCCTCCCGATGTCGGGAGGCCACTCTTTCCGTGAAAGTGCGCGAACCTTGCCGGGCGGGTCGGTCAGGCGCGGGCGACGCCGTCGCGGCGGGCCGCCTCGGCGACCGCCTCGGCCACCGCGGGGGCGACCCGGGGGTCGAGCGGGGACGGCACGATCGCCTCGGCGGTGAGCGATCCGGCGACCACCCCGGCGATCGCGTCCGCGGCGGCCACCTTCATCCCGTCCGTGATCCGGGTGGCCCGGGCGTCCAGCGCGCCGCGGAACACGCCGGGGAAGGCGAGCACGTTGTTGATCTGGTTGGGGTAGTCGCTGCGCCCGGTGGCGACCACGGCGACGTGCCGGGCGGCCACCTCCGGGTGCACCTCCGGGTTCGGGTTGGCCAGCGCGAAGACGATGCCGCCCGGGGCCATCCCGGCCACCGCCGCCTCCGGGATCTGGCCGCCGGAGACGCCGATCAGCACGTCCGCATCGCGCAGGGCCTCGGTGATGTCGCCCTCGCGCGCCTCGGCGTTGGTCGTCTCGGCCAGGTGCGCCTTGGTCTCGGTCAGGTCGGCCCGGTGCCGGCCGATGATCCCCTTCGAGTCGCAGACCACCACCTGGTCCGGGTTCACACCCCCGGCGACCAGCATGTGGGTGACCGCCACCCCGGCCGCGCCGGCGCCGCTGACCGTCACCCGCAGGTCGCCGAGCTTCCGGTTGAGCAGGGTCGCCGCGTTGCGCAGGGCGGCCAGCACCACGATCGCGGTGCCGTGCTGGTCGTCGTGGAAGACCGGGATGGGCAGGGCCTCGTCGAGCCGGCGCTCCACCTCGAAACAGCGCGGGGCGCTGATGTCCTCCAGGTTGATGCCGCCGAACGACGGGGCGAGCGCCTTCACCGTCGCCACGATCTCGTCGACGTCCTGGGTGTCGAGGCAGATCGGCACCGCGTCCACGCCGGCGAACTGCTTGAACAGCACCGCCTTGCCCTCCATCACCGGCAGCGCCGCGCGGGGGCCGATGTTGCCCAGCCCGAGTACGGCGGAACCGTCGGTGACGACCGCCACGGCGTGCGACACCCACGTGTAGTCGTCGGCGAGGGCGGGGTCGGCGGCGATCGCCTCGCAGACCCGGGCCACACCCGGGGTGTACGCGAGGGAGAGGTCCTCCCGGCTGGTCAGCGGGACCGTCGAGGCGACGGCCATCTTGCCGCCGACGTGCAGCCGGAAGACGGGATCAGCGGGATCCACGGTGGACGCAGACATGGTGACTCCAGGATCTGTCGAGCAGACGGAGCGGCCGGCGCGGGCGCGTGGTGGTGAGGCGGATCCGGCGGCGCGCGGTGCAGGGGGTCACCCGGGCACTTTTCGAGCATAGTGGGGACGCCGGCGCCCGGATGTGAGCAGGGTCATAACAGGGGCGGAGCGGGGTCACGACAGGGGGTGCACGCGCCCCGGGCGGGGCCAGTAGCGGGCCACCACCCGGCCCAGTACGTCGGCCACCCCGTACGCCCGCGAATCGTCGGTGATCAGCTCGTTGTCGCCGCGTACCCACCAGCCGCCGTCCTGTGGTCGGACCACGCGCTTGACCACGAGCAGCCCCGGGCGGGTGCGGAAGACCGCGACCACGACGTCGCCGGGGCGGACCGCCCGGCCGCCCGGGCGGACCAGCAGCGCGTCGCCGTGGCGCAGCGTGGGCGACATGGACGGGCCGATCACTCCCACCGCAGCCAGCGGCCGGCGCAGCCGGGCCGGCGGTCCAGTCCCCTCGACCGTCACCAGGTTTCCCCTCTGCCCCTGCCGGGGACGTCCCCAGGAGTAATGTCGGCTTGGATCATCGCAAACATCCCGTGGAGGACACTGATGCGACTTCCCCGCATCCTCACGCCCCGTTTGACCGCTAGCGCCCATTGCGACCTGCCGTGCGGCGTGTACGACCCGGCGCAGGCCCGGATCGAGGCCGAGTCGGTCAAAATGATCTGCGAGAAGTACCAGTCGAACACCGACCCGGAGTTCCGCACCCGGGCGATCCTGATCAAGGAGCAGCGGGCCGACCTGGTCAAGCACCACCTCTGGGTGCTCTGGACCGACTACTTCAAGCCGGCCCACTTCGAGAAGTACCCGCACCTGCACCAGCTCTTCAACGAGGCCACCAAGGCGGCCGGCGCGGCCGGTGCCAAGGGTGCGACCGACCCGGCCAAGGCCGACGAGCTGCTGCAGAAGATCGACGAGATCTCGAAGATCTTCTGGGAGACCAAGAAGGCGTGAGCCTCGCCTCTTCGGCACCGACGATCCGGCCGGCGCGTCCCGAGGACGTGCCGGCCGTCGTCGCGATGGTGCACGAGCTCGCCGCGTACGAGCGCGCCCCGGAGCAGTGCCACCTCACCGACGCGCAGTTGACCGCCGCCCTGTTCGGCCCGGCACCGGCCCTCTTCGGCCACGTCGCGGTGGACGGCGACGACCGGCCGGTCGGGTTCGCGCTGTGGTTCCTCAACTTCTCCACCTGGGCCGGCGTGCACGGCATCTACCTGGAGGACCTCTACGTCCGTCCGGAGCACCGGGGCACCGGGGCGGGTCGACTGCTGCTCGCCACGCTCGCCGCGATCTGCGTGGAGCGCGGCTACCAGCGGCTGGACTGGTGGATGATCGACTGGAATCCGGCCGCCCGCTTCTACGCGTCGATCGGCGCCGCGCCGATGGACGAGTGGGTCCCCTACCGGCTCACCGGGGCGGCGCTGGCCGATCTCGCCGCCCAGGCGGCGACCGTGACCGCCCGCGCGGACGCCGGGGCGGGTAGAGTCCCCGACCGGGGGGATGAGGCGTGACTCAACTGACCGGCCAGCCGACCACCGACGACGACGTGGTGCACCTCACGGTGCCCGCCGACGGCGGCTACCTCGGCGTGCTCCGCACCGCCACGGCGGGTCTCGCGGCCCGCCTCCAGTTCGCCCTCGACGAGATCGAGGATCTGCGGATCGCGGTGGACGAGGCCTGCGCGATGCTCCTCGCGATCGCCACCCGCGACGCCGAGCTGTCCTGCCGCTTCGCGGTCACCGAGGACGCGCTGACCGTCGAGGTGACCGTGCCGACCGTGCGGGGCGCCACCCTGCCGTCGGAGTCCTCGTTCGCCTGGAAGGTGCTCACCGCGCTGACCACGGGGGCCACCGCCCGGGCCGACGAGGGCCGGGCCACCATCTCGCTGCTGACCCGCCGCTCCGGCTACTGAGCCCCAGCGGCGGCCGGCGCTCACCCGACACCGAGCGCCCGGGTGGTGGGCGGGCTGACCAGCAGCGCGCAGACGCCCACGCCGAGCAGCATCAGCGGGACGCCGAGCCAGCCCATCCCGCCCTGGACCATGTACCAGCCGACCGGCAGCAGCATCAGCTGGAGCACGATGGCCGGTGCCCGCGCACCGCTGCGACGACGGGCCAGCGCACCGCCCAGGGCCCAGAGCGCGGCCGCGCCGGCGACGGCGAACCCGGTCACGAAGAGCGCTGACACCAGGTCCGTCTTGGCGGCGGTGAGGTCCGCCCAGACCAGCCAGGCGGCGAGCAGCGCCAGGGCGACCGCCTCGCCGCGCAGCAGGCGTACGGCCCACCGCAGGGTGTCGGGAACCGGCTCGGAGTCGATCGTCACGCGCGTCACGATACCCGCGCCCGATCGCGGTACAGTGCCGCCCATGCGGGCCGTCCTGGTGGTCAATCCGAAGGCCACCACCACGAGTGAGCGCAGTCGGGACGTCCTGGTCCGGGCGCTGCGCAGCGAAGTAGACCTGTCGGTGCGGTACACCCGGCGGCGGGGTCACGCCACCGACCTGGCCCGCGAGGCGGCCGAGGAGGGCGTTGACGTGGTCGTCACGCTCGGTGGCGACGGCACGGTCAACGAGGTGGTCAACGGCCTGATGGCGGCACAGCCGCCGACCTTCCGCACCGGCGGCACGTCGGCCGAGCGGCTGCCCGCGCTGGCCACCGTGCCCGGGGGCTCGACCAACGTCTTCGCCCGCGCCCTGGGGCTACCCAGGGAGTGGCCGGAGGGGACCAGCATGATCCTGGAGGGGCTGCGGCTGGGCCGCTCCCGGAGGATCGGGCTGGGCCGGGCGGACGACCGCTACTTCACCTTCTGCGCCGGCTTCGGCGTGGACGCCGCGGTGATCCACCGGGTGGAGCAGGCGCGCAAGCGGGGACGGGTCTCCACCCCGGCGCTCTACTTCCGCTCGACGCTGAGCCAGTACTTCCTCGCCTCGGACCGCCGGCACCCGACGATCACGCTGGAGCGGCCCGGTGAGACGGCCGAGGCCGAGCTGGCGACGGTCATCATCCAGAACACGGCACCGTGGACGTACCTGGGTGAGCGGGAGATCAACCCGAACCCGGAGGCGTCGTTCGACCTCGGGCTCGATGTGATGGCGCTGCGTCAGCTCCGCGTCGCCAGCACTACACGGACGGTGACCCAATCCCTGTCCCGACAACCCGATCCGCGCGGCAGGCAGGTGCTGCGGCTGCACGACGTGGCCGAGTTCACCCTGGTCGCGGGCCGTCCGCAGGCCTTCCAGCTGGACGGCGACTATCTCGGGGAGCGACAGAAGGTCAGATTCACCTCCGTACCCGAGGCACTGAGAGTAATCTGCTAGGTCTCGGGTAACGCCCTTGGTTGAGCGGTCAGGACACCGCCCGACGCGGTGGCCGCCACACCGAGGGGATAGGTGCCGGAATGTCAGCAATGTCACGCGGACTGTACTATATTGATCCTCGACTGTGGTACGGCGGGTAACCAGGGAAGCCTGAAACCCGGACAAAAGGGTCGTGAGCTTGCTCACCGAGCGGAGTTTTTCCGAGCGTCGCCCTTGACATCACGTACGTTCGTGAAAGTATTCACAAGCGAACTTGAGTTACCGGGACATTGCCTGGATATGCTCAGTAGGTTGAGCTGTTCCAGCAGGCCCCAGGGGCTGAACGAGCCTGCTCACGCGCTGCCGAATAGTCGGATGCGAACTGTCACGACCGGCACCGCGGATGCATATAAAGAAAAAGCAACAGCGTTATCTGCCGCCCATCCAGAATGAGGAGTGTTGCCGCCATGGACTGGCGCCACGATGCCGTCTGCCGCGACGAGGACCCGGAGCTGTTCTTCCCGATCGGGACGTCCGGCCCGGCCCTCCTGCAGGTAGAGCAGGCGAAGGCCGTCTGCCGGCGCTGCCCCGTGACCGACGCCTGCCTGCAGTGGGCGCTCGAGTCTGGGCAGGACGCCGGCGTCTGGGGCGGGATGAGCGAGGAGGAGCGCCGCGCGGTCAAGCGCCGCGGCGGTCTCCGGGTGCTGCGCGCTCACTCCGCCTGACCGATCACACAGCCGTCCGCCCCGGTGGGTTCCGACCCGCCGGGGCGTTCTGCTGTCCGGATACGACACACCGGGGTCGGTTACCCCGACCGCACCCTTTTCGATCATGATGAGACGCCGGTCACCGCGGGCCGTCCGCGTCCACCCGGCGCAGCACCAGCTCGGCCAGCTCCGACGCATCGGTCAACGGCCCGCTGACCGCCACCGCCCCGGCCTCCCGCGCCCCCACCACCACCGCGTCGTGGAAGAGACCGGGCGCCAGGAAATAGCCGACCACCGCCACCCGCCGGGCGCCCGCCGCGCGCAGCCGGGCCACCGCGATTCCGGCCGCCGGTGGCGCCGCCGAGGCGTACGACACCCGGCAGGGCACCCCGAGCCGGCCGCCCAGCGCCGCGGCGACCCGCCCCACCGAGCCGCGGGCCCGGGCGTCCCGGGTGCCCGCGGCGGCCAGCACCAGCGCGTCCACGCCGCCCGGCTCCGCCTCGACCAGCCGCCGCTCCAGCCCGGCCAGCAACCCCGCGTCGACCGTCCCGTCGGCCGGTCCGAGCACGTCGGTGACCCGTACCGTCAGCTCCGGCGCGGACTCCCGGGCAGCCGCCACCGCCGCCGGGATGTCCACCCGGCGGTGGTACGCGGCGGTGAGCAGCAGCGGCACCAGCACCGCCGAGGTGTGCCCGGCATCGGCCAGCGCCCGCAGCACCGCCGTCGGCCCCGGCTCGGTGTGGTCCAGCCAGCTCGGCAGGACCGGCGTGCCCGGCCGGGCCGTCTCGACCGCCCGGGCCAACGCCCGGGTCGCCTCGGCGGCCCGGGGATCCCGACTGCCGTGCGCGACCAGCACCACCGGCGAGGTCCCGGGCGGGCAGGGCGCGGACGGGCCGGCGGCCGGCGCGGACGACCCCACGCCGGCCTCCGCGTCGCTCAGAGGTGCAGCCCGCACTCGGTCTTCTCGAACATGGCCCACCGGCCGGCGCGGGGGTCCTCCCCCGCCTTGGTGCGGCGGGTGCAGGGCCAGCAGCCGATCGAGCCGTAGCCCCGGCTGAACAGCTCGTTGACCGGGATGTCGTACCGGGAGATGTAGGAGTCCACGTCCGCCTGGCTCCAGGCGGCGATCGGGTTGACCTTCACCTTGCCGCGCCGGGGGTCGAAGGTCACCACCGGCGTGTTGGCCCGGGTGGGCGACTCGTCCCGGCGCAGGCCCGCGGCCCAGGCGTCGTACCCGGACAGCGCCCGCTCCAACGGCTCCACCTTGCGCAGCTGGCAGCAGTCGTCCGGGGAGCGGTTGAACAGCCGGGGGCCGTACTCGCCGTCCTGCTGGCCCACGGTCTGCCGGGGCCGGATCGACCGGACGTTCACCGGCAGCCGGCGGGCCACCTCGTCGCGGACCCGCAGCGTCTCGGGGAAGTGCAGCCCGGTGTCGAGGAAGACCACGTCCACCCCGGGAGCCACCCGGGAGACCAGGTGGGCCAGGACGGCGTCCGCCATCGAGCTGGTCACGCAGAACCGGTCGCCGAAGGTGTCGGCGGCCCAGCGCGCGATCTCCAGCGCCGGGGCGCCCTCCAGCTCCCGGCCGGCCCGCTCGGCCAGGGCGCGCAGCTCCTCCGGGTCGCGGCGGGCCGGGTCGGCCGGCTTCGGGCCGCCGGGCCCGACCAGGCCCAGGTTTGCGGCGGAAACGAGGTTCATCGGATGACCCCCCGGGAGAGCAGGCCGGTGAACTTGACCGTGAAGACCCGGGCGCAGGCGTGGCACTCCCAGGCGCCGTGCCCGGCCTCGCTCGGCCGCAGATCCTCCTCGCCGCAGTACGGGCAGTACAGCGGCGCGGAACGGGCGTCACTCATCGCAACTCCTCCTCGTCGACCCTGATCACCCAGTTGGCGAACGTCTCGCCGTCGGTCCGGCCGGCCAGGTAGCGGCGGGCCAGCCGTTCCACGTACTCGGGAAGCTCATCGGCGGTGGTCTTCAGGCCGCGCAGCTTGCGGCCGAACCCGGCGGTCTGCCCCTGCGCCATGCCGAGCCCGCCGCCGAGGTGCACCTGGAAGCCCTCCACCTGGCGGCCGTCCGGGCCGACCACCAGCTGGCCCTTGAGCCCGATGTCGGCGACCTGGGTGCGGGCGCAGGCGTTCGGGCAGCCGTTGAGGTGGATGGAGATGTCCGCGTCGAAGTCGCGCAGCCGCTCCTCCAGCCGGGCCACCAGCTCCTCGCCGCGGGCCTTGGTCTCGACGATGGCCAGCTTGCAGAACTCGATGCCGGTGCAGGCCATGGTGCCGCGCCGCCAGGCCGACGGCCGGGCCTCCAGGCCGATCCCGCGCAGCTCGTCGACCAGGGCCTCGGTCCGCTCCGGCGGCACGTCGAGCACCAGCAGCTTCTGGTACGGGGTGAGCCGCACCCGGTCGCTGCCGTGCGCCTCGACCACGTCGGCCAGCTTCGCCAGCTGCCCGCCGGAGACCCGGCCGACCACCGGGGCGGCCCCGACGTAGTTGCGCCCGTCGCGCTGCGGGTGCACGCCGATGTGGTCCACCGGCTTGTCGGGCAGCTGCGGGGCGGGACCGTCGAGCAGGGTGCGGCCCAGGTACTCCTTCTCCAGCACCTCGCGGAACTTCTCGATGCCCCAGTCGGCGACGAGGAACTTCAGCCGGGCCCGGTTGCGCAGCCGGCGGTAGCCGTAGTCGCGGAAGATGCCGACCACGCCGGCCCAGACGTCCGGCACCTCGGCCAGCGGCACCCAGACGCCGAGCCGCTTGGCCAGCATCGGGTTGGTGGAGAGGCCGCCGCCGACCCAGACGTCGAAGCCGGGGCCGTGCTCGGGGTGGTCGACCCCGAGGAAGGAGATGTCGTTCGCCTCGTACGGGGTGTCGACCAGCCAGGAGATCGTGGTCTTGAACTTGCGCGGCAGGTTCGAGTAGGCCTTGTCGCCGACGTACCGACGGACGATCTCGTCGAGCGCCGGGGTCGGGTCGAGCACCTCGTCGCGGGCCACCCCGGCGACCGGGCTGCCCAGCACGATCCGCGGGCAGTCGCCGCACGCCTCGGTGGTCTGCAGGCCGACGGACTCCAGCCGGCGCCAGATCTCCGGCATGTCCTCGACCCGGATCCAGTGGTACTGGATGTTCTGCCGGTCGGTGATGTCGGCGGTGTCCCGGGCGAACTCCCGGGAGATGTCCGCGATGACCCGGAGCTGGGCCAGGTTGAGCTGGCCACCGTCGACCCGGACCCGGAGCATGAAGAACTCGTCCTCCAGCTCGTGCGGCTCGAGCACGGCGGTGCGCCCGCCGTCGATGCCCGCCTTGCGCTGGGTGTAGAGCCCCCACCAGCGGAACCGGCCGCGCAGGTCCTGCGGGTCGATCGAGGCGAAGCCCCGGTGGGCGTAGATGTTCTCGATCCGGGCCCGGACGTTCAGCGGGTCGTCGTCCTTCTTGATCCGCTCGTTGGCGTTGAGCGGCTCGCGGTGGCCGAGCGCCCACTGCCCCTCGCCGCGCGGACGGCGGGGTGCCCGGGCGGCGGGTGCCGGCGGGGTCTCGGGACGGGCCGGGGTGCTGCTGACCGCCATCGCGGCGTCCTCCGTTTTGTCTGCTGTGCTGCGGTGGGAGCGCGGACGCGGCGGCCGACCCGTGGGACGGGCCGAGGACGACGATGTCGGAACGGCCGGCGCGGAGAGCGCGCCCGAGACGGAATGGTCGGGCGTCGTCAGTGGGCCGGACAGATCGCGCTGCGCACGCGGCCGTAATCGACGTGGCGACGAGCCACGAAGCGGCGGACGACAGCGGTGAGCATGGGCCCCATGCTTCCACACCCCCGGGTGACCGGCCAATGACCGCGTGCCGCATCCCACATCACGGGCCGCGCGCGGGCAGCGACCTCTACCGGAGTTCGTTGCGCAGGGCCGTCCCGCAACTCGTCACCCGGTGTGGGGAGCATGGGGTCACGGTCGGGGCGTAGCCGCAGCCCGCGAATCGGCACACCGGCCCGACGCGCGGCGCCGCGCTGTGTGAGGCTGCGACATGTGACCGCACCTTCGGAGCCGAGCCCGGCCGGCGACGCCGTTCCGGCCTGGCACCAGCGACGGTGGCTGGTCTGGTTGACGCCGATGCTGCTCACCCTGGCGATCAGCCTGACCGGGATCGGCCACGCGCAGCCCTGGCGCGACGAGCTGGCCACCTGGAGCGCCGCCACCCGGCCGGTCCGCGAGCTGATCCGGCTCAACGGCACCGTGGACGCCACCGCCGGGGCGTACTACCTGCTGATGCACGGCTGGATCGCGGTGTTCGGGGCCTCGCCCACGGCGCTGCGGCTGCCGTCGGTGCTGGCCATGGCCGGGGCGGCCGGGCTGACCGCCGTACTCGGCCGACGGCTGCTCGGCGGGCGGGCCGGCCTCCTCGCCGGTCTGCTCCTCGCGGTGCTCCCGGGCACCTCGCGGTACGCCCAGGAGGCCCGCCCGTACGCGATCGCCAGCCTGCTCGCCGTGCTCGCCACCCTGCTGCTGGTACGGGCGCTGGACCGGCCCACCTGGGCCCGCTGGGCCGGTTACGCCGCCGCCGTCGTCGGGCTCGGCCTGGCCCACCTGCTCGCCCTGAGCCTGCTCGCCCCGCACGCCGTGGTGGTCCTGGTCGCCTGGTGGCGAGGCCGGGCCGCGGCCGGCCTCGACAGCTCCCCGCACTCAGCCGCCGAGCACCCGGCCCGCGACGAGCCCGATCCCGACCGGCCGGCGCGGGCCGGGGCCCAGGACGGGCGGCTGCTGCGCTGGCCGCTCGCCCTGCTGGTCGCCGGCGTGCTCCTGCTGCCGCTGCTGTCGACCGCCCGGGGCCAGCGCTCCCATCAGCTCGACTGGATCGAGCCGGCCCGGCTCTCGGACCTGTCGGCGCTGCCCGGCGGGGTGGCGGAGAGCAGCGTGGTCGGCGGCCTGCTCGTCGGGCTCGCCGCGCTCGGCGCGGGCCGGGTCGGCCGGCGCGCGCTGCTGCCCGGCGCGTGCGTGCTGCTGCCGGTGCTGCTGCTCTACCTCGCCGCGCTCGCCGTACCCCTCTGGGTGCCCCGCTACCTGCTCTTCACCGTGCCCTTCGCCTGCCTGCTCGCCGGCGCGGCGCTGGCCACGGTGCCGGCGCCCGCCGCGCTGGCCGTGCTGACCCTGGCCGGCCTGCTCGGTCTGCCCGACCAGGAAGCACTGCGCCGGGCCCACCCGCCCGCCGGCCTGATCGATTACCGGGGCGCGGCGCAGCTCGTCGCCGCCGGTCAGCGGCCCGGCGACGCCGTCGTCTACTCCCCCCGCGGCGGCTGGCTCTTCTTCGACCTCGGCATGGCGTACCACCTGGAGGAAGACCGGCCCCGGGACGCGCTGCTGGTCCGGGACCAGCGGCAACGCGGCGACTTCTGGGCCAGCGAGTGCGCGCGGCCGGCGGAGTGCCTGGCCGGCGTGCAGCGGGTCTGGCTGGTGGTCGCCGGACGGCGGTCCGACCCGTTGGCCGCGGTGCCCGGCGCCAAGGGGCGAACCCTGCGGGACGGCTTCACCGTCGAGCGGGTCTGGCCCCGGCCGGGGGTGACCGTGGCGCTGCTCAACCGGCCCGGCTGAGCGGCGCCACCCGCGCGGGTCAGGCCTTGGCCAGCGGGACCACCAGGACGGCCTCGGTCCCCCGGGCGGCGCCCTGGCGCAGCTCGATCGAGCCGCGCAGCTCGCCGGTGACCAGGGCCCGGACGATCTGCAGACCCAGTCGCCCGCCCTTGTCGGCGTCGAACTCGGCCGGCAGGCCACGGCCGTTGTCGGTGACCGAGACGTGCAGCTGCTTGCGGAACCGGTGGGCGGAGACCACCACCTGCGGCGCGGCGCCGCCCTCCGGGGCGGGGCCGGCGCCGTCCTCGCCCGCCGGCGGGAAGCCGTGCTCGACGGCGTTGAGCAGCAGCTCGTTGAGGACCATCACCAGCGACGTGGCGATCTCGGCGGGCAGCACGCCGAAGCTGCCGGTCCGCCGCATGCCCACCGACACCTCGGTCGCGGCGACCTCGGTGGCCGCGCTGGCCACCCGGTCGACGATGCCGTCGAACTCGACCGCCTCGTCGCTGGACATGGAGAGCGTCTCGTGCACCAGGGCGATCGAGGCGACCCGGCGGACCGACTCCTCCAGGGCGACCCGGGCCTCGGGCATGGAGACCCGGCGGGCCTGCAGGCGCAGCAGGGCGGCGACCGTCTGCAGGTTGTTCTTCACCCGGTGGTGGATCTCCCGGATGGTGGCGTCCTTGGTGATCAGGGCGCGGTCACGGCGGCGTACCTCGGTGATGTCGCGGACCAGGACCAGCGCGCCGATCGGCACTCCGGCGGGCATCAGCGGCAGCGCCCGGGTGAGCATGGTGGCGCCCCGGGCGTCGATCTCCCGCCGGGGCGGCGCCTCGCCGCGCAGCGCGGCGAGGATGCCGTTCGCCGCGTCGGTGCCCTCGAGCGGATCGCCGGCCAGCCGACGGTGCAGCTTGGCCAGGTCCTCCCCCACCAGATGGGAGGCGTATCCCAGCCGCCGGTACGCCGACTGGGCGTTCGGGCTGGCGTAGGTGACCTTGCCGTTGGCGTCCAGCCGGACCAGGCCGTCGCCGACCCGGGGCGCGGAGGTGGTCTCGCCCGGGTGCCGGGGCGGCGGGAAGGTGCCGTCGGCGATCATCTGGGCCAGGTCGTCGGCGGTGGTGAGGTAGTTCAGCTCCAGCTGGCTGGGCGTCCGGGCGGTGGAGAGGTTGGTGTCCCGGCCGACCACCGCGATCACCTCGCCGTGCTCCCCGCCGGCGCTGCGCAGCCGGACCGGGATCGCCTCATGGCGGGCCGGCACGTCGCCGTACCAGACCGGGTCGCCCTCCCGCCAGATCCGGCCCTGCCGGTGGGCCACCTCCAGGTGCGCCACCTCCGGCCCGCCGACGATCCGACCCACCTGGTCGTCCAGGTACGCGGTGGGCGCGGTCGTCGGGCGGACCTGGGCCACGCAGAGGAACGTCCCGTCGCCGTCCACCGGCACCCAGAGCAGCAGGTCGGCGAAGGAGAGGTCGGACAGCAGCTGCCAGTCCCCGGCGATCCGGTGCAGGTGGTCGATGTCGGCCGGGCGGAGCTGGGTGTGCTCCTCGGCGAGGTCGCGCAGCGTGGACACGCCCACAGCGTGCCACGCCGGAGGTCACATCGTCGCGGTGACCTTCTTCAGACCACGCGGTGCGTCCGGGTCCTCGCCCCGGGCCAACGCCAACGCCAGCGCCAACCGCTGCAACGGCAGGATGTCCAGCAGCGGGGCGTAGCGCTCGTCGACCTCGGGGACGGCCATCCGGGTGGCCCCCTCGACCTCGGCGGAGCCGACCACCACCACGTCGGCGCGGCGCTCGCCGAGCCGGGGCAGCACCTCGCCCATCGACCGGCCGCCGGGGCCGGAGCCGACCACGGCCAGCACCGGCACGTCCGGGTCGGTCATCGCGAGCGGGCCGTGCAGCAGGTCGGCGCCGGAGAAGGCGAGCGTGGGCAGGTACGAGGTCTCCATCAGCTTCAGCGCCGCCTCCCGGGCGGTCGGGTAGGCGTACCCCCGGCCGGTGGTGACCAGCTGGCCGGCGAAGCGGTAGCGGGGGGCGAGCTGGGCCGGGGTGGGATCGGCCAGGGTTCGTTCGGCCAGCTCGGGCAGGGTCGCCAGGGTCGCGCGCTCCTCGGCCGGCAGCACGCCGTCGCCGGCCCGGACGCCCTCGACCAGCATCAGCAGGGCGAGCAGCTCGGCGGTGTACGTCTTGGTGGCGGCGACCGCGCGCTCGTGCCCGGCGGCGATGTCGAGGCTCAGCTCGGCGACCCCGGCCAGCGGGGAGTCCGGGTTGTTGGTGACCGCCAGGGTGAGCGCCCCGGAGGCGCGGGCGGCGCGCAGCACCTCGGTCAGGTCGGGGGAACCGCCGCTCTGGCTGACCCCGACGACCAGCGCGTCGGAGAGGTCGGGGCGGGCGCCGTAGACGGTGACCGTGCTGGGCGAGGCGAGCCCGGCGGGCAGGCCGAGCCGGATCTCGGTGAGGTACGCCCCGTAGAGCGCGGCGTGGTCGGAGGTGCCCCGGGCGGTGAAGACCACGTGCCGGGGGCGCCGTTGCGCGACGGCCGCCGCGATCCGGGCGATCTCCCCGGCGTGCTCGGCGGAGAGCAACCGGTCGTATCCGGCCGGCTGCTCGTCGATGTCGGCGGCCATGCCGGCCCCAGGACGCGTCACGGAAGCTCCCCTCCTGCGCGGTTTCCGCGCGTTTCGTGCTCAGTCTTGCACTGTTTCTCACATCCGGGCAATCGTACGCGCAGCAATGCGCAGTGGATCACCGAATCGACGCAGCATCCCCTAGGCTTGCCCAGCCCTGCAATCGACGAGCGAGAGGCCGACGTGACCGAGGAGCGTGAAGACGCCGCGCTGCCTCCGGAGGAGGAGCTCGTCCTCGCCCGACGGGCGCTCGACGAGGGCGACCTGGCGCATGCCGCCCGGCACCTCGCCACCGCCCTGGCCCAGGCACCGACTCTGCCAGAGGTGCACGAGACGCTGACCCGGATCGGGGCGGCCTCCGGCGGCGACCTCGACCTGTTCCCGCTCGGTCAACGCGCCTTCGTCGGGGCGGTGGTGGCCCGCGCCCACCTGCTCGCCGCCGCCGGCCGCCCGGCCGAGGGGTTGGACCTGCTGGTCGCGGCCACCGGGCACGCGCCCGGCGTCGACTGGGCCGGGGTGCCCTGGGTGACCGCGCCCGAGCTCGCGCGGCGGCTCGACCCCGACCGCACGGCCCGGATCCTGATGCAGGTCTGCGCGGCGGTGCCGGACCCGGCGCCCCGGGCCCTGCGGGGGCCAGGTCGGCCGTACCTCACCCTGGCCCGGCACGCGGTCGCCGCGCACCCGCGGCACGGCCTGCTGCTGGGCGCGGCGTCCGCGCTGGCCCGGCGCCTCGGCGAGGTCACCCTCGCCGTCACCTGGGCCAGCCGGGGGGTACGCGCGGAGCCCTCCAAACTGGGCGAGGTCTGGCTCGGGTACGCCTACCGCAGCGCCGGCCGGACCCGGGACGCGCTGGCCGCCCTGGAACGGGCCGTCGGGCACGACCCCGACGACCTCGCGGTCTACGCCGACATCGCCGGCACCCTCGCCGACACCGGGCGGCTGGACCAGGCCATCGAGTGGACCGACCGGGCGTTGGCCCGCGACCCGGACTTCGACTGCGCGGTGCACACCGCGCACCGGCTGCGGTTCCTCCGCGACGGCGACGTGGCGCACCTGGTCGCCCTCGCCGACTTCGTCCGGGACCACCCCGACGACAGTCACGAGCACGGCGACCTGGCCGAGTCCTGCCGGAGCCGGCCCTGGCTCGGGCAGCTCACCCCGGCGGCCGGCGTGCTGGTGGACGTGCTGCGCCGCGCCCTCGCCGCCGACGGCACGCCCGGCCGGGCGGTACGCCTCGACGCGCTGGAGCCGCCGAGCGCGATGCGTACCGTGGCGGCGGCGGTGCCCGGGCTCGACGTGGAGGTGCCCGAGGTCGCCGACCCGGACCCGCGCGAGCCGCGCCGGGCCAGCACCTGCCAGCTCTGGCGGTACGACGGCACCACCGCCGCGCCCACCCTGCCGGCCCCCTCGTCGGCGGCGGTCGAGCGGGTACGCCAGCTCGCCCACCCGGCCTGGCCGCACCCGCCGGCCGCGTACGACGCGGCGGTCGGGCTGGCCACCGTGGAACTCGCCGACCTGCTCGGGCTCCTGGTCCACCCGCCCGAGGCGCCGCCGACCGCACTGGGTCGGGTGCTGGCCGGGCAGGACCCGTCGCTCTGGGTGCGCTGCGTACAGGTCTGGGCCTGCCTGGGTCTGCTGCACCACCGCACCGACGAGCCGTGGGCGGGCTCGACCCGGCGCCGGGTGCTGGTGGAGCTGGTCTGGGGCGTGGAGGACTGGATCACCGAGGCGGCACTGTTCGCCCTGGTCAGCGCCGCCTGGGTCGACCCGGAAGTCCGTGCCGACGTGGCACAGGTGGTGGCCGAACGCCTCGCCGACGCGGTGACCGTGGCCCGGGTCCGGCCGGTGCCCATCGTCATCTCCCTGGCCCACCTGGCGCTGGCCACCCCGGCGCTGGACCCGGCCGCCACGGCGCTCGCCCACGGGATCGTCGGCGGCGGGCCGGCCGGAGCGCCCCGCCCCGGGGCGCTGGCCCGCCTCTGGGCCCGCCTGGCCGCGCTCCTGCGCCGCCCCTGACCCGCAGCCCTCCCCCGAAACGCGGCGCGGCCGCGCCGTACCCGGGGAGGGACGACGCGGCCGCGACGGACGAAGGGTCAGGCCACCGGGGCCTTGCCGAGCGCGGTCTCGGCCTGCTCCTCCGGCGTGGCGTCCGCCGGCGGGGCGTCGTTGCTGGACCGCAGCGGGACCTCCTTGATGAACCAGGAGAGCACCGGCACCGCGACGGTGAAGAGCACCGCCCACAGGAAGACGTGCGAAATGGCGTCGGAAAGGCCGCCGAGGACGACCTCGCGGGCCTGCACCGGCAACTCCTTGAGCATCGACAGGTCCATCCCCTGGCCCTTGCCGCCGCCGCTGAACGCGTCGCCGGCGGCCGAGTCGGCGAGCCGGTTGGCGAAGATCGCGCCGAAGAGCGAGATGCCGAACGAGCCGCCGATGGAGCGGAAGAAGGTGGCTCCGCCGCTCGCCGCGCCGAGATCCTTCTGCTCGACGCTGTTCTGCGCGATCAGCATCGAGGTCTGCATCAGGAAGCCCATGCCCGCGCCGAGCACGACCATGTAGAGCGAGGACTCGGCCTTGCTGGTGTCCACGTCCAGCCGGCTGAGCAGGAACATGCCGGCGGTCATCACCACGCCGCCGACGATCGGGAAGATCCGGTACCGGCCGCTGCTGGTGATCGCCCGGCCGACGACCAGCGAGACCACCAGCATGCCGAACATCAGCGGGAGCAGCAGCAGGCCGCTGTTGGTGGCCGAGGCGCCCTGCACGGTCTGCTGATAGAGCGGCAGGAAGTTCATCGCGCCGAACATCGCGAAGCCGAGCAGGAAGCCGATCACCGAGATCAGGGCGAAGTTGCGGTTGGCGAAGAGCCCGAGCGGCAGGATCGGCTCGGGGACCCGGCGCTCGACGAACCCGAACGCGACCAGGGCGACCACGGCCAGCACCGCCAGGCCGAGGATCTGCGGGGAGCCCCAGTCGTACTCGTTGCCACCCCAGGTGGTGACCAGCACGATCGCGGTGATGCCGACCGAGAGGAGCGCGGCGCCCAGCCAGTCGATCTTGTGCTCGGTGCGGTACTTCGGCAGGTGCATGGTGGTGGCCAGGACCAGCAGCGCGACACCGCCGAGCGGCAGGTTGACGTAGAACGCCCAGCGCCAGGAGAGGTTGTCGGTGATGAAGCCGCCGACCAGCGGACCGGCCACCATGGCGATGGCCATGATGCCTGCGATCATGCCCTGGTAGCGGCCCCGCTCTCGGGGCGGCACCAGGTCACCGATGATCGCCATCACGCCCACCATCAGGCCGCCGGCGCCGAGACCCTGGACCGCGCGGAAGGCGATCAGCTCGACCATGCCGTCACCGGGGCCGCCGAGCATCGCCGAGCCGGCCATGCCGCAGAGCGCCGACCCGATCAGGAAGATCACCACGGAGGTCAGGAAGACTGCCTTGCGGCCGTAGAGGTCGCCGAGCTTGCCCCAGATCGGGGTGGAGACCGTGGTGCCCAGCACGTAGGCGGTGACGACCCAGGTGAAGTGGTCGACGCCGCCGAACTCGCCGACGATCCGCGGCAACGCGGTGCTGACGATCATGTTGTCGAGCATCGCGAGCATCATCGCGATCATCAGGCCGAAGAGGACGACCCGCACGTTGGGTCTCGCCGCCGCCTGTGTTTCCTGAGTCATGGGTAAGCTCCCCCGGAGATGTGTCGCACTTACTTGCCGCCCGGCTAGTCACCTTACTAGCCGCACGGTAAGTTGGACAGCAGAAAACCGTCAAGCGAGTTGGGTGGTGGGCGTGAGGGAGAGCACAGGCGGCACGCGGGAACGCATCCAGGCCGTCGCGCTGGAGCTCTTCACCGAGCAGGGGTACGAGAAGACCTCGCTACGGGAGATCGCCGAGCGGCTGAACGTGACCAAGGCCGCCCTCTACTACCACTTCAAGAGCAAGGACGAGATCGTCAACAGCTTCGTCGAGGACCGGCTGCGCCGGATGGACGAGCTGATCGCCTGGGCCCGGTCCCAGCCGGCCACCCTGGCCACCCGGCGGACGCTGATCAACCGGTACGCCGACGCCATGTTCGCCAGCGAGCTGCCCTCGGTGATGCGCTTCTTCGAGCAGAACCAGACGGTGCTCAAGAGCCTCTCGGCCGGCGTGCAGATGCGCGAACGAATGCTCGGGCTGGCCGACCAGCTCTGCCGGGGCGACGACTCCCCCGCCGCCCAGCTGCGCGCCGCGCTGACGCTCTTCGCCGTGCACAGCAGCTGGTTCGCGGTCCGCGCCCCGCACATCACCGACGACGAGCGGAAGAAGATCGCCCTGGAGGTCGCCGACGAGCTGCTCGCCCGGATCGGCGAGCAGACCCCGGACGACGACCAGCACTGACGGGCAAGGCCCGACGAGCCGGATCGACGCGCCCGGGACGGTCGCCTCAGTATCGCGCCGGCAGTTCCAGCCGCAGTCCCAGCAGCTCCACCCCGGGCGCCGGTGACCAGTCCTTCTCGGGCGCGCGCACGAAGCCGAGCCGCTCGTAGAGCCGGCGCGCCGGGGCGGCCATGCCGTCCCGGACGCAGATCATCACCGCCGTGCAACCCTGTGCTGCGGCCCGATCGACACAGGCCCGGGCCAGCGCCTCCCCGGCGCCCCGGCCCTGGGCGGCCGGGTCGACGGCCAGCATCCGGAACTCGGCCTCGCCCGGGCCGGAGAGCTCGGCGTACCGGGATCCGGGCCGCACCAGGGTCACCGAGCCGAGCACGTCGTCGGTCACCTCGTCGACGGCCACCAGGATCTCGCCGTGCTCCGCCCGGGTGGCGACGTCGGCGAGCGTCACCGCGTACCCGTGCTCGCCCTTGAGCTGGCCGTCCGCCTCGTACGCGGCGACCGTCAACCGGGCCACCGCGGCGTGGTCCGTCGGGGTCGCCGGGCGGACCAGCAGGCCGGTCAACCGATCACCGCGATCAGGTCGCCGTCCTGGACCACGTCTCCCTCGTTGACCGCGAGCTGGGTGAGCACCCCGTCGGACTCGGCGACGACCGGGATCTCCATCTTCATCGACTCGAGGATCACCAGGGTGTCCCCCTCGGAGACGGTGTCCCCGGCAGTCGCGACGACCTTCCAGACGTTGGCCACCATCTCGGCACGAACTTCCTCGGCCATGTCCCGGCCCTCCCTCTCGCGGTTGTCTGCCGACGTATCCAATCATGCGACGGCGACCCGCGGGCGGGGAGCGGTCCACACCGCCCTGCGCGGCCACGAGACATCGCCATATCGGCGGAACGCCCGTTCGTGACAGCGGCCCCGGCGGACGATGGCGGGAGCCGGCCGCACTAGCATCAGCGGGTCGGACCCGGGCGCCGGGAGGACCGGTGCGTGCACCGGCGCCGAGGGTCGCAGGGATCCGACCATCACGAGGAGGTCAGCATGGCGAAGAAGGCCCGGAAGAAGAAGGCCCGTAAGAAGAGCGGCGCGAACCACGGCAAGCGCCCCAACTCCTGAGCACGCGGTACGGAGGCCCGGGTCGGTGTCCCCGACCCGGGCCTCCGTCGTCACCGCGTCAGGCGGAGATGTTGTGGCACTGGCGCGTGACGTACCCCCCGTTGGAGTAGAGGTACGCGCAGGCCAGCCCGTAAGGCGCCCAGCCCGCGCCGCGTTCGCGGCTGCCGCTGAGCGTGCACGAGTTGTGCGTGGTGCCCGTGGAGTTGTACCAGAGGGCGCCGGTGCTGGTGAAGTAACGGAAGTCGATCCGCCAGTTGCAGAAGCTGCTGTGCGCGGAGAACCGCGCGTCCTGGTAGTCGATGTCGTGACCGGAGCCGAAGATCCGGTGACAGAGGAACCCACCGGGGATCGGCCAACCCTTGTACGCGAATCCGGACCAGGAATCGCAACCCGACGCGTCGGCCGAGGCCGGCGCGGTGGTCGTCGCGACCAACGAGCCGAACGCCAGGAGCGTCGCGGCGACGACCGCCGACACCCGGGCAGCGACCCGCCGACTGAGAATCTTGCTCACCTAGCCTCCTCACAATGAATCTCGGATGTGAGGAGCGTAGGAAGCGGACGGTCAAAAGCATCGATGTCCGCCGGTTGTGGCAAGTTCCCTTGACGCCTGGCCGGAAGCGTGCCTCAGTCGGCGAGTTCGCGCTCCTCGAAGACCACCAGCTCGGTGAGGCGTACCCGCAGCCGCTCGCGCAGCTGGTCGGGGGCGGTCTCGTTGCCGCAGCAGCGGGCGACGAGCGCCTTCACCTCCTGCTCGATGCCGTACTCGCGCAGGCAGGGCCCGCACTCGTCCAGGTGGTGGCGGATCAGACTACGCCGCTCCTCGGCGCACTCCAGATCCAGGAAGAGGTACATCTCCGCGAGAACCTCGCGGCAGTCCGTCTCGTGCGGCTCTCCACAGCTCATGTCACACCTCCCGGCCGGCAGCGGCGGTCGAGCCCTTCGAGGACTGGGCGGAACTGAAACCACGTTCTGCGGCGTACCCCTCGAGAAGCTTGCGCAGGTTACGTCGGCCCCGGTGCAGTCGGGACATCACGGTGCCGATCGGCGTGCCCATGATGTCCGCGACCTCCTTGTACGAGAAGCCCTCGACGTCGGTCAGGTAGACCGCCAGGCGGAACTCCTCCGGCAACTGCTGGAGGGCCTCCTTGACGTCGCTGTCCGGCAGTCGGTCCAGCGCCTCGGTCTCCGCCGAGCGCAGGCCGCTGGAGGTGTGCGACTCGGCCTCGGCGAGCTGCCAGTCGGTGATCTCCTCGGTGGGCGCCTGGATGGGCTGGCGCTGCCGCTTCCGGTAGGAGTTGATGTACGTGTTGGTCAGGATCCGGTAGAGCCAGGCCTTCAGGTTCGTGCCCTGCTCGAACTGGTGGAAGGCGGCGTACGCCTTCAGGTACGTCTCCTGGACCAGGTCCTCGGCATCCGCCGGGTTACGCGTCATCCGCAGTCCGGCAGCGTAGAGCTGATCGACGAAGGGCATCGCGTCCCGCTCGAAGCGGGCCCTGCGCTCGTCCGTCTTCTCGGTGGTCAACCGCAGATCCCCTCGCGTCGGATGCTTTCCCGCCGAGGATACGCGGACCAACCGGTCCGCAGATTCACTTTCGCCGGGTGTGCTGGTGCTCACCACGGCCGGGCCGTCCATGGTCGCGGGCCAGTCGGGGGCGTCCAGCAGCTGCCTGAGCTGCCGCGCTTCCCGTTCGTCCCGCTCCCGGCTCCGTGTCTCGGTCGGCACCGGTCACTCCCCTCGCCAGTTTTGTCGTCCGCGGGTAGTAACGCCCGGCCGTGGGCCGGACATTCCGTCGGTCGCCCCGTCCCTGGTCCCGGCCCCGGTCGGATACCGGAGCTGGGACCAGGAAGGGCCTGGGAGGACGGTTCCGCCCGCCCGAACCGGGCGGCCGACACCAACCGATGCAACGAGGGGCCACCAACGCCGGAAACGGGCCGTACGGCCCGTCACGCCCCCGCCCCGCGCGCCGCCCCGGGCCACGCCGCCGGGGCCACGATCATGCCGGCCCGCGGGCATGATCACGGATCCTGGACGGACGATCGGGCGGACACGGTCAGCGTGCGGCCCAGCCCCGTTCCCGGAGCCAGGCCAGCACGGCGTCGGCCACCCCGGCCGGGTCCCGGCGCAGGTCGTGCTTCTCGCCCGGCCGGACCACCACCCGCACGCCGTCGCCGACCGGCACCCCGAAGGGATCCCGGTCGCCGTTGACCACCAGCGTGGGCAGCCCGGTCCGCAGTTCGTCCGCCCGGGAGCGTTCCGGCCGGCCCGGCGGGTGCAGCGGGAAGGCCAGCGCGACCACGCCCACGGCTCCCACCGCGCCCGCGGTACGGCAGGCCACCCGCGCGCCGCTGGACCGCCCCCCGACCAACAACGGCAGCTCGGAGTGACGGGTCCGGAGCACGGCCAGCACCGCCGTCCACGCCTCGTCGAGGTGCCCCGCCGGAGCCGGCGCCCGGCGCCCGGCCACCCGGTACGGCTGGGTTATCCGGGCCACCACCACGCCGGCGCCGCGCGCCGCGTCCCGGACCGCGACCAGGTCCGGGGCGTCGACGTCGCCGCCCGCCCCGTGCCCGAGCACGAGCAGGGACGCCGGCGGGCCGGGCGGCAGGTCGGTGGCGACCCGGGCCGGGCCGCGCGGAGTCTCGATCTCGTCGCCGTGCGCCACGGTGCCATTCTGCGCCCCGGCGCCGTCGTCACGTCGAGCGCACCACCGGCACCCGGACCGCCCGCAGACAGCGCGAAGCACCGCCCGCCCGCCTCCGTAGGACGCCGGAGGCGGACGGTCAGCTCGGACGGATCAGCTCAGCGGTACCAGGGTGAGCAGCTGGTCCCGGACCGGCGGGCCGGCGTCGTCGGCCGCGTCCGGGTCGGGTTGCACCTCGCTGCGCCAGGCGACGAGCATGGCCCGCCGCTCGCGCGGCGTGGTGCCGCCCCAGACGCCGTGGCAGTCACCCACCTCCAGCGCCCAGGCCAGGCACGAGCCCTGGACGTCGCAGCTCCGGCAGAGCGCGACGGCCGCGTCGGCCGGTTCGTTGGGTGCCGGAAAGAAGGTCTCCGGATCAACACTCTGGCAGGTTCCTCTGGTCCGCCAGGCCTCGTCGTGTCGACGTTCGCGCAACGCCCGCAACAGTCGCGGATCTCGTCGTGCGGCGGCCACCTCGTGCGGACGGGGCATACGCGCCCGGGTCATCACACCCACCTCCCCCGTGGGACCGGCAAGATCGACGGGCATCGCTCACACCGCGTGAGGACGCTCCCAGTGCCGGCGCTGTGTTCTATCGCACTCGTGGAGGCGGGGACAAGAGGGTGCCAGAAAGATGACCAAAGGTCCGGGCGACGTTTCACCCGGAACTCTGGCAATTCGTGCGCGACAATGTCGCGAATGGTGCTCAGAAGAGCGTCATTTCCTCCTCGACGCGCTCGCCGGCCACCGGCACCCGGGCGATCAGGCCGGGGCCGTCGTTGCGGACGTCGCCCACCGCCGGCCCGACCGGCCGCACCTCCAGCCCGGCCAGCCACTCCGCCGGTGGCGGGGCGAGCAGGGCCGACGGGTCGTCGGCCGGGGAGAGCCAGTCGCCCCAGCGTTCCCGGGGCAGCAGCAGCGGCATCCGGTCGTGCACCTCGGCCAGCTCCCCCACCGCCGCGGTGGTCAGCACGCTGAAGGTGAGCAGCGACTCCGCACGCGACCAGATGCCGGCGAACGCCAGCACCGCGCCGTCCCGCGGGGTCATGTAGTACGCCTGCTTGCCGCCGCCGGACCGGCGCACCCACTCGTACCAGCCGTCGGCCGGGACGAGGCAGCGGCGGCGGGCGAACGGGTCGGCGTACGCCCGGCTGGTGGCCACCGTCTCGGCCCGCGCGTTGATCATGCGAGCGGCGCCGGCCGTCGACCGGGACCAGTGCGGCACCAGACCCCAGCGCCCCATCGAGAGCGCGCGCCCACCTTCCGCGGCGACCCGGACCAGCGGCACCGGATCGGTGGGCGCGACGTTGTGGTCGGGCCCGAGTCGGCCGTCGGTGTCGTCGTACGACTCGAACAGCGCACTCAGGTCGCCGGCGCTCCGGGTCGTCGCGTACCTCCCGCACATGGCGCACACGCTAGCCCCCCGCGGGCTTCCCGGCTGTCCCGCCAACCGGGAGTACGGCCGACGGGCGGCGCCGGGGACCGGTGGAGTTGGCAGAATGTGACCGTGGGGAATCTGACCGCGACCCGGCCGCCGCAGCCGTGGACCGCACCGACCGCCAGCGACCCGGTGTCGGCGACGCTGCGCCTGCCCGGCTCCAAGTCGATGACAGCTCGGGCCCTGGTGCTGAGCGCCCTGGCCAGCGGCCCCTCGACCCTGCACGGGCCGCTGCGCGCCCGGGACACCGAGTTGATGGCCGGCGGGCTGCGCGCGATGGGCGCGCACGTCTCCGTCTCCGACGACGAGCGCTGGCTGGTCCGCCCGCACGAGCTGGTCGGCCCGGCGCACGTCGACGTCGGCCTGGCCGGCACGGTGATGCGCTTCGTGCCGCCGGCCGCCGGCCTCGCCGCGGGGCGGGTCACCTTCGACGGCGACCCGCAGGCCCGGGTCCGCCCGCTCGGCCCGCTGATCGGCGCGCTGCGCGCCCTCGGCGTCCGGATCGAGGCCCCGCCAACGGGCAGCCTGCCGCTGGTGGTGCAGGGCGCCGGCCGGGTGACCGGCGGCGAGGTGGTGATCGACGCCTCCGCCTCCAGCCAGCTCGTCTCCGGGCTGCTGCTGGCCGGGGCGCGCTTCGACCGGGGCGTGGTGGTCCGGCACGAGGGGCCGCCGGTGCCGTCCGCCCCGCACCTGCGGATGACCGCGCAGATGCTGCGCGCCGCCGGCGCGGCGGTCGACGACAGCGTCCCGGACGTCTGGACGGTCGAGCCCGGCCCGCTGGCCGGCCGGGGCTGGGAGATCGAGCCGGACCTCTCCGGCGCGGTCCCGTTCTTCGCCGCCGCGCTGGTCACCGGCGGCGAGGTGACCCTCCAGGGCTGGCCGCGCAGCAGCGCCCAACCGGTCGAGCAGCTGCGCGCGCTGCTGCAGCGGATGGGCGGGGAGGTCACCCTGACCACCGCCGGGCTGACCGTCCGGGGCACCGGCGTGGTGCACGGCCTGGCCGCCGACCTCTCCGACGTCAGCGAGCTGACGCCGGCGCTGACCGCGCTGGCCATGCTCGCCGATTCACCGTCCCGGTTCACCGGGATCGGGCACATCCGCGGCCACGAGACCGACCGGATCGCCGCCCTCGCCCGGGAGTTCGCCGGGCTCGGCGCCGACCTCACCGAGTCCGCCGACGGCCTGGAGATCCGGCCCCGCCCGCTGCGCGGCGGGACCTTCCGGACGTACGCCGACCACCGGCTCGCGCACGCCGCCGCGGTGGCCGGCCTGGCCGTCCCGGGTATCGAGGTGGACGACGTGGCGTGCACCTCGAAGACCATGCCGGAGTTCCCGGCGCTATGGTCGGCAATGGTGACCGGCAAGAGCTGACGCGAACGAGGGGGCGGTCCTGGCGACCAGACGGCGGGAGTACGACGAGGACGACGTACGGGTCCGGCCCGGGAAGTCCTCGCGCCCACGCACCCGTACCCGCCCCCGGCACGCCGACGCGGTGGACGGTTTCGTGATCGCCGTCGACCGGGGCCGCTACACCTGCGTCACGCCGGACTCCCGGCCCGACGACCCGACGATCACCGCCATGCGGGCCCGCGAGCTGGGGCGCAAGTCGGTGGTGGTCGGCGACCGGGTGGGGCTGGTGGGTGACACCTCCGGCGCGGAGGGGGCGCTGGCCCGGATCGTCCGGATCGCCGAGCGCAGCTCGGTGCTGCGGCGGACCGCCGACGACGATGAGACCACCGCCGAGGGGCGGCTGGAACGGGTCGTGGTGGCCAACGCCGACCAGCTGGTGATCGTCAGCGCGCTGGCCGACCCACCGCCGCGGACCGGCTTCATCGACCGCTGCCTGGTGGCCGCGTACGACGCGGGCATCGAGCCGCTGCTCTGCCTCACCAAGGCCGACCTGGCGGGCCCCGAACAGGTGCTCGGCTACTACGCCGAGCTGGAGCTGCCGTACGTGCTGGTCCGCCCGGACTCCGACCTCGACGCGCTGCGCGCGCTGCTCGCCGGCCGGGTGTCGGTCATGGTGGGGCACTCCGGGGTGGGCAAGTCGACGCTGGTCAACCGCCTGGTGCCGGAGGCCGCGCGGGCGGTCGGCGTGGTCAGCGCGATCGGCCGGGGCCGGCACACCTCGACCAGCGCGGTGGCGCTGCGACTGCCGGCGACGCCGGCCGCCGACGGCGACCCCGGTTGGATCATCGACACGCCGGGGATCCGCAGCTTCGGGTTGGCGCACGTGTCGGCCGACAGCCTGCTGCACGGCTTCGCCGATTTGGTCGAGGGCACCGTCGACTGCCCGCCGAACTGCCCGCACACCGCCGACGAGGCGGACTGCGCGCTGGACGCGTGGGTGGCCGCCGGCAAGGCCGACCCGCGCCGGCTGGCGTCGTACCGCCGGTTGCTGTCCTCGCGGGCCGGCGAGGGTGACGGCCGGGCGGAGGTCGAGCGCAATCCGGGCGACCCGCTCGCCGGGTCGTGACGGCACCCTCGCTACCGTTTCCTCCCATGACCGGGTACGCCGACGACATCGCCCTCGCCCACCGGCTCGCCGACGCCGCCGACGCCATCTCGACGGCCCGGTTCCGCGCCCTCGACCTGCGGGTGGAGGCCAAGCCGGACCTGACCCCCGTCTCTGACGCGGACACCGCCGTCGAGCGGGAGATCCGCGCCCTGCTCGCCGAGGCGCGGCCGGACGACGGCCTGCTCGGCGAGGAGTACGGGGAGCAGCCGCCGGCCACTGCCGGGGGCCGGCGCTGGGTGGTGGACCCGATCGACGGGACCAAGAACTTCGTCCGCGGCGTCCCGGTCTGGGCGACCCTGATCGCCCTGCTGGAGGCCGACCGCCCGGTGGTCGGGCTGGTCTCCGCCCCGGCCCTCGGCCGGCGCTGGTGGGGCGCGAGCGGCGAGGGGGCGTACGCCGGGCCGGACGCCGCGTCCGGCGAGCCGATCCGGGTGTCCGCGGTGAAGGACCTGGCCGACGCGAGCTTCTGCTACTCCTCGCTCACCGGGTGGGAGGAGGCCGGCCGGCTGGACGCGGTGCTCCAGATCATGCGGGACAGCTGGCGCAGCCGGGCGTACGGCGACTTCTACGGCTACATGCTGCTCGCCGAGGGGGCACTGGACGTGATGGTGGAGCCCGAGTTGTCGCTCTGGGACATCGCCGCGCTGGTGCCGATCGTGACCGGCGCCGGGGGCACCTTCACCTCCCTGGACGGCACTCCCGCCCCTGGTGGGACGGCCTCCGGCGAGATCAGCGCGATCGCCACCAACGGCCCGCTGCACGCCGGCATCCTGGCCCGGCTGGCTCGGCCAACCGCGCGCTGACCGCCCGGCACCCTCTATCCTCGCCAGGTGGTGTCCTCCGGTTGGTGCTTCCTCGCGGCGATGATCGTCGCGTACGGCTTCGCCAACATGCTGCAGTCGGTCGCCGCGGCGCGGACGACCCTGCACCACACCTTCGATCCGGGGCTGCTGCTGCGGCTGGCCAGCCAACGCACCTACCTGATCGGGCTGCTCTGCCAGGTCACCGGCTTCGTGCTGGCCTTCCTGGCCCGCCGGGACCTGCCGTTGTTCCTGGTCCAGGCCAGCGTGGCCGCCGGGCTGGGGGTGACCGCCGTACTCGGGGTGGTGGTGCTCAAGTGGCGGCTGCCGGCTGCCGAGGTGGGCCTGCTGGTGCTGCTCTTCGGGGGGATCACCGCGCTGGTGCTCTCCGCCCAGCCGGCGCCCTCCAAGGCCCTCGGCACCGCCGGGCTGGTCGCGCTCGGGGTGGCGCTGGTGGGCATCGCGGTGCTCGGCTTCTTCGCGGTACGCCTGCACGGTGCGCCCGGTTCGGTGGCGCTCGGCTCGCTGGCCGGGCTGGCCTTCTCCGCCGCCGCGGTCGCGGCCCGGCCGCTGGCCTCCGCGGCGTCGACCGAGGCGTTCGTCCGCGACCCGCTGCTCTACCTGCTGATCGCGCACTCGCTGGTCGGGCAGCTCCTGCTCGGCCTGGCGATGCAGCGCGGCTCCACCACCGCGGCGGTCGCGGCGATGGACGCGGCCGGGGCGGTGCCCGCCGCGATCGTCGGCCTGCTGCTGCTCAACGACAAGATCTGGCCGGGCCGGGAGTGGCTCGCCGCGACCGGCTTCCTGATCACCCTCGCGGCGGTGATCGGCCTGACCCGGTACGCCGAGCCACAGCACCACCACGCCCGGGCGCGGGCCCGGGAGCGGGCGCTGGCCGCCGCCGGGTCGCGCAGGTGAGCCCTCAGGCCGCCTCGACCGGCTTGCGCCGGCGTACCACCCGCTCGTAGAGGCGCTCCAGGGCGCCGGCCGTCCGCTCCCAGGTGTAGCTGCACCGGACCCGGTCCACCGCGGCGTGCCCGTACGCGAACCGCCCGGCGTTGTCGGCGAGCAGCCGGCGCAGCGTCACGCCCAGCGTGCGGACGTCCCCCGGCGGCACCAGCCGACCGGTCACCTCGTCGACCACCGCGTCGGCGATGCCGCCCATCGCGTAACCGACCACCGGCACGCCGCAGGCCATCGCCTCCAGCGAGACCCGACCGGCCGAGGAGTAGTGCGGGGTGCAGGCCACCACGTCCGCCGAGCGGTACCAGGTGGCCATCTGGTCGTGCGGCACCGCGCCGACCAGCTTGACCTGGTCGGCGACGCCGGTGCGCTCGGCCAGCTCGCGCAGCCGCCGGGCCTCCGCGTGGGTGGCGAGCTGCTCGGGCGGCGGGCCGCCGGCGATCACCAGCTCGGCGTCGCCCACCAGCCGCATCGCCCGGATCAGGTCCTCCTGCCCGTGGCCGGGCGAGAGACCGCCCACGGAGAGGATCCGGGCCCGCTGGTCGCGCGGGGCCGCCTCGCCGTCGGGGTGGAACTGCTCGGTGTCCACGCCGGCCGGCACCATCGCCACCGAGGTGCGTTGCAGGCCCATCCGGGTCAGCTCGTCGACCTCGTCGTTGCACTGGGCGACGGCGATGTCGACCGCCCGGGTCAGCGCCCGCTCGAGCGGGATCCGCTCCCCCGGGCCGTCGTACTGGCCGCCGAGGTGGCGCAGCTGCTCGACGCCGAGCGAGTGGAAGGTCTGCACGACCGGGATGTCGGTCTCGCGGACCGCGTGCGCGGCGGCGAGCCCGCCGATCCAGTAGTGCCCGTGGACCACCTCGGGCATCCAGTCCCCGGCCCAGCGGTCGGCCAGCCAGCGGCCGAACTCCGACACGTACGGGACCAGCTCGGCGGTCGCGGTGGGCCGGGCCGGGCCGACGGGCACCCGTTCCACCCGGTAGCCGTCGACGTCGACGGTCTCCGGCAGGCTGGGGTCCTCGCGGCGTTCGTAGACCCGCACGTCGTGGCCACGTCCGGCGAGTTCGGCGGCGACCCGGGCGATGTGCTCGTGGGTGCCGACGGCCCGGCCGTCGGTGTCCCTCGACGGGCCGGCGTGCGCGCAGACGAGGCCGACGCGCATGGTGCACCTCCATGCGATCTTCGAGGGATGGGTCCTCCGGTCAGAGCGTCCCATTAACCGCGCCCCGGCGAGCCGAAACCTGGCACTTCGGGAGCAGTCGCCGGAGCTGCCGGCACACCCGGCCCGGCGACCGGCGAATTGTGCCGGACGACACGGCCCCACCGGGCCCTCCCCGTCGATTGGCCGGCCCCCGCCCGCATGACCCGCCCCGCCCGGGGGTACCGCTCAGGAATGCCGCTGACCCGCACTCTTGCCGACGCCACCGTGGTGATCACCGGGGCCTCCAGCGGGATCGGCACCGCTACGGCGTACGCCCTCGCCCGTCGGGGCGCCACCGTCGTGCTCGCCGCCCGCAGTGCCGACGCCCTGGCCGACGTCGCCCGGCACTGCCAGGACCTGGGCGGCCGGGCGTTGGCCGTACCCACCGACGTCACCGACCCGGCGGCCGTGGACCGGTTGGCCGCCCGCGCGGCGGCCGAGTTCGAGCACGTCGACGCCTGGGTCAACAACGCCGCGGTGAGCGCCGTGGGGCTTTTCGACGAGATCCCGGTGGCCGAGTTCCGCCGGGTGGTCGAGGTGAACCTGCTCGGCACGGCCTACGGCACCCGGGCCGCACTGCCGTGGTTGGCCGCGGCCGGCGGCGGGGTGCTGGTGAACAACGCGTCCGTGCTGGCCGAGGTGGCCATGCCGTACCAGTCGGCGTACAACGCGACCAAGCACGGCATCCGCGGCCTGGCCGACACGGTCCGCCAGGAGCTGCGGGTGACCGGCCGGGGCAACATCTCCATCTGCACGGTGCTGCCCGCCACCATCGACACCCCGTTCTTCCGGCACGCCGGCAACCACAGCGGCCGGGAACTGGTCCCGCCGCCGCCGGTCTACCCGCCGGAGGTGGTGGCCGAGACGATCGTCCGGCTGCTGCGCCGGCCGCGCCGGGAGGCGTACGCCGGTGGGGCGGCCCGGCTGCTCGGCCTCCAGTGGCGGCTCGCGCCGGCGCTGGCGGAGCGGGCGCTCGGCTGGTACGCCCACCGGACCCAGTTCGGGCCGACCGGTGCGGCCGGGAGCAGCGGGAACGTCTTCCACGCGGACGCCGACGCGGAGCGGGACGGCGGCTGGCAGGGCCGACGCCGGCAACTGGTCCGGATGACCGCCGCCTTCGGGCTGGCCGCCGCTGGCACCGCGGTGGGCACGGTGGCCGCGATCAACCGACGATCACGGACGGACCGTCGATGAGCCGCGCAGAGCGGCCGGATGCGCGCTCCCGGTCCGCCATGCACAATGGGACGATCATGCCGACGGACGCCCGATGCCTGGTGGAGGCGGACGAATCCTCCGCTGTCGTCCGGCTGAGCGGGGTCATCGAACCCACCGCCGTCGACCGGGTGCGCGACGCGCTGCTCGCCCGGCTCTGCGAACGGCCCGGCCCGATCGTGGTCGACCTGGCCCGGTTGCGCTCGGTCGGCCCCACGGCCGGCCGGCTCCTGGCCGAGGTGCGGCACGCGGTCGCCGGCTGGCCCGCGGCCGACCTGCTGGTGATCGACCCGGCCGGCACGGTGACCGGGCCGGTGGCGGACGAGCTGTCGATCTGGGCCACCCCCGACCAGGCGACCGCCGCGCTGGCCCGTACGCCGATGGCGGCGGTGCTCACCGCGGACCTCACGCCGACGGTCGGCGCGGCCCGGCAGGCCCGGGAGATGGTGATCGACGGCTGCGCCCGCTGGGGGATGCCGGAGCTGGCCGAGCCGGGGTGCATCGCGGTGACCGAGATGGTCAACAACGTGGTGGCGCACGCGCTGACCCCGATGACGGTGCGGCTCGCCCCCCGGGACAGCTCCCTGCACATCGCGGTCCGCGACCACTCGCCGCGCCAGCCGGCGTACGCCGGGCTGGCCCCGCTCCACTCGGCCGGCGGCCGTGGCCTGCTGCTGATCGACACGGTGGCCCGCCGCTGGGGCAGCACGCCGGTGCCCGGCGGCAAGGTGGTGTGGTGTGTGCTGCACGCCGAGGACGAGGCTGCCTGCCAGGGCTGACTCATCCCGTTTCGTCCCGATCGCGCACCCGGTCGCCGGTTACCCGGGCCATGGCAGTGGGTAGTGATCAGCCATGCGCGACGACGAGTACCCGACCCCCCTGTCCGACCCCGAGTCCCTCGGCCTGCCCGACACCGCCGACGACGACTCGACCGCCAAGGACGACGTGCTGACCGGTCGCGAGGCGGACGGCCCGGACCCGGCCCAGCTGCCCGGCGACCGTACGCCGGTGGCCGTGGACCACTTCGGCACCACGGCCGACGAGCAGCTCGACGGCGAGTCGCTGGACTACAAGCTCGACCGTGAGCAGTACGAGCGGGCCGCCGACGATCCGCTGGCCGGCCCGGTCGACCCGGAGATCGCCGCCGAGGCGGAGACCGAGCAGGCCGCCGCGCAGGCGCAGCTCGACGCCGACGTGATGGACCCGGGCCCCACCTCGGACCCGCATTCCCCGGTCTCGATCTACGATCACGGCCAGCTCGGCACGGTCGCCGACAGCCAGGTGGGCCGCCTCGTCGAGCCGGACGAGGGCGCGCACACCGACCAGGAGACCGACAACATCGCGTACGACGCGGGCGCGGCCGGGGGCGGCGCGACCGCCGAGGAGCTGGCGATCCACGAGACCCGGCCGCCGGAGTCGCACTGACCCGCCCGGCCGCTCAGCCGTCCAGCCCACGCTCGATCGCGTAGCGGGTCAGCTCGACCCGGTTGTGCAGCTGGAGCTTGCCCAGAGTGTTCTGCACGTGGTTCTGCACGGTGCGGTGGGACAGCCCGAGCCGCTCGGCGATCTGCTTGTAGGACAGCCCCTTCGCCACCAGGCGAAGCACCTCGGTCTCCCGATCGGTGAGCCGGGGTGCCGCCTCGTTCCGGGCGGCGTCCGGTCCGGCGGCGGCCAGCCGCCGGTACTCGCCGAGCAGCAGCCCGGCCAGGCCGGGGGTGAAGACCGGTTCCCCGGCGGCGGTGCGCCGGACCGCGTCCAGGAACTCCGCCGGGGCGGCCGACTTCAGCAGGTAGCCGGTGGCGCCGGCCTTCACCGCGTCCAGGACGCTCTGCTGCTCGCCGCTGGCCGACAACATCAGTACCCGCACCTCGGGCAGCACGGCGCGCAGGCCGTGGATCACCTCCACCCCGGAGACGTCCGGCAGCTGGAGGTCGAGCACCACCACGTCGGGCCGGGCCGCGGCGGCCACCCGAACCGCCTGTCGCCCCTCGCCGCTGGTGGCGACCACGTGGTAGCCGGCCTCGGTGAGGTCCCGAGCCACCCCCTCGCGCCACATCGGGTGGTCGTCCACGACCATCACCCGGATCACCGCGTCCTCCTCGTTCATCCGTCGGCCTCCCGCCCACCGGCACGGGGCCGGGGCACGACCAGTTCGATCTCGGTGCCCTCGCCGGGGGCGGAGACGATCCGCGCCGCGCCGCCCAGCTCGGCCAGCCGACCCCGGATGGACTGGGATACGCCCAGCCGGCCCTGCCGGGCGGCCTCCGCCAGCCGACCCTCGGGGATGCCGGGCCCGTCGTCGCGGACCGACACGGTCACCGTCTCCCCCTCGTCCTCGACCAGCACCCAGGCCCGCCCGCCCGCGTGCCGGTCCACATTGTCCAGCGCCGCCGCGACGGCCGCGGCCAGCTCCCGGGCCGTCGCCGCGGGCAGCGGGACTCCGGTGGCCGGCGCGGCGACCTGCACGGCCGCCGACGCGTGCCGGCCGAGCAGGGTACGCAGGTCCAGCGTGCCGGCCGTGGCCGCGGGCCCGGTCGTCGGGTCCACGCCGGCGATCAGCGCGCGCAGCGCCGCCTCCTGCTCGCCGGCCAGCCGGGCCAGTTCGCCGGCCTCCCCGTCGAGGTGGGCGCCGCGCCGCTGCACCAGCGCCAGCACCTGGAGCACCGAGTCGTGGATGCCCCGCGCGAGCCGCTCCCGCTCCCGGGTCGCCGCCTCCAGCTCGACCGCGCGCTGCAACCGCTCCTCGGCGGTCACCGCCAGCCGCGCGACGTGTCCGACGATCACGCCGGCGAGCAGCAGCAGGATCAGCCCGGTCAGCGACGAGGTGCTGATCCGTCCCCGGCTGACCACGTCCGCCGCGCCGAGGAGCAGTGCGGCCACCGCGCCCCGGCGCCGGCCGCCGGAGACCGCCCAGGCCAGCACCGGTCCGCCCTCCCAGACCACGGCCAGGGTGGGCGTGCCGGTGGTGAGCGCCGCGCGGCCGACCACCCAGGGGGTGACGGCGAAGACCGCCAGCACGACACCGAGGTCGGCCAGGAGCAGCGGCCAGCCCCGGTGGGCCGGGCGGGCGTAACCGAACGCGGTCACCGCGGACCAGGCCAACATCGCCAGCAGGACGGCGACGGCCGCGAAGGGGTGGGCGTACCGGGGGAAGTCGCGGACCACCAGCAGACAGACGTACGCCAGCGAGGCGAATCGGAAGACGGCGACGGACCGCCAGAGCGGCACCTCGAACCCACCGGGCGACGACGGCATGGCCGCCACGATGCCACAGCCGCCCCGCCGGCCGGCCGGCTCGGCCGGTGCGTCCCCGAGAACCTGACGTACGGTGGAAATGGCGCGCACAACTCCGGGAACCGCCGTCGGGACAGGCCCATGACGAACGCAGAACGACCCGCACGGCGTACGGTGGTGCCCATCGAACCTTCCCTCATCATCGCCGAGGCCTTCGATCAGGCACAGGTGACCGAGCTACGCCACTCGGTCAGCTCCTGCGCGCACTCGGCGGGCCTGGGTGGCCAGCGGCTGGACGACTTCGTGCTCGCGGTCAACGAGCTGATCACCAACGCGGTGCGGCACGGCGGTGGGCAGGGCTGGCTACGGCTCTGGCGGCAGCGCGGCGAGCTGGTCTGCGAGGTCTCCGACCACGGCCACGGGATCAGCAGCCAGCGGTTGAGCGACCGCCGGCGACCGGCCCCGGACACCGCCGGCGGCTGGGGGCTCTGGCTGGCCCGCGAACTCAGCGACGCGATGGAGGTCGAGACCGGCTCCGCCGGCACCACGGTCCGGATCCGGGCCGTCTTCGGTTGACCCGGCCGGTCAGCCGAAGAGCGCGCTGACCGACTCGCCGTTGTGGATCCGGCGCATCGCCTCGGCCAGCGCGGGCGCCACCGAGAGCACCTCCAGCTTCGGCACCCGCTTCTCGGCCGGGATCGGCACCGTGTTGGTGCAGACGATCTCCAGCACCCCCGCCTCGGCGCTGAGCCGCCGCAGCGCGTCGCTGGAGAAGAGCCCGTGCGTGCAGGCCAGCCGGATGGACCGGACGTCCCGCTCGCGCAGGTGGGCCATCAGCTCGACCACCGTGCTGCCCTTCGCGATCTCGTCGTCGAGGACGATCACATCCCGACCGGCGACGTCGCCGATGACCGTGCTGATCTTCACCCGGTCGTCGCTGAACCGCTGCTTCGCCCCGGCCGCGACGGGGGTGCCGAGCATCCGGGCGAACGCGGCGGCCTCCTTGGCGTTGCCCAGGTCCGGCGAGACCACCACCGTGTTGGCGAGGTCGTAACCCTTGAAGTGGGCGGCCAGCTCGCGCAGCGCGTGCAGGTGATCCACCGGAACGCTGAAGAAGCCGTGCACCTGCGGCGAGTGCAGCGTCATGGCCAGCACCCGCTGGGCTCCGGCCGAGGTGAGCAGGTCGGCGACGAGCCGGCCGCCGATGGAGATCCGTGGCGCGTCCTTCTTGTCCGACCGGGCGTACGCGTAGTGCGGCAGCACCACGGTGATCCGGCCGGCCGACGCGCCCCGGGCGGCGTCGATCATGAGCAGCAGCTCGACCAGGTTCTCCTGCACCGGCGGCACGAGCGGCTGGATCAGGAAGACGTCCCGTTCCCGGCAGTTCGCCTGGAGCTGCACCTCGAGGCAGTCGTTGGCGAACCGTGAGACCCGGACCGGGTGGAGCGGGACGCCCAGGTGGGCGCAGATCTCGGCGGCGAGTTCGGGATGGGCGGTACCACTGAACACGGCGATGTCACGCACGGTCTGAGATCGTACGGACCCGCAGCGGTTCTCGGGCCGCGCCCCGGCCGGGTACGGTGCCGCAATGACCGGAGAGTACGTCGCCGCCATCGATCAGGGCACCACCTCGTCCCGGTGCCTCGTCTTCGACCGCGCCGGGGAGATCGTCTCCGTGGCGCAACGCGAGCACCGGCAGATCTTCCCCCAGCCCGGTTGGGTGGAGCACGACGCCGAGGAGATCTGGGACAACGTCGAGCAGGTGGTCCGGGACGCGCTGGCCGACGCCGGCATCGGGCCGCAGTCGCTGGCCGCGGTCGGCATCACCAACCAGCGCGAGACCACCGTGGTCTGGGACCGGGCCACCGGCCGGCCGGTGGCCCACGCGATCGTCTGGCAGGACACCCGCACCGGGCCGCTGCTGCGCGAGCTGGACGCGCGGTACGGCGAGGAGAAGCTGCGCCACCGCACCGGGCTGACCCTGGCCACCTACTTCGCCGGGCCGAAGCTGCGCTGGCTGCTCGACCACGTCGAGGGGCTGCGCGAGCGCGCCGAGCGGGGCGAGGTGCTCTTCGGCACGATGGACAGCTGGCTGATCTGGAAGCTCACCGGCCGGCACGTCACCGACGTGACCAACGCCAGCCGGACGATGCTGATGGACCTGGAGACCCTCGACTGGGATCCGGAGCTGCTGGACGCGCTGGGTGTGCCGGCGGCGATGCTGCCGGAGATCTGCTCGTCGGCGGAGGTCTACGGCACCGCCGAGGGGGTGCTCGCCGGGGTGCCGGTGGCCAGCGCCCTCGGCGACCAGCAGGCCGCCCTGTTCGGGCAGACCTGCTTCCGGCCTGGCGAGGCGAAGTGCACCTACGGCACCGGCAGCTTCCTGCTGCTCAACACCGGCGAAAGCCCGGTCACCTCCCGGCACGGCCTGCTGACCACGGTCGCCTACCGGATCGATGGGCACCCGGCCGTGTACGCGCTGGAGGGGGCGATCGCGGTCACCGGCTCGCTGGTGCAGTGGCTGCGGGACAACCTGGGGCTGATCGCCAGCGCGGCGGAGGTGGAGGAGCTGGCCGGCACGGTCGAGGACAACGGCGGCTGCTACGTCGTACCGGCGTTCTCCGGGCTCTTCGCCCCGCACTGGCGCAGCGACGCACGGGGGGTGATCGCCGGGCTGACCGGCTACATCACCAAGGGACACCTGGCCCGGGCGGTGCTGGAGGCTTCCGCCTGGCAGACCCGCGAGGTGGTCGACGCGATGAACGCCGACTCGGACGTGGCGCTGCGCCGACTGCGGGTGGACGGCGGGATGACCGCCAACGAGCTGCTGATGCAGTTCCTCGCCGACGTCCTGGACGTGCCGGTGGTCCGCTCCCGGATCACCGAGACCACCTGCCTCGGCGCGGCGTACGCGGCCGGCCTGGCGGTCGGCTTCTGGCCGGACCTGGACACCCTGCGGGAGCAGTGGCGCTCCGACGCGCAGTGGGAGTCGCGGATGGACCCCGCACACCGGGAGCGGGAGCTGCGGCAGTGGCGCAAGGCCGTGCAGCGGACCCTGGACTGGGTGGAGTGATCACTCCCAGCGGTTGCCGGTGAGCCGCTCGTAGACCTCGACGTAACGGGCCCGGGTCGCCTCGACCACCTCGGCCGGCACCTCGGGCGCCGGGGCCTGCTTGTCCCAGCCGCTGCCGGTCGCCCAGTCCCGGACGTACTGCTTGTCGTAGGAGAACTGGGCGCGACCCGGCTGGTACGACTCGGCCGGCCAGTACCGGGACGAGTCGGAGGTGAGCACCTCGTCGCCGAGGACCAGGCTGCCGTCCGGCGCCCAGCCCAGCTCGATCTTGGTGTCGGCGACCAGGATGCCCCGGTCGGCGGCGAGTTCGGCGCCGCGCCGGTAGACGTCGAGGGTGATCTGCCGCAGCCGCTCGGCGGTCTCGGCGCCGACCTTGTCCACCACCTCGGCGTAGGTGATCGGCTCGTCGTGCTCGCCCACCGGCGCCTTGCTGGACGGGGTGAAGATCGGCTCGGGGAGGATGGCGGCCTCGACCAGGCCGCGCGGCAGCGGCACGCCGGAGACCGCGCCGGTGCGCTGGTACTCGGCGAGCCCCCCACCGGTCAGGTAGCCCCGGGCGACGCACTCGATCGGCACCATGTCGAGCCGGCGGCACCGGATGGCCCGCCCGGCGAACCCGGCCGGCACGTCGGTGGCCGAGATGACGTGGTTGGGCACCAGGTCGGCGAGCTGATCGAACCACCACAGCGACAGGGCGGTGAGCAGCCGGCCCTTGTCCGGGACGGGCGTCGGCAGCACCACGTCGTAGACGGAGATGCGGTCCGAGGCGACGAGGATGAGGTCGTCCCCGTCGGCGTACACGTCCCGGACCTTGCCCGAGTGCAGAAGTTCCACGCGGCCTAGTACACCACGCGGCGTGGGGACGCCCGGCGCGACCACCGGGCGTCCCGCCGTCGGACGGCGCCGCGGTCCGGGGCGCCCTGGTCCGGCGGGCGTTGACACCCGGGCGGAACTCCTGCGTGAATGGTTCGGCCGTCGCCCACCGTGTCACCTGGAGCACCATTTTGCCCGTCGCCCGCATTCCGCTGCCCCGGCCCGCCGACCCGGGCCGGCGACGGCTGCTCGGCGCGCTGCTCGGGGCGCCGGTGCTCGCCGCTGGTGGGCTCACCGGATGCAGCGAGGAGCAGGTGGCGCCGGCGCTGGAGGGGCCGATCGAGCTCTCCGTCTTCTGGTGGGGCGGCACCCGACGGGCGCAGGCCACCGAGCGGGCCCTGCGGCTCTACTCCGCGCGCAATCCCCGGGTCAGCTTCCGGGTCACCTGGCAGGCGCAGGCCGGCTACTACGACCGGCTGGCCACCCAGGCGGCCGGCGGCAACGTGCCGGACCTGTTCCAGATCGACGACACCGTGCTCGCCGAGTACGCCCAGCGGGGCATCGCGCTCGACCTCAGCGGCTACGTCGCCGACCGTCGGCTCGACGTGACCGGCCTGCCGCCGGGGCTGGCCGACTACGGCAAGCTGGACGGCCGCACCTACGGCATCGCCGCGGCGCAGACCCACGCCGCCGTGGTCTACAACAAGGACCTGCTGCGCCGGCTCGACGTGCCCGAGCCGACCACCGGGATGTCCTGGAACGACTACCTCGACTGGGCCGCCCGGGTGACCCGGGCCAGCGGCGGCCGGGTCGCCGGCACCATGGACCCCTCCGGCGACCAGCGGGCCCTCTGGCTCTGGCTGCGCGGCAAGGGCGGCAAGTTCTACCAGGGGCGGCAGCTCGGCTTCGGCTCCGGCGCGCTGCTCGACTGGTTCGAGACCTGGCAGCGGGCCCGGACCGAACGGGCCACCCCGGCGGCGGCGCTGGTCGACCGCGCCGACGGCAGCGACCCGGCCCGCCAGCTGGTGGTCACCGGGCACACCGCCGCCTCGTTCGCCTGGTCGCACCAGCTTCCCGACCTGCAGCGGTACGCCGACGACGAGCTGGCCCTCGTGGCCCTCCCCGGCCCGCCCGCGGCGCAGTGGGACCGGGCCGCGATGTACTGGGCCGGTTTCCACGGCAGCCGCCACCCGGGCGTGGTGGCCGACGTGATCAACTTCCTGACCACGAACACCGAGGCGGGACGGACCCTCGGCACCGAGCGGGGCCTACCCGCCAGCCTCCCGGTACGACGGGCCGTCACCCAGACCCTCGACGACCCGATCCTCCGCCGCGTCGCCGCCCTCGGCGAGGCGCTCGCCGACCAGGTCGGCCCCGCGCCCGCGCCACCCCCGAAGGGGCACGCCCAGGTGCGTACCCTGCTCGCCGCGTCGGCCCGCAACATCCGCTCCGGCCGCGCCGGGGCGCGGGCCACCACGTCGCTGTTCATGGCCCAGGCCCAGGCGGCGCTGGCCCGCTGAGGCCACCGGGGCGACCCGGGACCGTGCAGTGCCGCCCGACGGTGCCGGGCGGCACGACGCGGGTCAGCGTGGCGGCCTGTTGCGACGGTTACGCTGCAGCACCACCACCAGGACGATGGCACCCACCACCACGAGGCAGCAGAGCAGGCCGACGCCCCCACCACCGCGGCGCCGCCGGGCGGCCTCCACCACCAGTTCGCCCGAACCCGTGGACGCCCACGCCGCCACCGGTACGAACACCGAGAGCACGACCGCACCGAGGACCGCGCTCAGCCGGCCCCACCATCTGTTCCAAGAAGACATGGCCCCATCCTCGCCGAGCGGGGCAACCCCGGCACGGTGGATGCGACACCATCGCCGGATGGGAGGGCGGGGCGGGACCGACGCCGGACACGACGAAGGCCCCGGAGCGAACTCCGGGGCCTTCGTCGAGAAGTAGCGGGGACAGGATTTGAACCTGCGACCTCTGGGTTATGAGCCCAGCGAGCTACCGAGCTGCTCCACCCCGCGTCGACTTCATAAGACTAGCGCATCCCAGCAGCGGAGATCAGCCGGGTCACCCGATTCGCCGAAAGACCAGGTCAACGCCCTGCCATACGCCACCAGGGCCGGCCCCGGCCCGCTGGCGCCGGCACCGGACGGGCGCCCGGCACCGGGCGGCGGGCTCACCGCGCACACAGAAAAACGGCCCCGAGGATCAGATCCTCGGGGCCGTTCTCGTTCGTAGCGGGGACAGGATTTGAACCTGCGACCTCTGGGTTATGAGCCCAGCGAGCTACCGAGCTGCTCCACCCCGCGTCGGCCCGCTAACCGTAGCGCACCGACCGCCGGGGCCGCAAAACGGGGCTGCGGCCCCGTCACTCCCACCAGTCGCGGACCGCGTCCACCGCCCGGCGGCTGTCCGCGTCGACCTGGCTCCGCGGGCTGGACGTCCCCTCCCAGCCCTGCTCCCAGAGCACGGTCACCACGTCCCCGATCCGGACCGCCCGGACCAGCCGGACCTCGTCCTCGCCGTTCGGCTGGCCGTTGACGTCGAGGAAGGGCCGGCGCAGCTCGAACAGCACCGACTCGTCGCCGTAGCCGGCGCTGTCCAGCAGCCGCTGCCGGGACGTCACGCCCGGCGCCCCGGACACCTCCTGCTCGGGGCAGTCGCGTACCGCCTTCCGGAGCGCGGCCAGCGCGTCCACCGCCCGCCCGGGACGGTAGATGGTGATGCTGTGCCGGTAACTGCCGTCCGGGACGTACCCCTTCGGGGTGTCGGCCAGCTTGAACGCCAGCGTCCGGGCACGCCGCTGGACGACCCCGGACCCGCCCGGCTCCGCACCGCAGAGCGCCGGCAGCACCGGTCCGGAGCGGAACGCCGGCGTCATGCCGGTGCTGTTCGCCACCGCCAGGTCGAAGAAGGCACGGTCGGGGATCGAGGTGGGCGTCCGGGCGCTCGACGACGCCCCCGGCGTCGAGGTCGAGGTGCCGGGCGCGGTCCGGGAGGTCGACCCGGTCGGCCGCGGCGACCCCGTCGAGGCGGCCGGCGACGGAGCGGTCGCCGGCTGCGCCGCCGACACCGAGGGCGGCGCCGGGGTGTCGGCGGGCGGCCCCACGGGCGTGGTCGCCCCGGCGGTGAGAACGAAATGACTGCCCAGGGCCGTGCCGGCGACCAGCACCGCCGCGGCGAGCGCACCCACCGCGACCCGGGTACGGGCCTGGCGGTCCGCGTGCCGACGGACCTGGTCGGGCGGGATCAGACCGCGCGGGTCCGTGTCGTCGGCCAGCGACCGGTAGAAGCGGTCCAGTTCACGCGACATCGTTCACCTCCAGCTCCTTGGCGGAGACACCCGGCAGCAGCTCGGCGAGGCGCGACCGGCCCCGGGACAGCCAGGACTTCACGGTTCCGGTGGGTACCCCGGTCTCCCGGGCGATCTCCTCCACCGGCATGTCGAACAGGTAGTGCAGGGCCAGCGCCTGCCGCTGGTTGGTCGGCAGCTGCCGCAGCGCGGAGACCAGCAGGACGGTGTCCTCCCCCGGCGGCCGGACGTCCTCCGGCGGCCCGTGCCGGCTCACCGCCGTCCGCCAGCCGCGCAGCCGCCGGAACCGGTCCGCCGCCAGCCGGCTCACCACCAGCCGCAGCCACGCCTCCGGTGCGGGATGTTCGGCCAGCTTCCCCCACTGTCGCCACGCCCGGGCGTACGCCTCCTGCACGAGATCCTGGGCCTCGCCGTGGTCGCCCGCCACCGCGTGGCCGTACCGGAGCGTCCGTGCCGAGGTGCTCCGGTAGAACTCGTCGAAGCTGCGTTCGTCCCTCATGCCCACATCAGGCCTCCCCCGCTTCCTTAGCGCCTGCACTGGAGACGGTGGACGGAGCTCCCGGGTTGCGGGCGTACGGTCGGAAAAGCGACGGAGCCCGCGACCCGGACGGGTCGCGGGCTTCCCCGGAGAGCGGCTCGGTGGGCGGTCAGCCGCCGGGCGAAGGGCTGCCGCCGGGTGCCGCACCCGACGAACCGGCCTGCTGGGCCTGCTGGAACGCGGTCATCGCCTCGTCCAGGGCCTTCAGCGCGCGGCCGTACCGCTCGAAGTCGCCGGACGTCTGCGCGGCCTTGACCTCGCCGATCGCCGACTGCACCCGCTCGGCGGCGGCGGACAGCTCACCGCCGGGCGGCGGCGGGGTGGCCGTCGCGGACGGAGTAGCCGTCGGCGTCGCCCCGCCCTGCGGCGGCGGTGGGTTCGCGCCGCCCGGCGGAGGCGGCGGGGTGGTCCCCTGGCCCGCCCTCTTGCCCTGCTCGACGAGCTGCTTGATGCCGTCGGTCAGGTTGTTGGCCAGCACCACGTAGGAGCCGCCGTCGCCGTACGAGAGGAGCACCCGCTGAAGGAGCGGGTACGCGTCCTGGTTGTTGCTCTTCACGTAGACGGGCTCGACGTAGAGCATCCCGTTGCCGAACGGCAGCGAGAGCAGGTTGCCGTACTGCAACTGGGCCTGACCGCCCACCGAGAGCACGTTGAGGCGCTCCCGGATGTCGCCGTTGTTGGTCATCTGCTGGTGCACCTGGACCGGCCCGGAGACCCGGGTCTGGTCGGGCAGCTCCAGCACCTCCAGCTTTGGTTGACCGTCGACGTACGACCCGGAGATCAGCGCGGCCAGGTTCTGCCGCCCGTTCGGGGTGACCGCCGCGGTGAGCTGGAAGCGCGCTGTGTCCTGCCCGGGGAACTGGGTGAACAGGTAGTACGGCGGCTGCTTCTGCCCGCTGTCCGGCGCGTCCGGCACGTTCGGGACCTGCCAGAAGTCCTGACCGGAGTAGAAGTCACCGGGGTCGGTCACGTGGAACTTGGTGAGCAGGTTGCGCTGCACCTTGAACATGTCGGCCGGGTAGCGGAAGTGCTCGGCCAGGTCGGCCGGGATGGCGCTCTTCGGCAGCACCAGGTCGCCGCCGAACGCCTTGTTCCACGCCTTGAGCACCGGGTCGTTGTCGTCGAACTCGTAGAGCCGGACGGTGCCGTCGTACGCGTCGACGGTCGCCTTCACCGAGTTGCGCATGTAGTTGACGTTCTCCCGGGCCAGCTGGAAGGTGCCCCGGTTGGTCAGCTCGTCGGTGGTCTCCTGCTGGAGGTTGATCCGCTCGGCGTACGGGTAGGTCGCGGCCGTGGTGTAGCCGTCGACGATCCACTGGATCCGCCCGCCCACCACCGCCGGGTACGGGTCGCCGTCGAGGGTGAGGAACGGCGCGACCTTCTCCACCCGGTCCCGGGGGTTGCGCACGTACAGCAGCTTGGAGTTGTCGTTGACCGCCCCGGAGAGCAGGAAGTTCGACTCCTGCTCCTTGATCGAGTAGAGCAGCCTGCGGGCGAACGAGCCGATCTCGACGCCGCCCTCACCGGTGTACGTGTAGTACTGCTCGCCACCGGTGGTCGGGGTGGGCCGGTCGAACTCGGCGTTCTTGTCCTTGGCGGTCTGGCCGACGATCGCGTAGTCGTCGGCCTCCATCCGCTCGCCGTAGTAGATCCGCGGCTGGCTGGCGGGGATCTGCTCGGCCTGGGAGGAGCACGCCTCCTGCGCCTTCTCGCCGAGGAAGCCGGAGACGAAGTACGGCTGACCGCCGCAGACCACCTGGTTGGCCGGGGCGCCCACGAGGCCGTACCCGTGGGTGTAGACCGTGTGCCGGTTGATCCAGTTGTTGTTGGGCAGCTCGCCGTAGTTGATCTCACGGACACCGACCACGTAGTCGGAGGTCTTGTTCGCCACCGCGTACCGGTCGATGTCCAGCTTCGGGCCGAAGTCGTAGAAACCACGGACCTGCTGGAGCTGGGTGTACGTCTCGGAGACCAGCTGCGGGTCGAGCAGCCGGACGTTCGGCACCACCGAGGTGTCGGTGGCCAGGCTCGCCGGCGGGGTGAGGTTGCTGGCCGCGTACCCGGTGGTCTTCGTGCCGCCCAGGCTGAACGCGGCCCGGGTCGCCTCGATGCTCCGGTTGATGTACGGCGCCTCCTTGTCCCGCGCGCTCGGCTTGACCTCGAAGGTCTGCACCGCCCACGGGTAGATGCCGCCGATGGCGACGGCGGAGACGCCGAGCAGGGCCAGCGCGATGCCCGGCCAGACCAGGTTCCGCATCACCGCGTTGGAGAACACGATGATCGCGATGGCCACCACGATCGAGATGTAGGCCAGGATCTCCTTGGCCGGCAGCAGCGCGTTGACGTCGGCGTAGCCGGCGCCGTACAGCTTCGCGCCCTCGTTGTACTCCAGCAGCATCGCCCGCCGGTCCAGCACGTACGCGATGGCCTTGAGCAGGACGAAGACCGCGACGAGCGTGCTCAGGTGGGCCCGCGCGGCGTTGGTCATCCGATCGCCGACGCCCTGGAGCCGCACGCCGCCGAAGACGTAGTGCACCGCCAGGGCGCCGAGCAGGGCGAGCACCACCGCGGTGAAGCCGACCCCGAGCAGGTAGCGCCAGAAGGGCAACTGGAAGACGTAGAAGCCGACGTCGACGCCGAACTCGGGGTCCTTCACGCCGAAGTCGCCGCCGTTGCGGAAGAGCAGCCACTGGTTCCACCGGCTCTGCGCGGAGAGCCCGGCGAAGAGGCCGAGGACCGCGGCGGTCAGGCCGATCCAGGTGCCGATCCGGGGGCCGATCAGCATCCGGTACCGCTCGAGGGTGGCCTGTTCCAGCGAGTGCGGCCGCAACGCCGGCCGCAGCCGGTACGCCAGCCACAGGTTCAGCCCGACGAATGCGGCCATGCCGAGACCGACGGCGAGGAAGAGCATCAGCCGGGTGAGCAGCACCCCGGTGAAGACCTGGGTGTAACGGACCTCGGAGAACCAGAGCCAGTCCGTCCACGCCTGTACACCCCAGCCGAGCAGGGTGAAGAGCACGAACACCCCGACCAGGACCCCGATGGTGACGCGTCCGCGCCGACTCATCCTCGGCAGGGGGCTGCTACGCATGACCACTGTTGGCTCCGCACGCTCGATGTGATCGGCTCCGGACAGGCACTCAGAGTACGGGGTATTCCTGAACGTGTCGGATCAAGGTCATGCCGCCTGCGCGGAGCCGGCCGGAAGGGCCCCGGTCAGCAGCGGGTCGGCTGTCCCCCGGCGCGCAACATCTCCAGCGCGGTCAGCGCCTCGTCCAGCGAGCCGACCTTCAGCAGCGGCAGGTCGGGCTGCGGGTTGCGGACCGCCTCGGCGCAGTTGTCCGCCGGTACCAGGAAGACCTTGGCGCCGGCCTGCTTCGCTCCGACGAGCTTCTGGGCGATGCCACCGATCGGGCCGACCCGGCCCTCGTCGTCGATGGTGCCGGTGCCGGCGACGACCTTCCCGCCGGTGAGGTCGGCCGGTTCGAGCTTGTCGACGATGCCGAGGGCGAACATCAGCCCGGCGCTCGGGCCGCCGATGTTGTTCAGGTCGATCCGGAGGGTGAACGGGTGCGGCTGCCGCTGCTCGGGCACCAGCCCGATCCGCGGCCGGCCGTCCTGCTCGCGGCTGGTGACCGTGGCGGTGCCGGGCACGCCGTCGCGGGTGTAGCCGATCTTCAGGGCGGTGCCGGCCGGCTTGCCCCGGACCAGCTCGACCAGCTTGGTCGCGGTGGTCACCTTCGTCCCGTCGACGTCCGTGATCACGTCACCCGCCTTGAGCAACCCGTTGGCCGGGCCGTCGGTGGCCACCTCCTTCGCCACCACCTGCACCGGGTACCCCAGTTCCACGAGCGCGGCGGTCTCTGCGCTGGTCTGGGAGTTCTCGAAGTCCTCGGCGTTGCGCTTCTCCACCTCCTCCTGGCTCTCCCCGGGCGGGTAGACCAGCTCGCGCGGCACCACCGCCTCGTCCTTCGAGAACCAGCCGGCCAGTGCCGCCCGCAGCTTGACCGTGGGCTGCACGCCGACCGTGGTCATCCGCAGCTGGCCGGCGGAGGTGGACGTCGACCGGCCGGTGACCTGGATGACCTCCTTGCCGTCCGAGGTGCCCAGGGTGTTGACCGTCGGCCCGGGGCCGAGCACCACGTACGGGATGGGCGCGCCGAGCACGCCGATGCTCAGCAGGGTGGTGAGCAGAGCACCGAGGAGGACGGTCACGCCGCGACGTCTCATGCGGCAGAGCGTACCGATCGGGGCCCGGCGCACCGGCGGGCCGACGCCGACTTCGCCCTCAGCGCAACGCCGACGGCGGCGACCTGGGGTGCGGCGCGCGTACCGTAGACCTCGTGCCTGATATTCCGTTCGGTTTCGCGCTTCCGGGTGGGCAACCACCAGACCCCAACGATCCCGCGCAGATGCAGCAGTTCATGTCGCAGTTGCAGCACCTGCTCTCCGCGCCGGGCAGCGGGCCGGTGAACTGGGACCTGGCCCGGCAGGTGGCCGCCAGTCAGCTCGCCGCCACCGGCGACCCGATGGCGTCGCCCTACGAGCGGCACGCCGTCGAGGAGGCGCTGCGCCTGGCCGACCTCTGGCTGGAGCCGGCGTCGGCCTGGCCCACCGGCATTCGCACCTCGGTGGCCTGGAACCGCAACGAGTGGATCTACAAGACGCTGGACGTCTGGCGCAAGCTCTGCGACCCGGTGGCCAGCCGCATGGTCAACGCGATGGGTGACCTGGTGCCGCCGGAGGCGCGCGCCCAGCTCGGCCCGATGCAGTCGATGGTCGCCACCCTGGGCGGGGCGCTCTTCGGCGGCCAGCTCGGCCAGGCGCTCGGTCAGCTCGCCGCGGAGGTGCTCTCCGCCGGCGACATCGGCCTGCCGCTGGGGCCGGCCGGCACGGCCGCGCTCATCCCGGCCAACATCCGGGTGTACGGCGAGGGCCTGGAGCTGCCCGAGGACGAGGTCCGTCTCTACGTGGCCCTGCGCGAGGCGGCCCACCAGCGGCTCTTCGAGCACGTCCCGTGGCTGCGCGGGCACGTGCTGACCGCGGTGGAGAACTACGCCTCGGGCATCCGGGTCAACCGGGAGGCGATCGAGGAGGCGATGGGCCGGGTCGACCCGACCGACCCGGAGTCGATGCAGGCGATCGCCCTGGAGGGCATCTTCACGCCGGAGGACACCCCGGCGCAGAAGGCCTCACTGGCCCGACTGGAGACGGTGCTGGCGCTGGTCGAGGGCTGGGTCTGCCACGTGGTCGACAACGCCGCCGCCGACCGGCTGCCCAACGTGGTACGCCTCGGCGAGGCGTTCCGGCGTCGCCGGGCGGCCGGCGGCCCCGCCGAGCAGACCTTCGCCGCCCTGGTCGGCCTGGAGCTGCGGCCCCGCCGGCTGCGCGAGGCGTCCGCACTCTGGGCGGCACTCACCGAGCACCGGGGCATCGCCGGCAGGGACGCGATCTGGGGTCACCCGGACCTGCTCCCCTCGGACGAGGACTTCGCCGACCCGGTGGCGTTCGCCACCGCTCGCGCCGACCTCGACGACGAGCTGGCCACCTTCGACTTCACCGCCCCTGGCGGCCCGGAGGAGCAGGCGCCGGGCGGCGATGCCCAGCCCGACCCGGACGGCCCCGACAAGTCCTGACGTACCCCACCCCGGCCGGGCCCGCGCATCACCCGCGGCCCGGCCGGCGGTCTGCCCGAAGTGCGGGATCGCGCCGGGTCGGGGGCAGGTCGGGGTCGGCGGCGGTCAGTGGGGGCGGGCGGAGAGCAGGGCGCGGGTGGCCTCCCAGCCCTCGACGGCCGGGTCGAGGGCGGCCAGGTCGGCCGGCCCGCGCAGCCGCCGCCAGGGAGCCGTCACCGCGACGTCGCCCGGTTCCGGGGCCGCGCGGCGGACGTCTGCGGGCAGCCCCGCGTCCAGGTCGACCGGCGGCAGCCAGGCGGGCACCGGGAGCCGGACGGCCACCCCCAGCAGCCCGGGGCCGGCGCCCTCGACCGGCGCGACCGCGACGGGCCGGGTGGTGAGCGGCCGGAGCAGCTTGCCGAGGGTGAGCCCGGGCAGGTCCGGGGCGTCGGCGGCGACGACCGCCGCCTGGTCGTGATCGGTCACGGCGGCCAGCACGGCGTTGACGGTCGGCTCGGCCACCTCGTGGACGGCGGTTCCCGGCCAGACCACCGCGTCGGCGAGCCAGCGGTCGGCCGGGGTCACCGCCACCGCCGTCTCCACCTCGCTGAGCGTGGCGAGCAGGTCGACCACGTCCTCGGCCAACGCCGTGCGCCAGCGCACCGGGTCGATGCCCGGCGGCGACCAGGCCACCGGGCCGAGCAACGCCACCACCACACGTCGAGCCACGCCCCCGACCCTAGTGCGCCGCCCCGCCCACCGGTGCGGCCCGCCCCGCGCGACGCACCGCCCGGCGGGGGCGCGGCGGCGCCGCGGACGTACGGGGACCGGACAAGCCGAGGACCGGGTCAGCCGAGGACCGGGTCAGCCGGGGACCGGGACGGCGGAGGGCCGGGTCAGCCGGGGACCGGGACGGCGGAGGCGGCGGCGACGCCCTCCAGGTAGCCGCGGGCCCGCTCGGTCTTCGGGTAGCGGCCGACCAGCGCCCAGAACCGGGCGTTGTGGCTGGGCACGATGAGGTGGGCCAGCTCGTGCAGCAGGACGTAGTCGAGCACCCAGTCGGGCATGTCCTGGAGGCGGTGCGAGATCCGGATGGTGCGGTCGGCCGGGGTGCAGGAACCCCAGCGGCCGTTCTGGTTGGTTACCCACCGGACGCTGCTCGGCAGGGCCTCGCGGCCGTGCTCGGCGAGATACAGGCCGATCAGACGCAGGGCGCGGTCGAGCAGCTCGGTGTCGGAGCGGGCCAGCCGCCCCTCACGGGCGGCGAGCCGGGCCAGCATACGGTCGACCCACTCGCTCTCCTCGGCGCGGGAGAACTGGTCCGGGATGAGCACCACGACCCGTTCGCCGTCGCGGTAGGCGGACACCGTGCGTCGCCGGCGCTGACTGCGCCGTACCTCGACGACCGGCTTCCGCTGCGCTGCCATCAGTGGGCCGCGCAGCCGTGCTTTCCTGCCACGAGGGAAAGCTAATGCGTACTGACCAGGGGTCCGCAAGAGTCAACACCCCGACGCGCGCCCGGAAAGTGATGGTTGGTCGCCGGGCGTCCGAAAAAAACTGCGGGTGACCATGCGGGCCAGGCCCGATCACCCTTCGTGGCGATCGCGAGCATCCGTGCCGCTTACCAGACCACCGTAGGTGATCTCCCGCTCGAACGCCGCTCGACCCCCGCTCGGGGTCGTCTGAACGGCTTCATGCGGCGTGTCCCCGGCAAACTCACTTATCCCGCCTATTTCGGGATGCACACTCTCGACGTCGACTTCCTCACAGTGTCGATGCACAGCTGACATGGAACTGCCCAGAGCTGGGTAGGGTCCGCCAACCAGCGGTCACGTGGGTGGCCGCGGAGAAGGCCCAGCGCCGGCGCCCCGCGTGGCCCGCCGCCGGGAGACCCGCCAGGCTGACGTGCCCGGCGGACGAGACGAGGAGGGCTATCGTGGCCGACCAGGCCCAGACGACCTACAACGGTTACTGCGTGAAGTGCAAGGAGAAGCGGGACTTCGAGGGGCACATCGAGGTCTCGAAGACCGGAATGAACATGGCGAAGGGCAAGTGCCCGGTATGCGGCACAACAGTGAACCGCATCCTGGGCAAGGCGAAGGTCTGACCCGTTCGGACTTCGGGGGAGGGGTGGCCAGACAGGCCACCCCTCCCCCGTTCGCATCCGGGGCGAACCGCCCTGTCGGCTGCGCGACACCGCCTTCGACGGGCTGTGGATAACCCGCGTTTTCCTGTGGACAACGCTGGACAGCCGACCGCGCACCTGTGGACAACGATCGACGGAGAGCAGGGACTCGGTCACGATTCGTCGTCATGAGCCGTACGCCGTCGCTTCCCGCCGCGCCGCCCCGCCCGACCCTGCTGCCCGGGCTGGCCCGGCTCTGGCGGGACCGGCACACCCTCCAACTCGGCCTGGAACCGGGCCGCGCCGTCCTGCTGGAGGTGGCCGACCCGCGCGCCGCCCGACTGCTCGACCTGCTCGACGGCAGCCGCAGCGAACGAGGCGTGCTGGCCCAGGCGGCGCGCGCCGAGATCGGCCCGGAGGCCGCCCGCAGCCTGCTCGACACGCTCCGCGCGGCCGGGCTGGTCGTACCCGCGCACACGCTGCTCCCCCGCGACCTGGCCGGCCCGGCGCGGGCCCGGCTCGCCGCGGAGGCCGGGGCGCTCGCCCTGACGGCGCCCGCGCTGCCCGGCACTCCGGCCCAGGTGCTGCGCCGGCGGCGGGCCGCCCGGGTGACGGTGACCGGCGCCGGCCTGCTCGGCGCACCCGTCGCCGTCGCGCTGGCCCAGGCCGGGGTGGGACAGGTGGCCCCCGAGCTGACCGGCCCGGTCCGCGCTGCCGACCTGGTCGGCACCGGCCTCGCGGCGGCCGACGTCGGGCGGCCGCTGGCGACCGCCGTCCGGGCCGCGATCGACCGCGTCGCCCCCGGTACGCGGACCCGCCCGCCCGGACGGGGCCGGGTGGAGCTGGTGGTCCACCTCGGCACGGACCGGCCGGCCGCCCTGCTCGCCGCCGGTCACGCCCAGCGTCGCCAACCGCACCTGCTGCTCGGCCTGCGCGAGGGCGTACCGGTGATCGGGCCGCTGGTCCGGCCGCCGGTCGGGCCCTGCCTGCACTGCCTGGACCTGCACCGGGTCGACCGGGACCCGGCCTGGCCGGCGCTCGCCGCCCAGCTCGCGGCGGATCCGGCCGACCAGGCGTGCGCCACGGCCACCCTGCTGGCCGCCGTCGGCTACGCGGTCGCGGAGGCGCTGGCCCACCTCGACGGCGCCACCCCGGAGACGCTCGGCTGCGCGGTGGAGGTCGGCTCGGCCGGCCGGTTCCGCCGACGGGTCTGGCCCCCGCACTCCTCCTGCGGTTGCTCCGGCGGGCGGCGCTGAGGGGGGAAGCCTGGGTCGAGCCCGGCCTGAGAGCAGCAGCGGCACCCTTGCGTCGGTAACAATGGCCGGGTGACCGACATCCCGCGCCGGGCCGTGTCCCGGACCGCCAAGCTCGCCGCTCTGCCGCTCGGCTTCGCCGGGCGGACCGTCCTCGGCATGGGTAAGCGCGTCACCGGGCTCGCCTCCGACGTGATCTCCGCCGAGATCCAGCAACGCACCGCCGAGCAGCTGTTCAGCGTGCTCGGGCAGCTCAAGGGCGGTGCGATGAAGTTCGGGCAGGCGCTGTCGGTCTTCGAGGCGGCGCTGCCCGACGAGATCGCCGCGCCGTACCGGCAGGCGTTGACCAAGCTCCAGGAGGCCGCGCCGCCGCTGCCCGTCGCGTCCGTGCACAAGGTGCTGGCCGAGCAGCTCGGGCCGGACTGGCGGGACCGGTTCGTGGAGTTCAACGACACCCCGGCCGCGGCGGCGAGCATCGGCCAGGTGCACCGGGCGGTCTGGCGCGACCCGGAGACCGGCGAGAGCCGGACGGCGGCCGTCAAGATCCAGTACCCGGGCGCGGGCGAGGCCCTGCTCTCCGATCTCAAGCAGCTCTCCCGGCTCGGCGGGATGTTCCGCGCGATCCAGCCCGGCCTGGACGTCAAGCCGCTCCTGGTGGAGCTGCGGGAGCGGATCACCGAGGAGCTGGACTACGAACTCGAGGCCGAGTCGCAGCGCGCCTTCGCCGCCGCGTACGCCGACGACCCGGAGATCTTCATCCCGGCGGTGCTCTCCGCCTCGCCCCGGGTGCTGGTCACCGAGTGGATCGAGGGGACGCCGCTGGCCGACATCATCCGGGAGGGCACCGAGGAGCAGCGGGACGCGGCCGGGCGGCTGATGGCCACCCTGCACCTGTCCGCGCCACCCCGGGCCGGGCTGCTGCACGCCGACCCGCACCCGGGCAACTTCCGGCTGCTGCCGGACGGCCGGCTCGGCGTGATCGACTTCGGCGCGGTGGCCCGGATGCCCGAGGGCACCCCCGAGCCGATCGGTCGAATCGCCGGGCTGGCGCTGCGTGGCGACGCGGACGAGGTGGTGGCCGGCCTGCGGGAGGAGGGCTTCGTCAGCCCCACCGAGCCGATCGACGCCCAGGCGGTGCTCGACTTCCTCCGTCCGATGCTGGAACCGATCGCCGCCGAGGAATTCCGCTTCACCCGGGCCTGGCTGCGCTCCGAGGCGGCCCGGCTGGCCAGCCCGAAGTCGCCGACCTACCAGCTCAGCCGTCAGCTCAACCTGCCCCCGTCGTACCTGATGATCCACCGGGTGACGCTGGGGTCGATCGGGGTGCTCTGCCAGTTGGAGGCGAAGGCGCCGTACCGGGGGATCCTGGAACGCTGGCTGCCCGGCTTCGCGCCGGTGGCCTGACCGGCCCGAACAACGCCGCGGGGGCGGTGACCGGATTTCGGTCACCGCCCCCGCGTATCGGTAGGGATCTAGAGAACGCCCAGGTCGCGGGCCGACTGGCCGCGGGACTTCATCGCGACGGTAAGGGCGGAACGGTGCGCCTCAGTGCTCGTGGTGGTACGACCGGCCTGAGGCCGGCGCATTCGAGCCCGGGACAACGCTTCGTGGAGTAGTTGCATCTCAGTTCCGTTCGGAAGAACCAACATCGGTTTCAGCTTTCTCGCGGCCGGTGGACACCGGCGGGGACGGTTGGATCGGGAAGTTGTCAGGCTGCCAGTCGGACCGCGCAGCGCGAGCTGGCCACACCACTGGCCACCAGTCGCGCCTCGGCCTCGACCCGAAGCTCGGCGTCACGGGCGAGGTCCTCCTTGCGCGGACGGCCACGGGGCCGCTTGCGCGGGACGACCGCGCCACGCTCGAAGATCTCGCCGCCCCAGACGCCCCAGGGCTCGGCCCGCTCCACCGCACCGGCGAGGCACTCGACGCGCAGCGGGCAGTCCCCGCAGAGCGACTTGGCCAACTCCAGCTCGGCGGGCTGGTCGGAGAACCACAGGTCGGGGTCGAACTTCCGGCAGGGCAGGTTCGCCTCCACCTCGACGCTCACGTCGAGTGGGGCCAACGCCAGACTCATCGCCCGGTCACCTCTCTCTCACTTCGATCTTGTGGATCGCATTTCCGACGTACTAGGGCGGGACAAAAAACTGAGGCCGCGGATCCCGGTGTACGGGTTCCGCGGCCTCGAGGTGAGCCGGTGGTCTGGTAATCAGACCGGTCTCCCTCGAGGTGGAACGCCGCGGACATCCAGCCGCTTCTTGGCGCCGCCGATGCCCATGCCCGTGAAGCCACTGGTGGCCTCGACTCCGGTCGGCGCGACGGACAGGTTCAGCTCGGCCTGAACCTGGACCTGGTGCACCTGCGGAACCGACGGTCGCGTGGCAGCAAGGACCACCCGAACAGCCGACAGCGGAGCGCAGGCAGCTGGCATCGCCGCCGGACGCTCATAGGTGAAGATCTCCACGGGTGCCACCTCCCTCACGTTCCTCGTGCCGACTCGGACTTAACCCCTGTGAGCAGCCGAAATGGCGCCGCTCCCTCAGGTGTGTCCTGAGGCTATTCCTCGCCTGGGGGCGAGGGCAAACGAATTTACGACGAGATTTCGAAAGTTTTCTCCGGGCAGATCTCGTCCACCGCCGCGCCGCTCACCAGGGCCAGCACCGCGTCCCCGTAGAGGCCGAGCTTGCGGGGGCCGATCCCGGCGATCGCGATCAGCTCCTCGACCCGGCCCGGGCGCCGTTCCGCCAGCGCGGTGAGGGTGGCGTCGGTGAAGACCACGTACGCCGGCACCTTCTGCGCGCCGGCCACCCGGGCCCGCCAGTCGCGCAGCCGCTCGTACAGGGCCTCGTCGATGTCGGACGGGCAGGTCGGGCACCGGCCGAGCTTGCGGTCCGGGCCGGCGAGCAGGGTCGCGCCGCAGATCCGACAGGAGACCACCTGGGTGGCCGGCCGCCGGGGGGCGGTGCGTTTCGCCGCGCTCGCGCCGGCCCGCTCGCCACCGCCCGAGCGGTCCAGCTGAGGCAGGAAACGGGACGGCCGCCGGGCCCGACCGCCCGGCGAGCGGGCCGAGGCGTACGACAGCCAGAGCCACTCCCGGGCCCGGGTCACCCCGACGTACAGCAGCCGGCGCTCCTCCTCCACCTGCTCCGGGGTGCGGGCGTACGAGGTGGGCAGCGTGCCCTCGGAGAGCCCGACCAGGAAGACCGCGTCCCACTCCAGGCCCTTGGCCGAGTGCAGCGACGCCAGCGTCACCCCGTCGACCGTGGGCACGTGCTGCTGGGTGGCGCGGCGGGCCAGCTCCTCGTTGAAGTCCGACAGGGTGACCGGGCGCTCCACCGACGCCGCCTCGCCGATCGGGAGGACCTCCGGCGTGGCCGCGTACTCCTCGGCGAGCTGGACCAGCGCGGCGAGTGCCTCCCAGCGCTCCCGGGCGGCGCCCCCGGGCGGGGCGGCGTCCGGCGCCCAGCCGACGGCCGTGAGCGCCTCCCGCACGGCGGTCGGCAGCGGGGTCTCCCCCGGGATCGACCGGGTGGCGGCGCGTAGCGCGACCATCGCCTGGCGCACCTCGGCCCGCTCGAAGAAGCGCTCCGCGCCCTGCACCACGTACGGCACGCCGGCCTCGGTGAGCGCCTTCTCGTACGCCTCGGACTGCGCGTTGATCCGGAACAGCACGGCGATCTCCTTCGCCGGGGTGCCCCCGTCGACCAGCGTCCGGCAGCGGGCCGCGACGGCGTTCGCCTCGGCCGGCTCGTCGGTGAAGATCCGCAGCTCCGGCTCGGGGCCGGGCGGGCGCTGCCCGTGCAGCTCCAACCGGAGCCGGGCTTCGGCGCCCCGGGCCTGGCTGATCACCGCGTTGGCCAGCCCGACCACCTGCGGGGTGGAGCGGTAGTCGCGGACCAGCCGGACCACCGTCGCGCCCCGGTACCGGCGCGGGAAGTCGACCAGGTACGACGAGGTGGCCCCGGTGAACGAGTAGATGGTCTGGCTGGCGTCGCCGACCACGGTGAGGTCGTCCCGGCCACCGAGCCACGCCTCCAGCAGCCGCTGCTGCAACGGGTTGACGTCCTGGTACTCGTCGACGACGAAGTGCCGGTACTGGCCGCGGACCTGCTCGGCGACGTCCCGGTGCTCCTCGATGCCCCAGACGGCGGCGCGCAGCATGTCCTCGAAGTCGATCACTCCGCTGGACCGCTTGAGCCGCTCGTACGCGGCGAAGACCTCGGCCACCTTGGCCGGGTCGTGCGGCGTCTCGCGCAGCGCCTTGGCCGCGGCGACCACGTACTCCCCCGGCTCGACCAGCGACGACTTGGCCCACTCGATCTCGCCGGCCAGGTCACGGGCGGCGGCCCGGTCGGCCCGCAGGCCCACCTTGGCGGCGGCCAGGGTGACCACCCGGACCTTGCTGTCCAGCAGCTCGGGCATGGCGCGCCCCTCCAGCAACCGGGGCGCGAAGTAGCGCACCTGGCGCAGCGCGGCGGCGTGGAACGTGCGTGCCTGCACGCCCTGCGCCCCCAGCACGGTGAGACGGCTGCGCATCTCGGCGGCGGCCCGGGCGGTGAAGGTGACCGCCAGCACGTGCCGGGCGGAGATCTCGCCGGTCAGGGCGCGGTGGGCGATCCGGGAGGTCACCGCGCGGGTCTTGCCGGTGCCGGCGCCGGCCAGGATGCAGACCGGGCCGGCCGGGGCGGTCACCGCTGACCGCTGCTCCGGATCCAGCCCGGCGAGCACGAGTTCCGCCGCTGAGTGAACCACCACAGCGAGGAATCATCTCAGCTCCGGCTGATGTTGCACCGGTTAGCCTGGCCTGAACCGGGACCCGGCGCAGCGACCCCTTGGAGGATCCGACCATGTTGACGATGTATTCCACCCCGTGGTGCGGCTACTGCCACCGGCTGAAGTCGCAGCTGGACCGCGAGGGCATCGGGTACGAGGTGGTCGACATCGAGCAGGACCCGAAGGCCGCGGAGTTCGTGATGAGCGTCAACGGCGGCAACCAGACCGTCCCGACGCTGCGCTTCGACGACGGCAGCGCCCTCACCAACCCGTCGATCACCCAGGTCAAGCAGCACCTGGCCAGCATCCCCCGCTGACCCACCCGCCCCGCACCACCCGAAGAGCGGCCGCCCCTCACCCGGGCCGGCCGCTCTTCGCGTCCCGGCCCCCGCTGCGTCGATCGGGAAGTCATCGCCCGCGGGACCGGCGTGTCGCGGCGACAACCT